>NZ_JBFEKM010000159.1:0-9185 GCF_041552635.1 Sulfitobacter sp.
CTGCGCTGAAATTACCGCGAAAAGCGGCCCACTGAGGGCTGCAAAAAGGATGATCATCACGAATGCGACCGGAAAAAGAGCCAAGTGCAGGTAAATCCGCAGCCCCGCGATTGCGGCCATGTTATCGGCCATCCAGCGTTCAAGACGCCCGGTGACGCCGCCCAAAACCGGCAGATAGACCAGTGCCACAACCAAAGATGCCGACAGAACAAAGATTAAGGTGACCGGCAGCATGCCCATGAACTGGCCGGGTACACCGGGCCAGAACAGCATGGGCAAGAACGCGCAAAGCGTCGTCGCGGTTGATGAAATGATTGGCCAGAACATCCGCTTGGCGGCGGTGACATAGGCCTGCATTGGGCCTTCGCCTTGTTGTTGACGCGCATCGGCATATTCGACCACCACGATCGCACCGTCCACCAACATGCCCACGGCCAAGATAAGCCCGAACATCACGATGTTCGAAATCGATATCCCCATCAGCGCCAGAAAGGCGAAACACAGCAGAAACGACGTTGGAATGGCAAAGCCCACCAGCAACGCCGCCCGAATGCCAAGGGCGGCCAACACCACGATCATCACCAATGCAATCGCGGTCAGAACCGACCCGATCAATTGTTGCACCATGCTGTCCACGATACGGCTTTGGTCGTTGGAGGTCCCGATCTCAACGGCGGCTTTCAGCCCTTCGGGCCACGCAGCGCTTTGTTCGGCGACCACTTCCTTGACGCGGGTCGAGGTGTCGATCAGGTTAAAGCCCTTGCGTTTGACCACCTGCAACGCCAGCGTTTTTTCGCCGTTGAAGCGTGCCGTGCCTTCGCGGTCTTCGAAGGTCAGATTGATTGTGGCCAGATCACCCAAGGTGACGACGCGGTCGCCGTTGGTCTTGACCGGCAGGTTGTAGACATCGCGAGGGTCATCGAAAGACGACGGGATTTTGACGGCAAAACTGCCCTGATCCGATTGCACTTCGCCAGCTGCGATCAGCTGGTTGTTGTTTTGCACCACGTTGATCAATTCACCGGCGGTGACGTCATATGCCTCAAGGCGCAAAGGGTCGATCAGCACCTCGAGCATCTCGTCGCGGTCCCCGGCCAGACCGGCTTCAAGCACCGCGTCGACCCCTTCAAGAGCGTCTTGCAAGTCGCGCGCCACACGGGCCATGGTGCGTTCTGGCACGGGGCCGGTCAGGTTGACGATGATGATCGGGAATTCGGAAAAGTTGATCTCGGTGATCGAATATTTCTCGTAACCTTCCGGGAATTTGGCCTCCGCGGTGCTCATCGCGTCGCGGACGTCGGCCATGATCTTGGTCTTGTCCCAGCCGAATTCAAACTCAAGCGCGACGCCGGCATAGTTCTCAGAGGCCGTGCCGCTCATGGTTTTCAGACCGTCCAGATCGGACAGCTCGGTCTCCATCGGTTTGACAAGCAGAGTTTCACTATCGGCGGCCGAAATGCCGGGGAACTGCACCGATACAAACAGGGCAGGGATTTCGATGTCGGGCTCGCCCTCTTTGGGCAAGGTCGAATAGGCATAGCCGCCTACGACAAGGCTTAGCAGGATAAACGCCATGACCATGCGCGCACGGCCCGCAGCCCAATCGACGATACCGTTCATTGGGTGACCTTGCGCAGGGTCGGTGCGACGGTGACGCCTGCGGTGACATATTCTTGGCCCAGCACGATGATCGTGACGGTCTCGGGCAGCCCGACCACCCAGATGCCCTGCGGTGTGTCGCGGACCAGTTCAACAGGGTTAAAGGCCACGACATTGTTTTCATCAATCGTGCGCACCCCAAGAATGCCGTCGTCATCCAGCGTCATCGAGGATTGCGGAATCAGATGCGCATTAACCCCCGCAGAGGCGATTGCGATTTCCACAGTCTGCCCATCGCGGATGCTTAGATCCGGATTCGGCACGTCGATTTCAACCCGAAAGGTACGGGTCGATGGATCGGATGCGCGCGAAATAAAGGTGACTTGACCGTTGATCTGACGGTTTCCGGCGGCCAGACGTGCGGCTGCGGGGGCCCCTAGGGTCACACGGTCGACTTCGGTTTCGGGCACAAAGCCCACCAGCTTGATCGGATCGAGTTGGATCACCCGTGCGCAGATCGACCCTTTTTGCAGCAGGCTGCCCAATTCGGCTGTGTCGCTTTCAAGCAACCCCGCAAAGGGCGCGGTCAGCGTCAGACGGTCGATTTCGGTCTGGGTGACGGCGACGGCGGCATCTGCGGCCTCGATCCCGGATTTGGCGGCATTCAACCCTGCTTCTGCAGAACTGACGCCGGCACGGGCGGCAGCGACAGCGGCCCCGGCAGTCGCAATCTGCGCGGTGGACGAAAACCCGTCCTCGCCCAGCTTGGTGGCGGCGTTAAAACGGATCATCGCCTCGTCCAGCCGTGCTTGCGCTTCTACAACACGGGATTCGGATTCCGGAACGCGTGACGCGGCTTCTGCGCGGCGGGCTTGCGCTTCTTTTTGGGCTGCATCCCGTGTGCCTATGTCCAGTTCGCATAGCGTGTCCCCAGCCGCGACACGCGACCCTTTGCGCAGGGGAGGCGAGGCCACAGTGGCCGAGGTTTCCGCTTGAACGTCAACTTGGCGCGCCGCTGCGGTCTGGCCGCGCACGATAACGGCGGATTCCAGCGATGTGGCGGTGCTGCGTTGCACAACGACTTTTACCAGCCCTTGGTCGGCCACCTGGTTCGGGGCCGGATCGGCAGTCAGGGATTCGGTTGCTTCATCGCTTTGGCCTATCCCGACAGCGGCCATCAGGGCGTCACGTTGAAAGATCGCCATATACATAAGGAAGGATACGGCGATTGCCGCAATTATTGGAAAGATGCGCATTGGGAACCTTTGGGGTAAATCGCCATGGTCAAGAATAAATAAGATGGCAAATAGTTAGTTCAATGCACCTAAACCGGACAGAATACTTTGTCAAAAATCCATCAATCTTTCCCTGTTTGTGCGGCACTCGCCAAAACACTGTGCAGTCAGGCCCTTGGCAGGGTGGCGGCTGCGCGTTAAGACAAGCATCAAATTAGGGCGGATCGGGCAAAAACATGAGCGATACAGACAGTTTCATCGACGAAGTGAACGACGAAGTTCGGCGCGACCGCTTCTATTTCATGCTCAAGCGCTATGGGTGGATCGCCGTTCTGGCCATCGTGCTGATCGTCGGTGGTGCAGCGTGGAATGAATACCAAAAAGCACAAGCGCGCAACAAAGCCGAAGCCTTGGGCGATGCAATGTTTGCCGCGCTGACCTTGCAAGAAACTGAAGGGCGGGCCGCAGCCCTTAGCGCGATTGAGGCGGATACGCCGCGTGCCTCTGCGGTATTGGGGTTCCTGGCCGCCGCCGAGCAGGTGGAGGCAGGGGACAAGGCTGGCGCGGTGGAAACGCTGAACGCAATCGCCGTGAACGGTGACATTCCCGCCATCTACCGCGAGATGGCGCAGCTGAAATCGGTCACCCTGCAAGGCACGGACACCCCTGCCAACGAACGCCGTCTGGCGCTCGAAGCATTGGCCCAGCCCGGCAACACGCTGCGTTTGCTGGCCGAAGAACAGCTGGCGCTGATCGAAATTGAGGAAAACAACCCGCAGGGGGCGATTGATCGCTATCAGGCGATCTTATTGGATGCCGAAGTCACCGCAGACTTGCAACAACGCGCCCTTCAGGTGATTGTGGCACTGGGCGGGGAACCCGACATGGGCACCGCCGCACCTTTGGCCGGGTCCGACGGGACCTCGCAGGCAGATGCGCAGAACAATTAAGACCGTCCCAAGACGCGTCGGATGACACGAGTTAAGAGCAAAGCGAGCAGGGCCATGACCAATCTCCACAGCGACCTTGATACGCGCATGACGTTAAAGCCGGCCCGTGGCGGTCTGAAAGTCAGGCGTGCCGGTCTGGGCATCGGGGCAGTGATCGCGTCCTTGCTGTTGTCAGCCTGTGCCGAGCCCGAAGTGATTCTTCCCGGTTTGCGGCAAGACGTGCGGTCGGTGCTGCAAAATGATGATAGTTTGCTAGCACCCGCCGATATCGCAATTCCCGCCAACACAACCCGCGCGATTGCCCTGCCCAAGGCCGTCAATAACGCAAGCTGGTCCCAATCGGCAGGCACGCCAAGCACACGCGTCGCCAATGCCGCGCTGCGAAGCGCGCCGCAATTGGCGTGGTCATCGAACATCGGCCAAGGCGACAGCCGCAAGCAGCGCATCACCGCAGCACCCGTTGTGTCGGGGGCGCGTGTGTTTACCATCGATTCAAGCGCGTTGGTTACGGCGACGTCGACCTCGGGTGCTGTTTTGTGGACCCGAGACCTGACCCCGGCCAGTGATGGCGGGGGCGATGCGACCGGCGGTGGTCTGGCTGTGGATGGCGACACGCTTTATGTCTCTTTGGGCTTTGGCATCGTTTCGGCCCTTGATGTTGCAACTGGTGGCACGCGGTGGTCGCAAGATATCGAAGGGACCGGTTCAGGGGCCCCGACGGTTTACGGCGATCTGATCTATTTCACCTCGGGTGACGATTTGGGCTGGGCCTTGAACAAATCCAATGGACGCGTGCAGTGGCAGACCGGTGCCAGCACCAGCATCAGCAACGTGCTGGGCGCGCCAGCCCCCGCGATCAGCCCCGACATTGCAGTGATGGCATTTGGGTCCGGCGAAGTGCAGGGCCTGTTCCGTCAAGGCGGCTTGGACCGCTGGAACACCTCTGTTGTGGGCAAACGCCCCGGGCGGGCATTGTCCAATATCTCGGATGTGACAAGCGGGCCGGTGATTTCCGGTGATACGGTTTATGTCGGCAACCAATCGGGTCGACTGGCGGCGCTAAGCCTTGCCGGTGGCGAACGCCGCTGGGTCGCCCGCGACGGTGCGATAGGGCCGGTTTGGCCCGCAGGGGACAGCGTTTTTGCGATCTCGGATCTGAATGAACTGGTGCGGCTAGATGCAAACACAGGCCAGCGGATCTGGGGCGTGCCCTTGCCGAATTTCGTCAAGGACAAGCCGAAACGCCAATCCGAAGTCTTTGCCCATTATGGCCCGATTATTGCCGGTGGCCGCGTGATCATTGCATCAAACGATGGCAAGCTGCGCAGCTTTGATCCGACCAATGGCGCGCTTGTGGGCAGTGTGGAGATCCCCGGTGGGGCGACCACGGCACCTGTCGTCGCAAGCGGTACGCTGTATGTCGTGTCGTCCAAAGGGCAATTGCACGCTTTCCGTTGACCGCGAAATAGGCTAGAGCGCAGGCTTGACCTGACCTTCGGAGCATTCCATGTCCTTCACCCTCGCCATCGTGGGCCGTCCCAATGTGGGAAAATCCACGCTGTTCAACCGTCTTGTCGGTAAAAAACTGGCCTTGGTCGATGACCAACCCGGTGTGACCCGTGACCTGCGCGAAGGGGCCGCACGGCTTGGCGATCTGCGCTTTACCGTGATCGATACCGCAGGTCTGGAAGAAGTCACCGATGACAGCCTTCAGGGCCGGATGCGCCGTTTGACTGAACGGGCCGTGGATATGGCCGATATCTGCCTGTTTATGATTGACGCCCGCGTCGGTGTGACCCCGTCCGATCTGGTGTTTGCCGATATCCTGCGCAAGAAATCCGCCCATGTGATTCTGGCCGCCAACAAGGGCGAGGGCCGGGCCGCCGATGCCGGCGTGATCGAGGCATATAGCCTTGGACTGGGCGAACCGATCCGGATGTCCGCAGAACACGGCGAAGGGTTGAACGACCTTTACAGCCAGTTGATGCCGATCGCTGACGGCTTTGCCGAACGGGTGGATACGGACACGCCAGATACAGACGTAGACCTGACCGAGGAAGAAGCAGAACTGGGCGACGAAGACGCGCCCATTCCTGTGCCAACCAACGCAAAGCCTTTGCAAGTTGCCGTCGTAGGCCGCCCGAATGCTGGTAAATCCACGCTCATCAACCAGATTATGGGCGAAGACCGTCTGCTGACGGGCCCCGAGGCGGGGATTACCCGCGATGCGATTTCCTTGCGCACCGTTTGGGATGACGTGCCGATGCGTATCTTTGATACGGCGGGCATGCGCAAAAAGGCCAAGATTCAAGAAAAGCTTGAAAAGCTTAGTGTCAGCGATGGTCTGCGAGCGGTAAAGTTCGCCGAGGTCGTTGTGGTGCTGCTGGATGCCGAGATACCGTTTGAACAGCAAGACCTGCGAATCGCGGATCTGGCCGAACGCGAAGGGCGTGCGGTCGTGATTGCGGTGAACAAATGGGATCTTGAGACCGACAAACAAGGCAAGCTTAAGGATCTACGCGAAAGCTTTGAACGCTTGCTGCCGCAGCTTAAAGGCGCGCCCTTGGTAACGGTTTCGGCCAAAACCGGCCGTGGCCTTGACCGCCTGCAACAGGCAATTATGCGCGCCTATGATGTGTGGAACCGCCGGATTACGACCGCCCAGTTGAACCGCTGGCTTGCTGGCATGATGGAGGCCCATCCGCCCCCCGCGCCCCAAGGTAAGCGGATCAAACTGCGCTATATGACGCAGGCGAAAACCCGGCCTCCTGGCTTTGTTGTGATGTGTAGCCACCCTGATAAGGTGCCGGAAAGCTATAACCGCTATCTTGTGAACGGCTTGCGGATCGACTTTGACATGCCCGGATCGCCGATCCGTTTGTGGATGCGCGGCCAGTCAGATGCCAACCCGTATAAGGGGCGCAAAAAGGCCAAGCCGTCAAAGCTGCGCAAACATACCGACGGCCACCGCAAGGACCGCTAGGCGCGCCCGAGTTCTTCGAATAAACTAGACCGGTGTTTTTGAAAACGCCGGTCAGCCCCTAGGCCTTGCGCCAAGACCTATAGGTCGGAAGCAGCAGCGCAATCGCCCCGCCGGCGGCCAATGCGGCCACGGTGGGCGCGGCCGCCATGTTCTGCACCACAACCCCGATCAAGGCCCATATTACAGCGATGCCATAGGTTGGTGCCCGCATCAGCGTCGATTGCACCCCTGCGGCGATCACGATGGCCAATCCCACAAACACCAATGCTGCGGTATCTTCGTTGACCCAGCCATATCCCGCCGCCAACAGGCCAAGCGACACGCAAGACGCCGCACTCAGCCAGCCAGCGTATAACCCGACCGGCAGGGCCGCGTACCAGTGGTTGTCTTGCGGTGATTTGAACAGCGCCACCAGTGCTCCGATCAGCATCACCCAGATCAGCACCGCCGCCCAGATCGGGCTGGCCACGGCCACCGCGAGCCAGAAACAGCCCACGAACAGCGAAACACACAGCGGCACGCGCATGTCATGCCAGATGAAATCCTCGCGGGCTTTCCACAGGCCCCACGCCATCCCGATGATCAGCCACAGATAGATGACGCCCCAGATCGAAAACGCATAACCCGCTGGCTGGACCGGCGGGTTTACCTGAGGAACCGGAAACTGGTCGGGGTCAAACCCGGCAAAGCTGGTCACGAAAAACGGCGATGCGGCAAAGCCAATGGCCAGCAGCAATGTCAGTACAGCAGTCAGGGTGCGTCCCACGGGGATATCCTTGTCAAAAATCAAGCCTCTGCCTCAGATAGTCTGCGGCAGAGGCGTTTCAATCAGACCAGCACGCCATCTGTTCCCAAAAGAGTCTTGCCGCCCAGATAGGGGGCCAGAACGTCGGGCAGTTGCACCGATCCATCTGCTTGCTGGCCATTCTCGAGCACCGCGATCAAACAGCGCCCTACGGCCAGACCTGACCCGTTCAGCGTGTGCACAAATTGCGGTTTGCCGCCATCGGCAGGCTTGAACCGTGCGTTCATGCGGCGTGCCTGAAATTCACCGGTCGTGGAAACCGAACTGATCTCGCGATAGGCGTTTTGGCCCGGCAACCACGCTTCGATGTCAAAGGTGCGCCGCGCGCCAAAACCCATGTCGCCGGTGCACAGCAACACGGTGCGGTAGGGCACACCCAGCCGTTCCAGCAGGTTCTCGGCGCAGCCGAGCATGCGCTTTTGTTCGTCGTCCGACGCGTCGGGATGGGTGATCGACACCATCTCGACTTTTTCGAACTGGTGCTGGCGCAGCATGCCGGATGTGTCACGGCCTGCCGATCCTGCCTCGGACCTAAAGCAAAGCGTATGCGCGGTCATGCGGCGGGGCAGGGTGGCTTCTTCCAGCACATCGCCCGCCACCGAATAGGTCAGCGTGACTTCAGAGGTCGGGATCAACCACCAGCCGTTCGTGGTCTGATAGCTGTCATCGCCGAATTTCGGCAGCTTGTCGGTGCCATACATCGCCTCGTCGCGCACCAGCACGGGGGTCACATATTCGGTCAGCCCGTTGTGATCCACATGGGTGTCGATCATGAACTGCGCCAGCGCGCGGTGGATACGCGCCACAGCGCCCTTGAGCATCACAAACCGTGCGCCCGAAATCTTGGCCGCCGTTTCAAAATCCATCGACGCGGCGACGCTGGCAATCTCGAAATGCTCTTTCGGGGCAAAGTCATAGGACGGCACGTCGCCCCAGCGGTTCACCTCGACGTTGTCATTTTCATCCGCACCCTCGGGCACATCATCTGCGGGCAGGTTGGGGATGCGCGCCAGCTTGTCGGTCAGCTTGGCGTCCAGATCCTTGGCATCGGCCTGCATCTGCGCGACCTCGGCTTTCTTTTCCGTCACAAGGGCGCGCAGGCGTTCGAATTCGGCGTCGTCGCCTGATGCCTTGGCGGCACCGACCAGTTTAGAGGCCTTGTTTTGTTCGGCCTGCGCAGTTTCGGCCGCATTGATCATCCCGCGCCGCGCCGTGTCCAGAGCAAGGATTTCGCCCGTAACAGGCGCATCCCCGCGCCGCGCAAGGGCCGCGTCAAACGCATCAGGGTTCTCGCGGATGGCTTTGATGTCATGCATGGGTCTGTCCTTTGATCTTGAATCGCCTGAGGCCTTGCCCGCCTTATGCCCGATTGTAGATCGCGGGGCCAGATGTGGTGTTAGGCGGGGTTATCGGGGTCTTGTCCGATAGAACGCTGGAAGGCGCGCCATTTGGTGTCGAAGTCCCAGCCTAAATCTTTCTTGCTCCAGTGGGGAGGCCAGCTTTCGTTATCGGGGCCATGGCCACCGGGCAGGGTGACGGTGGCATCACCAAACATTTGCTGCAATTGGTTTGGTCCTATGTTAATTTTTGTAAAATTAACCTTCTTCAGCGCC
>NZ_JBFEKM010000160.1:0-9163 GCF_041552635.1 Sulfitobacter sp.
CTGCGGTATCGGTCGCGAGCGGCGAATACGAGCTTGCGATTGCCCCTCTCACAACAGTGATTGCCACGCCAGGAGTCGTTCCCGTAGCGGTGTTCCCCGAGAATCTTGGCACACATATCGACATGTCGGTATTTCGGAACGGCGCATCACCAAATACAGCAGCAAAAGTGATCGACATCCTAACTGATCACGATCTCGACGATGAACTCGCCGCGGCGAGAATTGCGCGTTTTGAACTGATCTAATCCCGTTTCGGACTTCCGGCAAAATCGCGCACTGATAAGAGTGGCCTCTAATTCCGGTCTATCCGCACAGCGGACCGACACAATATGCGGGCACCCCCTAACAGAAAACCCCTGAAAGACCATCGTCCATCAGGGGTTTCTTTTTTCAAATCGCGATAAAAACCTTACCCGCGACGGCGTCCGCCTACACGACCAGCGCGACCACGGCCTTCTTGGCCTGCTTTGGGGGCGACTTTGTTGAACTTGATCCAGTCGGTCCCGTTCGGGTCGCGGTCATACAGGAAGTTGGCGGCGCGGATGGCTTCCATTTCCTTGCCGGGGGTCGCTTTGGTCGATCCCAGACCAAAGAGCGTCACGAAAGTTTCGTCGTCGATGTCTTCGGGCAGGATAATGCCAGCGGCCATGATCAACGCCTTGTGTTCCGCGATTTTGGCCTGATTTACCGGCAGGGCAATCGGGTTCATGATCGCGGACGTCATACCGGCACCCATTGCCATCGGCAGGAACGCGTTGTTGATGCCGTGACGGTTGGGCAGACCAAAGCTGATGTTGGATGCACCGCAGGTGGTGTTCACGCCCAATTCCTCGCGCAGGCGGCGCACAAGGGTAAAGACCTGATGACCGGCAGTTGCCATGGCACCGATTGGCATGACCAGCGGGTCAACCACGATGTCATAGGCGGGGATGCCGAAATCGGCGGCGCGTTCCACGATCTTTTTGGCGACGTTGAACCGCACATCGGGGTCTTCGGAAATGCCGGTGTCATCGTTTGAGATCGCCACGACCGGTACGTTGTATTTCTTGACCAGTGGCAGAACCAGCTCAAGGCGTTCTTCCTCGCCGGTGACCGAATTCAACAGCGGGCGACCTTCGGCAGCGGCAAGGCCGTTTTCCAGCGCGCCCGGAACCGAGCTGTCGATGCAAAGGGGGATGTCTACGACGCGCTGCACGACTTCGACCAGCTGACGCATCAGCGTTGGTTCAACAAAGTTGTTATCCGCATAGCGGGGGTCTTCGGCCATCTTGTTCGAGAAAACGGCACCCGAGTTCACGTCGAGGATATTTGCGCCCGCCGCAGCCTGCGCGATTGCATCTGCCTCGACACGGCTGAAATCATCGCGCTCAAGTTCTTCGGCAAGGATTTTGCGGCCCGTCGGGTTAATGCGTTCTCCGATAACGCAGAACGGCTCGTCAAAGCCGATGATCGCTGATTTGGTTTTGGATTCGACGACTGTTCTGGTCATTTTGTTTCTTTCTTTTAGACGGGGATTAAACGGCGTCGGCAGGTCGGGCAGAGGCCCCGCCGTTTTCGATGGCCCAATTGGCATTCGTTTTGATCCCGCCCAACGGGAAAAAATGCACATGGGTAATGTTAAAGTCGGGGTTGGCGGCTTTGTGGGCGGCCAGTTCGGAGATCACGTCTGTCGGTTCGTAGGGCAACAGCAGCTTGGTCACGTCCATGGCGCGCTTTTGCAGCACCTTGAGCGATGGCCCGACACCGCAAGCGATGGCGAATTTGATCAGGGTTTGCAGCTTGGCCGGGCCCGCGATGCCGATGTGGATCGGCAGGTCGATGCCAGCGTGTTTCAGGCTGTTGGCCCATTCGATGATCGGCTGCGCCTCAAATGCGAATTGCGTGGCGATGGCCATTTTAGCATCGGTGCGTTCGGAAAACCCTTGCTTCCAGCGCAGCGCATCGTCGACGCGCAGGCGGGTGCCGTCGGTGTCGATGTCGCGGTTGCCTTCGGGGTGACCTGCGATGTGCAGCCGTTCAAACCCGTGTTTGTCGAAAAGGCCGGTGTCCATCAACTGCATTGAATCCGAGAAATCACCGTGGGGCGTGGTCACGCCACCGGCCAGCAGCAACGCCTGCTTTACGTCAGCTTCGCCTTGATACATGGCGATCCAGTTTTCCAGCGTCGCCTTGTCCTTGATGATGCGCGCGGGCATGTGCGGCATCACTTTGAACCCGTCTGCATTCAGACGCGCGGCAGTTGCGACCATATCCTCGATGGGCGTGCCTTCGATATGGGCGATATAGACGCGGGTGCCCGCAGGCAGCAGTTCGCGAAAATTCTCGACCTTCTCGGCAGTGCGCGGCATCACTTCGATGGAATAATCCTGCAAGAATGCTTCGACTGCCGGATTTGGCATGTCGGGGGCAGGGGCTTGCTTGCGTCGGAAATTGAGAAGGGACATAATTTTCTCTTTCATGGAAGGGATCAACCTTTACGCCCAGCCGTCATTGGCAATCAGCGTTTTGATGCGGTCGCGGTCGTATTCGGCATCAATCCGTGCAGCTTCGGCATCGGCCACTGCATCGGGTTCACCTTCGACCACATAGGCGTCGGCTTTGCGCCATTCGGCCAGATAGGCATCGCTGTCACCGGCACCGATTTTCATCGCGGCACGGTCGATGGCTTGTTCAAACCGTTCGGGCAGTTGGCGCTTTGATCCACGACGGCCTTTGCCGACGATGACCTGTGCGGGAATGTCGCGCCAATAAACGATTGTGACTTCTGGCATGGCTGATTCCTTTGACTGCGCTAAAGTTTTTCTAGCGGCTGTTGATCTATCCCCGTCGCCGTTTTTCGACACTCAAAACGGCGTCTGCGACGTCGCCTTGGTACACGCACACCGGCCGCAGGGCGAGGGCACGCAGCCGTCATAATTCTCAAGATGGTTGTGAGGGGGACCGTATGCTTGTGGTGTGGGTTCCGGCGTTTCCCGCTTGCGACTAGGCCTAATAAACACTACCTTAAACGCAACTCGTAATGAAAGGCGCAAACCATGGCGCCACAGCGTCCCAAAGGTGCGGGCGCGCTCGATACACCGCCGGCTCTGAGCCCCGCGCCAGTTCCGCCCAGATCGACCGAACTCTATGCGGCCCTTGATCTGGGCACAAATAGTTGTCGCATGCTAATCGCTCAACCAAGGGGGAGCGGTTTTCATGTCGTCGACAGTTTCTCGAAGTCCGTCCAGCTTGGGGCAGGGCTTGAGAAGACCGGGCGATTGTCGCGCGGATCCATGACTCGTACCATTCAGGCACTGCGGATATGTCAGCAAAAGCTGCGCCGCAACAAGGTGCGCCGGATGCGTCTGGTCGCGACCGAAGCCTGTCGTCGTGCCAGCAATGGCGCGGAATTCATGGCGCGGATCCAGCGTGAAACTGGCCTGAAGCTAGACATCATCAAACCCGAGGAAGAAGCGCAGCTTGCGGTGATTTCCTGCGCACCCTTGGTGAATCGCAAAACCCATAACCTGCTGGTGGTTGATATCGGCGGCGGATCGACAGAACTTGTCTGGATCGATATTTCCAAAGTGCCCAAGGCAGACCGTGCGCGGTCGATCATGCGGCTGCATGGCGGTTTTAATCAGGCGAAAACCGATATCCCCGAGGCGCGCGTCGTTGATTGGATCAGCGTGCCGCTTGGCGTTGCCACCTTGCGTGACCAATTTTCCGATGTCGAAGACGACGCGGCGCGGTTCGCCTTGATGAGCTGGTTCTTTGAAGAAAACCTGCAAACCTTTACACCCTATCAATCCACCCAGTCGCAGGATCATTTTCAGATCGTCGGCACGTCGGGCACGGTTACCACTGTCGCTGCAAGCCATTTGGGCCTAAAGCGCTATGACCGGACCAAGGTCGACGGGCTGCGGATGAGCAGTGCGCAGATCGACAAGGTGATCCATTCCTACTTGGCGATGGGGCCGGGGGGGCGGCGCGCCGATCCACGCATTGGTCAGGACCGTCAGGCGTTGATCATGTCGGGGGCTGCAATTTTGCAGGCGCTGATGCGGTGTTGGCCAACAGATAGATTAAGTGTCGCGGACAGGGGTCTGCGCGAGGGGCTGTTATATGCCCAGATGAGCGCGGATGGCGTTCTGGAAGAAGGAATAGGCTGATGGCTAAAACACCAACAGGCAAGACGCCGACAGGCAACACATCGGGTGGCAAGACGCCCACCGGCAAGAACACATCGGGGCGCGGTCAGCGTGACCTTAAGGTCAAGGTAAAGTCGGCGCGCGGTCGCAAGTTAAGCTCGACCCGCTGGTTGCAGCGGCAGTTGAACGACCCGTATGTCAAACGCGCCAATGCCGAAGGGTATCGCGGGCGCGCGGCCTATAAGATCATGGAACTGGATGATAAGTACCGGTTCCTGGTGCCCGGTGCGCGGATTGTCGACCTAGGTGCCGCGCCCGGTGGCTGGTGTCAGGTTGCGGTCAAGCGCTGCAATGTGTTGGGCGAAAAGCAAGGCAAGAATGTCGGCACGATCCTTGGCATTGATTTACAAGAGATGGAGCCGATTGCAGGCTGCGAATTGCATCAGCTTGATTTCATGGAAGACGACGCCGATGAAATAGTCAAGGGCTGGCTGGGCGGCAAGGCCGATGTGGTGATGTCAGATATGGCAGCAAGCAGTTCGGGCCACAAGCAGACCGACCACAACCGGATCATTGCCCTGTGCGAGGCGGCCGCGTATTTTGCATTCGACGTATTGGAAGACGGGGGCACCTTTGTGGCCAAGGTTTTGGCGGGTGGTGCCGAGGGCGATCTGCAACAATTGCTTAAACGGCGTTTCGCCAAAGTGGCCAATATCAAGCCGCCGGCAAGCCGCCAGGACAGTTCCGAGAAATTCGTCGTCGCGACCGGTTTCAAAGGCGCTGTCGATGATACCGAGGAGGCCGAAGACGCGTGAATCACCCAAGGCCAACGGGGTACGCATGCGATGTTCACTGTGCCTTGCTTGCGATGAAAAAGATATTTTGACGCAATTTCAAGGTTTCTGACTTCATTATTGGCAAGATCGCCCTATGTTGGGTCCTCGGCGTTGAACAACGCCCTGTTTGCGCATGAAAAACCTTTCGAAAACCGCCTGATCGCGATGGAATTCGTCAGATAAGGGCTGGCTGTTTCGACCTCCCTCGTCAATAAATGAAGCCATGTCATTATTTTTGATCATTGCCCTCCCGTTTCTTGGCGCTTTGCTGCCCGGCCTTATGATTCACGCCGGACGTCAAACGTGCTTTATCATCACCTTCCTTGTGACGGCCTGTGCCGCCATCGGCCTTGCGACCCACGCCCCTGCGGTGTTGGCAGGCGAGGTGGTGACCGCGCAGTTGAACTGGTTGCCCGCTTTGGGATTGAACGTAAACCTGTTCCTTGACCCATTGGGCCTGATGTTTGCGGGGCTGATCCTTGGCATAGGCCTGCTGATCATCACCTATGCGCGGTTCTATCTGTCGCGTACTGATAATATGGGTGAATTCTACAGCTACTTGCTGCTGTTCCAAGGCGCGATGGTCGGCATTGTTTTGTCCGACAACATATTGATGCTGCTGATATTCTGGGAATTGACTTCGCTTTCATCGTTCCTGCTGATCGGGTTTTGGAAGCATCTGCCCGAGGGCCGCCAAGGCGCGCGGATGGCGCTGACCGTGACCGGGATGGGCGGGCTTGCCTTGATCGGGGGGATGTTGCTGCTGGGGCAAATCGTAGGCAGCTATGATCTGACGGTGATCTTGGAAAATCGAGACCTTATTCAGGCCTCGCCGTTGTATGTACCCGCGTTGATCCTGATCCTGTTGGGGTGTTTTACGAAATCCGCGCAATTCCCGTTCCATTTCTGGTTGCCCCACGCGATGGCGGCCCCGACGCCGGTGTCGGCCTATTTGCATTCTGCCACGATGGTGAAAGCCGGGCTTTTCTTGCTGGCGCGGCTTTGGCCGGTGCTATCTGGCACGGACATCTGGGTTATTCTGGTCTGTTCCGCAGGTCTGATCACCATGGTTTTGGGCGCGCTGATTGCGATTTTCAAGGATGACCTCAAGGCGCTCTTGGCATTCTCGACGGTGTCGCATCTGGGTTTGATCACCTTCCTTTTGGGGACGGGTACGGCGTTTGGCGCGATGGCGGCAGTGTTTCATATCCTGAACCATGCCAGCTTTAAGGCAGCGCTGTTCATGTCGGCGGGCATTGTCGATCACGCATTGCACACCCGCGACATGAAGCGCCTTGGTGGGCTGCGTCGTTTGATGCCGATCACTTTTATGATTGCCACGATCGCGGCGCTGTCGATGGCGGGCATCCCGCTTCTCAATGGATTCCTTTCAAAAGAAATGATGCTCGAAGAAGCGTTTCATACGACATTGTTCAACTCACCTTATCTGGTGGCAGCAGTGGCGACGCTGGGCGCGCTGTTTTCAGCCGCCTACAGTTTCCGCTTTATCAGCCATACGTTTTTCGGGCCGGTCCGTACGGATTATCCCGAAAAGCCACATGACCCTGAATTTGGCCTTTGGTTGCCGCCGTTTTTGTTGATTATCCCGGTGGTGGTGATCGGTGTTGCGCCATTTCTGGCGGAACCTTTCGTTAAGATTGTTACCCAAGCCGTCATCGGCAATGCCGCCGAAGTACCTACCGAGCATTTCAAGCTTTGGCATGGCCCGGTTCCGGCGCTGTGGATGTCGGTGATTGCTGTTGTCGGCGGCCTGCTGTTGCTTGCGGCCTTCGCCCCCTTGGCCAAGGGTTGGGCCGCGGCACCACGTCCCGAAGCGAAAGAAATATTTGACCGGATCATCGCGGCTGCCGTCAATTTTGCCGATATTTTCGCAGATCGTCTGCACAATAGTTCGTTTACCCGCTATGCGGCGATCTTTGTCGCGGCTGTCGTCGCGGTCGGCACTCATGCGTGGTTTACGGGTGCAAATGCTGCGCCAACCCGCGAGATGCTGCCCATTACGCCGGTTGCCTTTGCCGGTTGGCTGATGCTGATGCTGGCAACGGGATTCTTGGTCACGGTGCACCGCAACCGTCTGGCGGTGCTGATCTTGATGGGGATCATCGGTCTGATGGTCTCGGTCGGCTTTAACTATTTCTCGGCCCCCGATCTGGCGCTCACGCAAATCTCGGTCGAGGTGGTGACGATTGTGCTGCTGTTGCTGGCACTGAACTTTATGCCCAACGTCACGCCGCGCGAAACCACCAATCTGGCCCGTACCCGTGACATCATTCTGTCGCTGGCCGGCGGCATCGCGGCAACGGGTCTGATCTATTCGATGCTGCGGTCGAATTTTCCGGAACCGTCGATTTCGGAATACCACCTTGCCAATTCTTATAAGGGCGGCGGCGGTGATAACGTCGTGAACGTGATCCTGGTGGATTTCCGTGGGTTCGACACCTTTGGCGAAATCATCGTTCTGGGGATTGCCGCACTCGTGATATATGCCCTGACCGAAGCCCTGCTGTCTGGCCCCGTGCGGGCGCGTCTGTTGAACAGAGGCTATGAGGAAGCCCGTGCCGGGGATGCGCATCCGTTGATGATGGTGGTGTTGACCCGCGTATTGATGCCCATCGTGCTGATGGTCGGCGTCTATATCTTCTTGCGAGGGCACAATTCACCGGGGGGCGGGTTCATCGCCGGTCTTGTGGTGGCGATTGCTGTGCTGATGCAATACATGGCCAGCGGATTTACCTGGGCCGACCGGCGCCAGCGCTATCCGTATCACGGGATCATCGGGGCAGGGGTGCTATGTGCTGGATTGACCGGCATCGGTGCGTGGTTCGCGAACGAGCCGTTTTTGACCTCGGCCTTTGGCTATTTCCGCATCCCCCCGATGGAGAAATTCGAACTGGCCACCGCCATGGGCTTTGATCTGGGGGTTTTCCTTGCGGTTGTGGGGGCGGTGATGCTTTCTCTCGAAAGCTTCTCGCGTCTGGGGCGCCGTGCCGGGATCGAAACCAGTGACTTCGCGATGGATATTGATCCGTCCCGTCCAGAACTGGCTGACGATCAGGGGACATCTTCTGTAACAGAACCAGCAACAGGAAAGGAGAGCTGATATGGAACTGCTTGTCGCAACTGCCATCGGCGCTTTGACCGCTGCGGGCATCTATATGATCCTGCGTCTGCGTACTTTTCCTGTGATCATCGGCATGTCTTTGGTCAGCTATGCCGTGAATGTGTTTCTATTTGCGTCGGGGCGTCTGGCGGTGAATGCGCCGCCGGTGCTGACCGACGGGGTCGAGGTCTATATCGACCCGCTGCCACAGGCGCTGGCGTTGACAGCGATCGTGATTTCCTTTGGCATGACGGCGGTGGCTGTGATGCTGGCGGTCGGGTCCTATCTGAGCGCGGATGACGATTTGGTCAACGACCCTGATGTGACCGACGGATCTCCCGATGGCGACCTTTCGCGTAACGGCGGAGGTGCATCATGACCCACTGGCTTGTTCTTCCTATCGTTTTACCGGCGATGCTGGCTGCCATGCTTGTTCTTGCCGCGCGGTATCATCTCGTCATCCAGCGGGTTGTGTCGGTTGCGGGTACGGTGGCGTTGCTGGGGTTGGCTGTTGGTCTGTTCTGGCAGGCGTCGGATGGCACGATCAGCCTGTACCAGCTTGGCAATTGGCCTGCGCCTTTCGGCATTGTGTTGGTGGCCGACCGGTTGTCGACGCTGATGGTTTTGATTACTTGCGTGCTGGCCCCGCTGGTGCTGCTTTATGCAATCGGGTCCGGCTGGGACAGTCGGGGTCGGCATTTCCATCCGCTGTTCCAGTTCCAGTTGATGGGGATTCTCGGGGCCTTTCTGACCGGTGACGCCTTTAACCTATTTGTTTTCTTCGAGGTTTTGCTGATCGCCTCATACGGTCTGATGATCCATTCGGGCGGGCAAAAGCGTCTGCGGGCGGGGACGCAATATGTGCTGTATAACCTGTTGGGATCGACCTTGTTCCTGTTCGCGCTTGGCACGCTTTATGCGGAAACCGGCACGTTGAATATGGCTGATCTGGCGGTCCGTATTTCAAATCTGGACGCTGGGAACAGTGCAGGCATTCGCGTGGCCGCCGTGCTTTTGCTGATGGTCTTTGCGGTAAAGGCTGCGATCTTGCCGTTGCATTTTTGGCTGCCTGCCAG
>NZ_JBFEKM010000161.1:0-9093 GCF_041552635.1 Sulfitobacter sp.
AGGTTTTCGGCCACGCTCATCCGCGGCGCACAGGCGTTGCGCAACGGTTCTTCGGGAAGATAGCGGATTGCGTGGGCGCGCGCTTCGGCGCGGGTCGCGGTGTAGGGGCTGCCGTTGACTGTGATCGTGCCATCTCTGATCCGGCGCTGGCCGGTCAGAATCTCCATCAGCTCCATCTGGCCGTTGCCGGAAATGCCCGCAATCCCCAGGATTTCGCCCGCATGCAGGGTCACGTCGTCAATTTCGATGTCTTTCAATCCGGTACGATCCGATGCCTTGATGCCATTCAGGGTCATCACCGGTTGGCCTTGGGCACCGATGCGGGTGCGTTCGCTGACCACTGGGGCCTCGCCCATCATTGCGCGGCTCATCTCGTCGATGCTCAGCTCGGCAACGGCACCGCCGCCGACATATTTGCCGCGCCGCAGGATCGACACATGATCGGCAAAGGCGCTGACTTCGCGGAACTTGTGGGTGATCATCAGAACCGTGATTTCACCCGCGCGGGCCAGCGCACGCACATGGCCCAGAACTTCGTCCGCCTCGGATGGGGTCAGGACAGATGTCGGTTCATCCAAAATCAGGAAACGGTTGCCTAGGTACAGCTGCTTGAGGATCTCGAGTTTTTGCTTTTCGCCCGCAGCCAAGCGGCTGACCGGCTGGTCCAGCGGCACTGAAAACGGCATTTTCGCCATGAACGCATCCAGTGCCACGCGTTCGTGCCGCCAGTCGAGCAGGGCGGGGGTATCGGTGCGGCTGATCACCAGATTTTCGGCGGCAGTCAGCGACGGGACCAGCGTGAAATGCTGGTAGACCATGCCAAGCCCCAACGATTGCGCCACCTTGGGGTCGGTCATGCGGGCCTCTTTCCCTGCGACCAACAGCTCCCCTTCGGTGGCGTGGTAAAAGCCCATCATACATTTCACGAGGGTAGATTTTCCGGCCCCGTTTTCGCCCAGCAAAGCGTGGACCGTGCCTGCGGGGATGGCGATGGACACCGCATCAAGGGCGGTAAAACCCCCGAACCGCATGGTCATGTTCAGCGCTTCGACGCTGATCGCGCCATTTTCGTGATCGTATTTCATAGCGTGTTCGCAGCCTTTGGCCGCCCTCGCAGCATCAGACCAGCCCCGCGATCAGCTTGGCGCTGTCGGTGACAGCCCCGAATACGCCGCCCTGCATGGTGACCATCTTGATCGCGGCGGCATGGTTGCCGGGGTCGGTCGCGCCGCAGCAATCTTCGACGATGACGCATTCAAAGCCGCGATCATTCGCCTCGCGCATGGTCGTAGACACGCAGACATCAGTGGTGATGCCGGTCAGGATCAGGTTCGTGATGCCTTTGGTGCGCAGGATCAATTCAAGATCGGTGGCGCAAAAACTGCCTTTGCCGGGTTTGTCGATGATGATCTCACCGTCCAGCGGGTAAAGGTCGGGGATGATGTCCCAGCCCGCTTCGCCGCGGATCAGGATCTTGCCGCAGGGGCCCGCGTCGCCGATGCCCGCGCCGATTTGTTGACTGCGCCAGCGTTTGTTGGGCGGCAGATCGGACAGGTCCGGGCGGTGGCCTTCGCGGGTGTGAATGATGTGATAGCCCTTGGCGCGCATCGCGGCCAATAGCGCCTTGATAGGTTCGATAGGCGCTTGGGTCAGCGACAGATCATATCCCATGTGATCAACATACCCGCCCTTGCCGCAGAAATCGGTCTGCATGTCGATCACGATCAACGCCGTGTTGTCCGGCCGCAGGTCACCGTTATAGGGCCACGCATAAGGGGTGCTGTCGATGGTGTTCACAGGCGTTTGGGTCATTGGCCCGGTTCCTTTTCACCGAACTTGCGGTTGGGCTTGGGAAAGCCGAAATCGGTGCCGTCTGTCACCTTGACCTCATCCTCCCATGGCAGCCGGTACGACCCGGCGGCCAGATCGGTCATATAGGTATAGGGGCAATCCTGTGCGCCGCCTTGAACGGCGACATAGCCGCGATGCCCGAACTGATAGGGGTTGTTTTCCACACCCCAGCCTGCGCGGGCTTCGCGCACCAGATCGGGGCGAACCTCGGCGGTAATAATCTCGTCGGCACGGCCGGTTTTTCCGTGGGCGATGACGGTGCCTTCGTGGTCGATGATCATGCCTTCGCCCATGCTGTCAAAGGTGCCATCGGACCCGCACATGCAGACGTTCGCGGTGACCATCAGGTTGCAAAAGCTGTTGGACTGGTTGGTGAACCGCCACGCCTGCCGGATCGGCGCGGTATAGCCGGCGGTGCGGATCATGATTTCCGCCCCTTTGTAGGCCGCTTCTCGGGACATTTCGGGGAACATGCCGTCGTGACAGATGATCAGACCGATCTTGGCCCCCTTTGGACCGGTACAGACGGGAATACCCATATCGCCCGGCTCCCATGGCTCGACCGGGACCCACGGGTGCATCTTGCGGTAATACAGCTGTACCTCGCCTTGGTCGTCGATGATCAGGCCAGTGTTGAAGGGATGGCCGCCCGGATTGAGCTCCATAATCGAAAAGCAGCCCCAGATTTTGTTGTCGATGCAGGCTTGCTTTAGCGCGGCGACCTCGGGGCCATCCATGGTGCACATGATTTCGGGGTTGGTGTCCATCGACAGGCCGTGCAGCATATATTCGGGGAAAACGACCAGATCCATCGTGCCCATATTGCGCCGCGCCTTGCCGACCAGTTCAACCACGCGCGCAGTTTGCGCGGTCAGCTGTGCCTTTGTCTCGACCACGGGCAGTTTCAACTGCACCAGCCCTAGCACCACACCGTTTTCGGATTTGTTCAATCCACCAAAACCATTCATCTCATATACTCCTTACTTAGTCAGGCTCAGTTCCAGCGGCGCGCCTTGGACGGCGCGGTCGGGGGAACTGGTCAGGATGAGCAGCACCAGCGTCAAAACGTAGGGGGCTGCGAAAAACAGGTAATAGCCTTCGGACACGCCGACCGATTGCAGGGCAGGGCCAAGGGCACCGGCACCGCCAAACAACAAGGCTGCCCAGAAGCAATTGATAGGGTTCCAGCGGGCAAAGATCACCAGCGCGATGGCCATCAGGCCTTGGCCTGATGAAATCCCCTCGGTCCAACTGCCGGGGTAATACAGCGACAGATATGCCCCGCCGATGCCCGCCAAGGCACCGCCCGCCGCCGTCGACAGCAGGCGCACGCGGTCAGGGTCCAACCCCATGGCGCGCGCCGCATCGGTGCTGTCGCCCACGACACGGATGGTCAGGCCGATGCGCGTCGATTTGAACATCCACGCCATGGCGACGGCCAGAATGCCGCCCGCGATGAACAGCACGTTGACCTGCAACGCCGCCTGCACCTGCGGGACGCTGGACCAAAAGCCCAAGGGGATCGCGGGCAGATCAGGGGCTTGCGGCTGGATGTAGGGTTTACCGAAAAAGAAGGCGAGACCCATGCCGAAGAGCATCATGGCGATGCCCACAGCGATGTCATTGACGCCTTTGAACTTGCAGATCCAGCCATGCAGCAGGCCGAAACAGGCACCGGCGAGGGCAGCAGCCAGCACGCCGATGAACGGATTCCCAGTCTCGAATGCGATGGCATACCCGGTCATCGCGCCAAACACTAAGGTCCCTTCGAGTCCCAGATTGATCCGGCCAGACCGTTCAGTCAGGCATTCACCCAGCGATACAAAGATGAACGGTGTCGAGACGCGGATCGCCCCGCCCAGGATCGCCAGCGGGACGCCCCAAAGTCCGATGTCAACGGGTTCCATCAGCGGGTCCCTCCTGCGTTGGATTTGAAGATACCCAGCCGACCATACAGCGCTTCGCTGAGCAGGATGATTATAAAGACCATGCCTTCGAACACCAGAATTGTGGCATCAGGCAGGTCCATCCGCCGCTGGATCAAGCCGCCTGACGCCTCGATGCCGCCCAGCAGGATCGCGACGGGCAGGATCGCCAGCGGATTGTGCCGCGCCAGAAAGGCCACGAGGATTCCGGTATAGCCATAGCCCGCGATCAGCGATGCGTTGGCTGATCCGTGTACGGCGGCGACTTCGAAGTACCCGGCCAGTCCGGCAAACGCCCCGCCAAGGGCGGTGAACCCGATGACCAACCTGGCGACTGGCAGCCCTTGGATTTGGGCGGCGCGCACATTGTCGCCCGCTATGCGTGCGGCGAAACCGACGGCCGTGCGTTCAATCAGCACCCAGCACAGCAGGCAGGCGATGAAACCTGCCAGCACACCCCAATGGGCAGCAACCAAGGGCATGTCGCCAACGCGCAATCCGTCAGCCAGCGGCGCGGTCGAAGGTTTGTTCAGGCTGGCCGGATCGCGAAACGGTCCTTCGACGAAATGGTTGAAAAGCGCGATGGCGATATAGGCCATCAGCAGCGACGATATGGTTTCATTGACGCCGCGTTTGATACGCAGCGCGCCGATCGCCCCGATCCAAAGCCCGCCCAGCATCATCCCCGCAAGCGCCATCAGGGGCATCCCCAGAATGGCAGGCAGACCCGCAACCGCAGTGCCTGCCACGGCGGCGGCCAAACCACCCAACACAATGGCACCTTCGCCGCCAATGACCACCAGACCCAGCCGCGCGGGCAGGGCAACGCAGAGGGCGGCAAACACCAACGGTGCCACCCGCGATAGAGTGTTTTGCCACGAAAACGCTGATGAAAAACCACCCTTCCAGACAAGGCTGAAAAACTCGACGGGGGATTTGCCCAAGACAATCAGAAAAATACTAAAGACCAAGAAACCGGCCAATAGTGCCCCGAGGGGGATCACCACAGCTTCGGCGCGCAGCACCAGCGCAGAGAAAATCTGCGCTGGTGCTGGCTGTCTGGCCGAATTGGCTTGATCGGTCACGGTCAGTTTCGCGTCGGACATTTTAGCTTGTCGAACCGATGACGCCTTCGACAAGGTAGTCCATGCTTTCGATTGCCACGTCGGTTTCGACAAAGGCCTGCCCGTCGGCGGCGATCACATTGCCCTTGTTATCCTTCAGCGGGCCTTTGATCGCGGCAAAACCCCCTGCGATGATCTCGGCCTTTGTGGCTTCGAACTGGGCGCGGGCGGCGTCGGATACTGCGGGGCCAAGCGGGCTCATCTTGATGAAACCATCGGCCAGACCGCCACGGACAAAGTTGTCGATCGGCGTGCCTGCCATCGTCTTCGATACCATGTCGGTGTAGATGCTGGCCCAGTTCCATTCGGCACCGGTCAGGTACATGTCACCGGCCAGCGGCGTCTGATCGGCGTGATACCCGCAGACATAAGCGCCGCGTGCGGCGGCGGTTTCACAAACGACCTTGGGGCCATCGACATGGCAGGTGATGACATCGCAGCCCTGATCGGCCAGCGCATTGGTTGCTTCGGCCTCTTTTACCGCCAGCGACCATTCGCCGGTAAAGATGACCTGACAGGTGATCGACGGATCGACAGACCGCGCGCCCAGCAGGAACGAGTTGATGTTATTGAGCACCTGCGGGATCGGCTTGGCCGCGACAAAACCGATTTTCTTCGACTTTGTTGCATGGCCTGCTGTCACACCATTCAGATACTGCCCCATGCCGATATAGCCGAAATAGGACCCTGCGTTGGTGGGGTTGCCTTCGGTCCACAGCCCGCCGCAATGTTCAAACCGGACGTCTGGGTATTTCGGCGCAGTTTCAATGATATGCGGGTTGAAATAGCCAAAGGATGTCGGGAACAAAAGCGCCGCACCGTCAAAGTTGATCATCGATTCCATGGTGTTCTGGACATCTTGGCTTTCTGGAACGTTTTCTTCTTCCAGAACTGTGACGCCTTCCATGGCCTTGACGGCAGCCGCACCTTCGGCGTGGGCTTGGTTATAGCCAAAGTCATCCTTGGGCCCGACATAGATAAAGCCGACGGTCAACGCGCTTTGGGCCATGGCCATGCGGGGCAGGCCAAGGGATGCCGCACCAAGGGCCGCGGCAGAGGTGCCAAGAAAATGCCGACGGTTCAGGGATTTAAAGTTGCTCATATCTGCGCTCCAACAGCTTGCGCGCACCAAAGTAGGGCGCGGTTCAGTTTCATCGACTCAGAGCTTAATGAGGTTCAGCGTTGTTGGCTTCTGCTTAAATTTCGCCAAAGCGGTGCAAAAAATGCACCGCTCAATCTATTGGCGAGGCACAGCGAGCGTCAGGCGTCAGCCAGATTTTCCAGCGCACGGGTCAACCCTTGGGCAAATCGTGCAGGGGCTACGGGCAGGGATCGCCCGCGCTGTTGCCCCAGAAAAAGACTGCCGACCGGCACATCGCGCGTCGATACCGGACGCGATACGACTGTGTCATCGCCTTCCAGTTGAAGCCCGATAGGGATTTGAAAGGCCACGGCATTTTCGTGGCGGACATAATGGCGCATGAAATCAAAGCTGTCACTTTCCACGCTGGGGCGCAACGGCCGCGATCCGGCCTTGGCCCCCATTTCCAGCAGGGACCGCACACCGTAATTTGTGCTGGGCAGGACATGGGGAAGGTCCAGGCAGTCGCGCAACCGTACCTCTTGCTTGGCGGCCAGCGGATTGTCCCGGCGCATGATTGCGTGGATGATCTGCGGGCAATGGGAAATGACCTCGAAATCTACGAGGTGGATCGGTTCAAAAACCAGCGCAAGGTCGCTGTCGAACAGGCTCAGGTCCCGTTCCGCCGCCTCGCGGTCGCGGACCATGACGGAAAAGGTGACGCCGGGATGATCCTTGCGGTAGGTGGCGATCTGGTTGGGCAGGAAATACGGGATCAAGGCTTGCGAACAGGCGATGGCGACATGGCCGCGCCGTTCGCCTGCCAGATCTGCGACCTGACCTTGAACGCGGCGCAGATCGGATACTTGCGTTCGGAAATGCTGCATCAACAGCTCGCCCGCCGGGTTCAGCCGGACACCACGCGGCAGGCGTTCAAATATCTCTGAGCCGAATTCCTCTTCGAACCGCTGGATGCGCCGGTTCAGCGCCGATGCGGTGATGTTCATGTCATCTGCCGCCTTGCGGATCGATCCAGCGCGGACAATGCCCTCGATATAGCGCAGGGTTTGTAGGTGTTTCATGGTTTTCGCCCCGAATTTTACGAGTGATGCATTTTTTGCATCGCTTTTG
Organism: Sulfitobacter sp.; assembly: GCF_041552635.1. GTDB lineage: Bacteria > Pseudomonadota > Alphaproteobacteria > Rhodobacterales > Rhodobacteraceae > Sulfitobacter. The sequence continues at coordinate 7,113 of NZ_JBFEKM010000161.1, forward strand.
TGAATTCTTAGCATTTGCGTCAGAGGGCGCAACCAAACACAACGGATAGGTGTATAAATTATCGAATGAAGGACCCAAAGCCATGACCGACCTCAGGATGACGATCCCGGATATTCATGCGGCCTATGCTGCGGGTGTCAGCCCCCAAGACGTGGTTGCACAGGTGTTTGACAGGATCGCGGCAGTGGGCGACCCCAATATCTTTATTACCTTGCGCACGCAGAACGACGTGCTGGCCGATGTGGCAGACCTTGGGGATTTCGACGCGGGCAAGTCCCTGTGGGGCATCCCCTTTGTGGTCAAGGACAACATTGATGTGGCGGGCTATGAGACGACAGCAGCCTGTCCTGCCTATGCCTATACTGCCAAAACAGATGCCTTTGTGGTGGCGCAGTTGCGGGCGGCGGGGGCGATATTGATCGGCAAGACCAATCTGGACCAATTCGCCACCGGGCTTGTCGGGGTACGCACGCCATACGGCGCGCCGTTGAATGCGGTCGATCCGGAAATCGTACCGGGCGGGTCGTCTGGCGGGTCGGGTGTGGCGGTTGGCCATGGGATCGTGCCGCTGTCGCTGGGCACCGATACCGCAGGATCTGGCCGCGTGCCTGCCGCGTTGAACAATATCGTCGGGCTGAAACCGACCCTTGGCGCACTGTCTGCCAGCGGTGTGGTGCCTGCCTGCCGGTCGATCGAGACGATTTCGATCTTTGCGCTCACGGTCGGCGATGCCTACGCCGCCTATCAGGTTTGCTGTGCCTATGACCCTGCTGACGCTTTTGCGCGCCCGATTGCGGCCCCCGCGCTGACTGCCGCATCGGCACCGCCGGTGATCGGGATTCCCAGCCCTGACACCATCGAATTCATGGGCGACGCGGTGCAATCGGCTTCCTTCTATGCTGCCGTCGATCTGTTGCGGGCCGAAGGGGCGACCATTCAGGAAATTGATTTCAAACCGCTCTATGACGTGGCGCACATGCTGTACGAAGGCGCGTGGGTGGCCGAACGCTATACGGTGATCGAAGACCTGCTCAAGAGTGATCCGCAGGCCATTCACCCCGTGACCCGCCAGATCATCTGCAAGGCCGAAGACCTGTCTGCGGCGGATGCGTTTCGTGGTATCTACCGGCTTAAAGAACTGGCGCGCGCGGCGGAACCGTCGCTGGCAGGCGTTGACATGCTGTGCGTGCCGACGATCCCGAGGTTTCACACCGTGGCCGAGCTTGAGGCCGATCCCGTCACGCCGAATTCCAATTTCGGGACATATACCAATTTCGTCAACCTGCTGGACATGTGCGGCATTGCCGTGCCGGTGCCTGCGCGCAGCGATGGGCGTCCGGGCAGTGTCACCATGCTGGCCGCCGCAGGCAAGGATGCTGAAATTGCGGTGATGGCGCGCAGTCTTGAGGCCGCTGGTCAGCGTAAGCTGGGTGCCACCAGCTGGGCCTATACGCCACCCCCTGCATTGCCCCAAGGGGCCGCCACAACGCTGCGGTTGGCGGTTTGCGGTGCGCATATGGCGGGGTTGCCGCTGAACCACCAATTGACAGATCGTGATGCGGTGTTCGTGAAAAAGGCGCAGACCTCGGATGCGTACCGGTTCTATGCCCTTGCTGGCGGGCCGCCCGCGCGGCCGGGGCTGGTGCGCGGTGCTGCGGGCTCAGGCGCACCCATCGCGCTTGAGCTTTGGGACGTGCCGCTTGCCCATGTCGGCAGTTTTCTGGGCGGCATTCCAGCGCCCCTCGGGCTTGGCACAATCGTGATGGAGGACGGATCGCAGGTGCAAGGGTTTATGTGCGAAGCAATTGCCACGGCAGACGCAAAAGACATCACTGAAATGGGCGACTGGCGGCGGTATGTCGCGTCTTTGGCAGGCTAGGTTCGCGCTGCAATGGGTCGGGGCGTGCTGCCAGAGGGTGAGGCCACGTCGGCGGTATCAAGAGGGAAATACGCATGACACAGCGCCAAATTCTTTTGGAAG
>NZ_JBFEKM010000162.1:0-9043 GCF_041552635.1 Sulfitobacter sp.
TCCGTCAAGTTGGCCGATGGCACGGTTGGGCACGGGTATGTGCAAGGCAGAAGCAAAGACCACGCCCTCCAAGCGGCTCTGGTCGATGCGCTGATGCAAACCGAGGCGGCAGACGCGGTTGAGACTGCTCTGCTGACCCCGCTTCGCGATGCCATAACAGCACGCAAAACCGACCGCGCCGCAAAGGCCGCGGCAACCAAAGTTGATTTCTTTACAATGGTACGAGGGGAAGACTGATGCAGGGCCAAGTTCTGGAGGGGGGATTTGCTGATTTGCCCGTAGATGCCTCCTATGCCTTTCGGGCTGTGATGACGGCCATGGCGCGTCCCGGCGATATCGCTTCTGTGGGCGGTGCGCAGCCGCCTGGGCCAATGAGCGTGGCGGCAGGGGTAGTTCTTCTCACGCTTTGCGATCCTGAAACGCCGATCCATCTGGCGGCCAGCCATGACACACCGCAGGTACGCGACTGGATCACATTCCACACAGGCGCGCCACTTGTTGCGGCCGGGGGCGCGATGTTTGCCCTTGGATCATGGCAGGCGCTCCCGCTGCCGGACTTCTCCATCGGGACCGCGCAATACCCTGACCGCTCTGCCACCCTGATCGTCGAGACCGCGCAGCTGTCTAACACAGGTGCCACCCTGTGCGGTCCCGGGATCAAGGATCAGGCGCTCTTGTCGCTTCCCGAAATCCGTCTCTTTCAGACAAATGCCACGCTCTTCCCGTTGGGTCTGGATTTCTTTTTCACCTGTGGTGACCGCCTCGCGGCGTTGCCACGCACGACGAGGGTTGGCTGATGTATGTGGCTGTAAAGGGCGGCGAGCGCGCCATTGATAACGCCCACGCCTGGCTGGCAGAAGAACGGCGCGGCGACACGACGATTCCTGAACTGTCCGTTGCGCAAATCCGCGAACAAATGGCGCTTGCGGTCAATCGCGTTATGTCCGAAGGCTCGCTTTATGATCCGGACCTTGCTGCGCTTGCGATCAAACAAGCGCGCGGCGATCTGATCGAGGCGATCTTTCTGATCCGCGCCTACCGCACGACGTTGCCGCGTTTCGGCGGATCAAACCCAATTGAAACCGAAGACATGGCCTGTGATCGACGTGTGTCGGCCACATTCAAGGATGCGCCGGGCGGACAGGTTCTTGGGCCTACGTTTGACTACACGCATCGTTTGCTGGATTTCAAACTCGCTGCTGATGGCGAGGTTTGTGATGTTGCCGTGGCCGAGCCGACGCAGACCGCGACGCCCCATATCATGTCCTTTCTGGACCGCGAGGATTTGATCCAGGTCGAACCTTCGGGCGCAGATGTACCTGACGACTTGACCCGGACCCCGTTGGAATTGCCCGCCAGCCGCGCCTTGCGTTTGCAATCGCTGACGCGCGGTGACGAGGGTTTCATCCTTGGCATGGCCTATTCTACGCAGCGCGGATATGCGCGCAACCACGCCTTTGTGGCCGAGTTGCGGATCGGCACTGTGGCCGTCGAGATGGACATTCCCGAGCTTGGGTTTGCCATCGAGATAGGCGAAATCACGGTGACGGAATGCGAAACCGTCAATCAGTTTCAAGGCTCCAAAACGCAGCCACCGCAATTCACGCGCGGCTATGGTCTGGTATTCGGGATGACCGAGCGAAAAGCAATATCCATGGCTTTGGTCGACCGCGCTTTGCGCTGGAAAGAGTTGGGTGAAGATAACCTTGGTGCCCCCGCCCAAGATGAAGAGTTCGTTCTTTATCATAGCGATAATATTCAGGCGACGGGGTTCTTGGAGCATATCAAACTGCCTCACTACGTTGATTTCCAATCCGAGTTGGAGCTGATCCGAAAGCTGCGCCGTGAGGCACAAGATAACATCAGTCAGGAGGCCGCAGAGTGACGGACTATAACTTCGCCTATCTGGACGAACAAACCAAACGCATGATCCGCCGCGCGATCCTTAAGGGGCTTGCCATCCCCGGCTATCAGGTGCCCTTTGCCAGTCGCGAAATGCCGATGCCTTATGGCTGGGGCACTGGCGGAGTGCAGGTCACAGCGGCAGTGTTGACCCCCGATGATACGTTTAAGGTGATCGACCAAGGGGCTGATGACACCACCAACGCGGTGTCGATCCGAAGGTTCTTTCAAAAGACTGCGGGCGTGGCCGTGACAGAGACCACATCGGCGGCCAGTGTGATCCAGACCCGCCACCGCATCCCCGAAGCGGCGCTGCGTGCCGACCAGATATTGATTTACCAAGTGCCAATCCCCGAACCCCTGCGGTTTCTTGAACCGTCAGAGGTCGAGACCCGCAAGATGCACGCGCTTGAGGAATACGGCCTCATGCATGTGAAGCTCTATGAGGATATTAGCCAGCATGGCGATATCGCCACCGCCTATGCCTATCCGGTCAAGGTTGAAGGGCGTTATGTCATGGATCCGTCACCCATTCCGAAATTCGATAACCCGAAACTTGAAATGGCAGGCATACAACTCTTTGGGGCGGGACGTGAACAGCGCATCTATGCGATCCCGCCCTACACGCAGGTCGTCAGTCTTGATTTTGACGACTATCCGTTCCAGCCCACCAAAGCGGATCACGACTGTGACCTGTGCGGCGCAAAGGACAGCTATCTGGATGAGCTGATCGTCGATGACGCGGGTGGGCGCATGTTCATGTGTTCTGACACTGATTTTTGCACGACACGGCGAAAGCAAGGCAACGTGGGTACCCAAGGTGTACCCTATACGGAGGACGCTGCATGACACCGCTTTTGCAAGTTGAAAGCATCGCGAAATTCTATGGGGCACGGATCGGTTGCACGGATGTGTCGTTTAATCTTTATCCCGGCGAGGTGATGGGGATTGTGGGTGAATCAGGCTCGGGCAAATCAACCTTGCTCAACTGCTTGGCAGGACATTTGACGCCGGAATCCGGAGCTGTTCGCTTTGACACCCGCGCCGACGGTCTGCGTGACACAATCACAATGTCCGAACCCGAGCGCCGAATGCTGAGCCGCACGGACTGGGCCTTTGTGCATCAGCATGCTCGTGACGGGTTGCGGATGAATGTCAGCGCGGGCGGTAACGTGGGCGAACGGCTTATGGCCGTAAATGCGCGCCACTACGGCGACATCCGTGCAGAGGCCATCGATTGGCTTGGTCGGGTCGAGATAACCGAGGACCGGATTGATGACCGCCCCACGGCCTTTTCCGGCGGGATGCAGCAACGTCTGCAAATTGCCCGTAATCTGGTGACAGGACCGCGGTTGGTTTTCATGGATGAACCCACGGGCGGGCTTGATGTGTCGGTACAGGCGCGACTGCTTGATCTGCTGCGTGGCCTCGTGCGCGAGATGAACCTGAGTGCGATCATCGTCACCCATGACCTGGCGGTTGTGCGCCTTTTGGCGGACCGGCTTATGGTGATGAAAGACGGCCACGTCATTGAAACGGGGCTGACCGATCAGGTGCTGGACGATCCGCAGCACGCATATACGCAGCTTCTTGTGTCCTCAGTCTTGCAGGTGTGAGCGAATGATCTCTATTGAAAACGTTTCGAAATCCTTTGTGCTGCACAATCAGGGCGCGGCAGAAATCCCGGTAATGGCGGGGGCGTCCGTGAAGGTTGCTGCGGGCGAATGTGTAGCGCTTGTAGGGGCCTCGGGTGCGGGTAAATCCACGCTGATGCGGATGATCTATGGCAACTATCTGACAGCCTCTGGCCGGATCATGATTGGTGACGTGGATGTTGCCAGCGCCGCCCCGCGCGAGATCATCCAGTTGCGCCGGCGAACGCTGGGCTATGTCAGCCAGTTCCTGCGCGTCGTGCCGCGCGTATCGACGCTGGATGTGGTGGCCGAGCCTTTGTTGGCCACGGGAACCCCCGCTGATGCCGCGCGGGCACAGGCCAAAGCGCTCCTGACCCGTCTGAACATTCCGATGCGCCTTTGGACGTTGAGCCCGACCACCTTTTCCGGTGGCGAACAGCAAAGGGTGAACATCGCCCGCGGTTTTGCATTTCCCTATCCGGCGCTTTTGCTGGACGAGCCCACAGCCAGCCTTGATCCGACCAACCGCGCCACGGTGCTGGCCATGATTGCCGAGGCGAAGACGCGCGGTGCCGCGATCATCGGCATATTCCACGACCACGCTGCCCGCGACGAGATCTGTGACCGCCAGTTTGACGTCACCCAATTCACGCCGGGTCTGGCTGCATGAGGGGGCGCTTTATCGCTGTTGTTGGCCCGTCCGGGGTTGGCAAGGACAGCCTAATGCAAGCAATGGTAGCCCGAGAGCCGCGCGTCGTTCTGGCCCGTCGCGTCATCACCCGTTGCAGCGATGCCGTTGGCGAGGATTTTGACGGGGTGACGGCCGCAGAGTTCCAATCGCTTAAGGAGGCGGGTGAATTTGCACTAAGTTGGGAGGCACATGACCTGCATTACGCGATCCCCATGGCCGTTAATACGCATCTGCTAGCAGGGCGTGATGTGTTAGCCAACCTGTCACGCACGACACTTATCCACGCCAAAGACCGCTTTGCCCAGTTCGAGGTTATTAATCTAACCGCAGAGCGCGGCGTGTTGGCCGCGCGATTGGCTGCTCGGGGCCGCGAGACAGCCCAACAGATTGCGGGCCGCCTTGACCGTGCGACGGCGCATTTGCCTGAAGGCATTGAGCCGCTTCACCTCGACAACAGCGGCCCGCTTGGGCAAACGGTCCAGGCAGCGCTTGATCGCCTTTATCCGGTTAAGGCATAGCGATGGATTTGGTGAAACATACCCTGCGCATCTTGACCCATCAGCGTGATCGCGTCGATCAGGAATGGATCGGGCACGATATTTTCCAAACCTGGCGCAAGCGCGTCTATCACGTGCGTAGCATCGTCGGCACCCAAGCGTCCGCTCAGCGTCAGATGGAAATGGAAATCGTCAAAGATGAACGGATAGCCCCAGTTCAGCATCTGTTGGTCTTGTTGGGCCGTCAACTTTGCCTTCCGGCGGCGGGCAATCTCGGCATCCGTCAAGGTTGCACGAAACGGATCAAACACTTTGACCGCCGCTGCAGCAAAGTCCTGCAGCGCGATGTCTTGGTTGCGCGGGCGCAAGGCCACAAAACCGCTGCGATAGCGCAAGCAAAGCGTACCAATTCCAAAAGCCGCTTGCCCGGCGGCAAATACTTTGGCCGCGTCTTGCAGCTGTGCCACGTCGCATCCTTCCGCCAGCCGAAACGGTGCCTTGAGGGTGCCATGCAGCCCATATTTGCGGGGTGTTCGCGTGATCGAAGCCACGTCAATATCCGCAATCTCGGGGTGGGACACCGCACGACCTATGCCACTGTCCCAGCCCAGCCACTGCGCCCCGAAGTCGGCCAACGGGCCGATGGGCGTGTAAAAGAGAGCGTATCGTTCAAACATTTTGTTCCTCTGCAGATATATGACATCTGCCAAATTAGCGTGACATCCACATGACAGTAGAAACTATTTTCGCCAATGCCAGCCTGATCTTGAACGACGAAGTCGTCACGGGTTCTGTGGTTATCGCAGACGGCGTCATCAAAGATATTGCGACAGGACCGTCTGTTCCAATTGGGGCGATTGATATTGAGGGCGACTACGTGTCACCCGGTCTGGTGGAATTGCACACCGACAATGTCGAACGCCATCTAGAGCCACGCCCCAAAGTCAGCTGGCCCTTTCGTGCCGCCATTCTGGCCCATGACCGTGAATTGGCCGGGGCAGGGATCACGACGGTTTTTGATGCGATCCGCGTCGGGTCTATCGTGTCGGATACAGGGGCCGGCTATCCAAAATATGCCCGCCAGATGACGAATGAGATTATGGGCGTGCGAGACTTGGGTCTTTTGCGGATCAGCCACCATATCCATCTGCGCGCTGAGGTCTGCTCCGAGACACTGATCGACGAGTTGGATGAGTTCTCAACCGAGGACCGCATCGGGATCGTATCGATGATGGATCACACGCCGGGACAGCGCCAATTTGTCGATATCTCGAAATTTGAAACCTACATCCGCGGCAAACGGACCTATACGGACGAACAATGGGGCCGGTACATTGATCTTCTCTACGGGCTTCAGGCGCGGCTGGGCAGTACGCACGAGGCCGCAACGGTCGCTGCCGCAAAACGTCTTGGTGCGACATTGGCCAGCCATGACGATACGACAGCAGATCAAGTCACCACCAGCCAGTCTTATGGCGTAAGCATCGCTGAATTTCCAACGACCGTTGCAGCGGCCGATGCCTGTCATGCACATGGTATTGCCACGATCATGGGTGCGCCCAATCTGATCCGCGGCGGGTCACATTCCGGCAACGTGGCTGCGGCGGACCTTGCGCAGATGGACCGGTTGGACATTCTGTCGTCCGATTATGTGCCAGCGGGTTTGCTGATGGCCGCTGTCCAGTTGGGCGATATTTGGGGCAACTTAGCACGTGGAATGCGCACGGTCACAGCCGCGCCATCACAGGCCGTTGGACTTGCTGATCGCGGCACATTGGCGATTGGCCAACGGGCAGATATCATCCGCTTTGCCATCAACGACCAAACGCCCGTCCTGCAAGAAACATGGAGTGCTGGTAAGCGCGTCTCTTAGAATTTCATCAGTTCGGAATGAAATGGCACAGCTTCAAAGCCGCGATATTCGACTGGGCGGGTACAACCGTTGGCTTCGGACCCTTCGCTCCTGCGAGAGCGTTGATCAAAGCCATGGCAGATTTCGGGATCACCAACCAATGGCTGACCAATTTCGGCAATGCGCCACAGTCAAAGCATAGAGCGAGAGCGGGCGTGTACCGCCCAAAGTTTCTAAATCAGCAAAGCCCTGTACTGCCAAGGATGCTACCGCCAGCGCCGATTGCGCGGGAATTGCGATAGGGGCTTGCGTCATACCTTGCACAGGCTCCACGGCTGCGCGCAGTGGGCCTACGGTTTTCTGCGCGAGCGTGCAGGCCGCCGGCATCGGCGGTGAATTCAATTTGCATGGGTGTGTTTTCAGTGACAGGGAACGGCCATCCGAAAGGATCAGCGTGCGAAAGACGGCCGTTCAGACGAGCCAAGCCCCGCAGGTCAAATGTGGACGCTTTCGGATGCACATTCCCCGAGAAGTTTAAAGTGTAGCACCATGCTTTCGTTGTCAAAAGTAGGTGCACCGGCTCGGTGTAAAGGGTCGATTCAAGTTGGGGGGGAGCTCGCGGAGTAAGGCGCAAACCCAGTCTAGGAGAAGCGCTAGCTGCTGGATGATAAACGGACAGCGTGTTCGAAACATGATCGCGCCCTAAGCGCTAAATTTCTTCAGTTTGAATAGATGTAATCAGGGGCTTCATGGTCATCGCGATCATAGTAGCGATAGCGGTCTAACAAGCTGCCCGTAGAAAGCTTCTACCTGCCTGCGGGCAACTTGTTTGGGTGTCGCTAAACGATACCTACCACACAGTACGTTTACATGAATGACCGAACAGACGTCTACTCTTGACGTCTTGCTAGTTAAGAGAGCCGAACAGATGCCTAAGCCCCACAGCGTAGTAGGCCAGCATTGTTGAGGTGATGTCTAACAACTTTAGATTTTAGCTCAGGTATTTCCAACTGTGGGGGCGGGTTTACGCATCAGCGGGAGGGGGGGGCAAAAGGTGCTGGTGTGTATCTGAGACTTGGCCGCAATCCTAGCACCTTAAGGTCAGGCAGGACCACGACACATGCCGATATACTTTATGCTTAAAATATTTTTACTTGAAGAAATAATCGACTCGGATTAGCGTGAGGTTCATCAGGTAGGGAGAGTGCAATGCGTGCGATATGTTTGGGAGGTGGGCCCGCAGGGCTGTATTTTGCGATCTCTTTGAAGCTGCGCCAACCGGACGCGCAAGTGACGGTTCTTGAACGCAACAAACCCGATGACACGTTTGGTTGGGGCGTCGTATTATCGGATGAAACCCTTGATAATCTGGAACAGAACGATCCCATCAGCGCCGCCGAGATCCGCAGCCATTTTGCCTATTGGGATGATATCGCGCTGCACCACAAGGGCCAGGTGATCACATCGTCCGGGCACGGGTTTTGCGGTATTGGTCGCAAAAAACTTCTGCTGATCCTGCAGGATCGCGCGAGCGCCCTTGGGGTTGACCTGCAGTTTGAAACAGACGTCAAGGCGGCGTCGGATTACATGGCGGACTATGATCTGGTTGTGGCCTGCGACGGGTTGAATTCCAAAACCCGTCTTGAATTTCAGGACACGTTCAAGCCCGACATAGATGTGCGCCGCTGCCCCTTTGTCTGGATGGGCACGCACCAGAAATTCGACGACGCCTTTACCTTTATCTTTGAGAAAACCGACAAGGGGTGGGTCTGGGTCCATGCCTATCAATTTGACCCCGACACCGCGACCTTCATCGTGGAATGTTCGCAGAAAACCTTTGATGCGTATGGCTTTGGCGAGATGAGCCAGCAGGAATCGATCGCTGTTTGCGAGGAAATCTTCAAGGACCATCTGGGCGGTCACAAGCTGATGACCAATGCCAACCACATCCGCGGTTCTGCCTGGATCAAATTCCCCCGTGTCTTGTGCGAAAAATGGAGCCACGAGAACGTTGTTTTGCTGGGCGATGCCTCGGCGACGGCGCATTTTTCTATCGGGTCAGGCACGAAACTGGCGCTGGAATCCGCAATCTCATTGGCAAAACATGTGTCTGATGACGCGGATTTGGCCACAGCATTCGAGAAATACGAGGCCGCGCGCAGGCTCGAGGTTTTGCGCCTACAATCGGCGGCCCGCAATTCGGTCGAGTGGTTCGAGGACGTGGAACGCTATCTTGATCTTGATCCGGTGCAGTTGAACTATTCGATGCTGACCCGTAGCCAGCGCATCAGTCATGAAAACCTGCGGGCACGCGACCCCGGATGGCTGGGCGGGGCAGAGGCTTGGTTTATGGAACAAGCAGGTGCCGGCACCAATCTGCCCGCCCGCGCGCCGATGTTCGCACCGTTCCAACTGCGCGATATGGCGCTGGAAAACCGCATCGTGGTGTCGCCTATGGCGCAATACA
>NZ_JBFEKM010000163.1:0-9011 GCF_041552635.1 Sulfitobacter sp.
CTCTGGCTCTTCGATCGTGACCATGCTGGCCATCGGCAGCGTGATTTACCCTGCCATGCGCGAGGCGGGCTATACGAACAAGTTTGCGCTTGGCACGGTGATGTCGGGCGGCACGCTGGGCATAATCATTCCGCCGTCGATCCCGCTGATCCTCTACGGTTTGGTAACCGAAACCTCGATTGTCGATCTGTTCCGCGCGGGCGTTGGGCCGGGGCTTTTGCTTGTCAGCCTCTTTGCCATCTACTCGGTTGTCGTCAATCGCAACATGAAAACAGAGCGTTTTTCCTTCTCCGCTTTGATGCATGCCCTGCGTGACGGGATTTGGGCGCTGATGATGCCTGTCATTCTTCTTGGTGGTATTTATTCGGGCTTTTTCTCTCCTACCGAAGCGGCGGCAGTCGCGCTGGTCTATGCCGTGATTGTCGAACTGGCGGTGCATCGTGAAATCGGGTTTTCCGATCTAAAGGCTGTTGTTCTTGAAGCGGCAAAGCTGGGCGGGGCCCTATTTCCGCTGATTGCCGTCGCCCTCAGCCTCAATCTTATCCTGATAGAGAACCGCGTACCGGATCAGATGGTGGATCTGGTGGACGACTGGATCACCAGCCCCGTGACCTTCATCATCATGGTGAACCTGTTGCTGCTTGCCGTGGGTGCCTTCATGACCACGGCCGAAGCGATCCTGATTCTCGGTCCGATCCTGGCACCGATTGCGGTGTTTTACGGCTTTGACAAGGTTGTCTTTGGTATCATCATGATCGTGAACCTCGAGATTGGCCTTTTGACGCCACCGGTTGGGCTGAACCTGATCGTCGCCATGAGCGCGTTCAAACAGAAGTTTGGCTTGCTGGTGCGTGCCGCAATCCCCTTCATCCTGCTGATGGTTTTTGCCCTCGCGTTGATCTCGTGGTTGCCTCAAATTTCACTCTTCATGGTAAGGTAGGAGCCCTCAGATGAGCTATGATCCGATTTGCACACCACCAGAGGCACCCGAGATTAATGCGCGCCGCATCAAGGCACAGGCCGCGTTGGCCGAAGCTGGTCTTGATGCGCTGGTTCTGTTCAACCCTGACAACATATTTTACATGACGAATTTCGCCAACTTCGTGCATGAGCGCCCCTTTGTTCTGATACTGCCCGCCAAGGGCGATCCGGTCTTCGTTATGCCGCGGCTGGAAGAGCCACATGTGCGCATCCGGTCTGTCGGCGCGCTGGAGTTTGCCCCCTATTTTGAGTTTCCAGCCCCCGAAGGGGCGGGCTGGGACACCAAGTTGCAAGAGGTTCTGAGCGGCGTTGCCTCGGTCGGGATCGAGGCAGATTGCCCGCGGTTTCTATCCGATGCGCTTGGGGGGCGTGAAACGGTTTGCCAGATCATCGAAGACTTGCGTGCGATAAAATCGCCGTGGGAAATCAGCCGTCATCACTATTCCTGTGACGTGATGATGCTGGGACTGGAGGAACTGCTGACCCAGTGCAAGCCCGGCGTTCTGGCGATGACGGCTTACGGCGCGGCGTCTGCAAAGATGACGCAAAAGATGTTCAGCGATCTGCCCACTGCGAACATCTTTTCGACCGACCTCAAGGCGGGTGCACAGCCCCAAAAGATCACACATGATCCGCATAACTTCACCGATTTCTTTATCCCTTTTACGGAAGGTGGACCGCATGTCGCGCTCGCGGCGGGGCGCGCCAATGGATACGGTGCCGAGGTTGAGCGGACGTTTTTTCTGGGTCATGTGCCAGAGGCGGCCAAGCGCCCCTTTGACGTGATGATGGAGGCGCGTGCATTGGCCTACGACTTGGCCGCGCCGGGCGCGATCATGCATGACGTAGACGCCGCCGTGAACGCGCTGCTGCGCAAGGCGGGATATCGCGATAACTTGCTACATCGTACCGGACATGGCTTTGGTGTGACGGGGCATGAGGGGCCGTTTCTGGCTGAGGGCGATATGCGCGAAATCCGCCCCGGCATGGTGTTTTCAATCGAGCCCGGGATTTACCTGCCGGAGGTTGGCGGATTCCGGCATTCTGATACGGTACTGATTACCGAGACGGGCAACCACAACATGACGCCCTATCCCGACACGCTCCAGAGCCTCACACTGGCCATCTGATATGAAAACCGAGACGAGGCCTATGCCGCAGAATTCAGAAAAACCAAGCGCCGCACCGAAGCGCAAGCTTAGCAAACGCGGAGCCGAGACCGAACGGAAGTTCCTTGATGCCGCGAACGAGGTGTTCTGGGCCAATGGTTTTGCGGGCTCCAAAATCTCGCAGATCGTTGAGGCCGAAGATCTGTCGGTTGGATCGTTCTATCATCTCTTTGCTGACAAGTCCGAGCTTTTGGAACGCGCCACAGATCGGCTTTTGCGGGATTTTCGCAAAACCTATCAGGGAATGGATCTGAGCAGGGATACCAACGGTGACGTGTTTACCATGCTTTATCGCCTGACGTTGACAGGGCGGCTGTTGATATCGCGCCACCGCGGCATCTACCGTGCCACAGCCGAGCTTGCGCAGAATGATTTTTCGGGCTTCGGTCCTATGCAGACGATTGCCCCCGCCGTTGTCGACGCGGTGCGTGACGTTCTGCCCGATTATGCCGATCAATTGCCGCAGACACCGAACCCGGCCGATATTGCCTATGCCGTCCAGCTTATCACGATGAGCGCATTGCAAACCGAACTGGGTATGGGCCCGCATTTCCCCACTGACCTTCGGGCCTTTGCCCAAGTAATCGCAAGGGCGGCCTGTGGCGTGCTGCATTATTCGGGCCAGACCGACCGGCCAAATGTCGGACAGGACGAGGACACAGGAACATGACAATCATGAGTAATATGCAGATCAAGCTGCGCGAAGGAACCCGACCACAAGCTGTCGAAGCCTTTCTCAAGCGTGGTATTTTCGACGAATGCGCCGCAACGATCCCCGGTTTTCTCTGGGCGCGCCTGCTTGAGGTGGAAGGCGCACCGGATCATCTGTCTGTCATCAGCGTCTGGACCGACAAGGCCGCATTCGACGCTTGGGTGATTCATCCCGTGCGCGATCGCCAAGAAGCCGATCTGGCGCATTTTCTGGCCGAGGCCCCGCAAACACAGCTCTATACCACGAAGGCGGTATTCGAGCGTAATTCCTGATCTATCTGACAAGGCAACCGATCATGACCCATATCTGGCATCAAAACTACGGCGACAAACCCAAACACATCGAATGGGAAAACCTCGGCTCGATGGCCGATGTGATCGAGACAGCACTTGAGAAATTTGCGGACAAGCCGGCCGTGCATTGCCTTGGCACGACACGCACATACGGCGAAATCGACAAGGCAAGCCGTGATCTGGCGGCCTATCTGCAAAGCGGGCTTGTGCAGGGCAAAGGTGACCGCGTGGCGATCATGTTGCCAAATATCATGGCCTTCAATGTCGCCAGCTATGCGGTCATCCGCAGCGGTATGGTTCAGGTCAACGTGAACCCGCTTTATACCCCGCGCGAGCTGAAGCATCAGCTGAACGATGCGGGCGTCGAGACCATCATCATCGCTGCAATGGCCACGCCGACACTGGCGGCGATCATTGCTGAGACAGATGTGAAGAACGTGATCACCGTGCAAGTTGCCGATCTGATCGACGCCCCTGTGCCGCCTGCCAAAGTGGCGGAGGGTCTGGGCACCACGGTCGCGCTCAGCGATGCGCTTGCCCAAGGCGCGGACATGGCGTTCGAACGCCCCGCGATCAGCCAAGACGACCTGTTGTTCCTGCAATATACCGGCGGCACCACGGGGCTGTCCAAAGGCGCGATGCTGACCCACGGCAATCTGGCTTCGAACATGGTCGTCTATGACTGGCTCGCCGGTGAAATCACCAATGAGGGCGAAGAGATCATCGTCACGCCTGTGCCCATGTATCACATCCTCGCGCTGATGGTCTCGGTCCTGAGCTATACACGCTACGGCGCGCTCAATGTTCTGATCCCGAACCCGCGCGATATGGATATGTTCATCGGCGCGATCAAACACTTCCGCTTCACCGCCTTTGTCGGCGTCAACACGCTCTATAACGGGCTGCTGCACACACCCGCCTTTGCCGATGTCGACTGCTCGGCGCTCAAGGTGTCGTGGGCAGGTGGTTCTGCCGTGCAGGAAGTTGTCTCCAACAAGTGGAAAGAGCGCACCGGCATTCACATCAAGGAAGGGTACGGCCTGTCCGAGACTTCGCCAGTTGTGTCGATGAACCCTGTTTCATTTGAAGGGTTCAACGGAACAATCGGTGTTGTCATGCCCTCGACCGAAGTGAGCATTCGCGACAATGAGGGCCGCGAGGTGCCCCATGGCGAAGCAGGTGAGATTTGCATCAAGGGCCCGCAAGTCATGCAGGGCTATTGGAACCGCCCCGATGCCACGGCCGAGGTGATGACAGACGACGGTTTCTTCAAATCGGGTGATATTGGTCTGTTTACCGAAGATGGCCTGCTCAAGATCGTGGACAGAAAAAAGGATATGATCCTTGTGTCGGGCTTCAACGTATTCCCCAATGAGATCGAGGAAGTCGTGGCCGCCATGCCCGGCGTGATGGAAGCGGCCTGCGTCGGTGTCGCGGATGCCCGCAGCGGCGAGGCGGTGAAACTTTTCGTTGTGAAAACGGATAAGAGGATCACGGCAGACAGCGTCATCGCGCACTGCAAGGAGAACCTTACAGGCTATAAGGTGCCGCGCCATGTCGAATTCATAAGCGAGCTGCCGAAATCAACCGTTGGCAAAGTCCTGCGGCGCGAATTGCGCGATGCGGGAACCGCCTGATATGGGCGCGCCTCTCGAGACGGATTTGGGCAAGCTGGCAGAGGATTATGTCAGACTTGCCCTGCATCTGCACAATCACGACCCGAACCCTTATATCTTTATCGGGGACAAGGCGCAGCAAGCCGCGATCAAGGAAGACAAGCGCCCTTTGCCCGCGCTGGAAGGTGCCTTTGCGCGGCTGCGCGGGGGGCTTGAGGCGGCGGATGTGTCCGGTTCAAAGGACGACAGCTTCAGGCGCGCCCTGTTGGCTGACAGGGCTGATGCGCTGATTGCGCGTGCCGCCTTGTTGCAAGGGCATATGCCAGAGAGCTTCGAGGCCGAGGTTGAAGCCCTTTATTCCGTCAGCGTCCCCGAGCTGCCCGAAGAGCACTTTCGCGCGCTGGCGGCCGAGTTGGAGCAGATCATTCCCGGCAGCGGGCCGTTGCCAGAGCGGATGAGCGCGTTTCGGGATCGCTTTCTCGTGCCGCATGATCATGTCGAAAAGGTTGTTGCCGCGACGCTGAAGGAGGCGCGCAAACGCACCCGCGCGCATCTGGACCTGCCAGAGGACGAGGGCATCACCCTGCTTATGAACAACTTTGGCGCGTTTGGTGCCTTTGCGGAATACCTCGGCAAGGGGCGCACAAATGTGCATTTCAGCACAACCATGCCTTTCCACGTTGACCGCGCAATCGAGCTGGCAACGCATGAAGCTTACCCCGGCCATCACATTCAGGCGACCCTGCTTGAGGCCGAGATGCTGGACAAGCGCGGCTGGCGCGAATGGGAAATGCTGCCGCTATTCGGAGCGCATACCATCGTGGCCGAGGGTGCGGCCAACTACGGTGTCGGCCTCAGCTTCACCCGTGCGGAACGCATCGCCTATGACCGCGATGTGGTGCTGCCCATGGCGGGCCTGAAACACCTCACCCCCGAGATCGAGACCTACCACCGCTATGTCGACTACGTGGAGCGGCTGAACTATGCCCGCAACGAGGCAGCGCGGCGCTTCCTGTATCAGGGCTGGAGCCGTGAGCGCGCCATCGACTGGCTGGTGGCGTATGGCCTCGAAACCCGCACCATCGCAGAGATGCGCCTGAACATCATCGAGGCGATCCGCAGCTATGTGATCACCTATAACTACGGGCTTGATTGGGTCACGGAGCACATCGAAGGAACAGATGCGCCTGATACGGCGCTGCGGTGGCAACGCCTGCGCGCGCTGTTCGAGAAGCCTGTGATGCCTCTGCGCGCACACTGGAACATGGCCCCACGCAGGCCATGACTTAGGATAAGGGGACGGAGATGACGAAACTCAAGGTATTCACGGCAAAGCGCATTCGCACCATGGACGCGGGGCGACCTTTGGCCAATGCGGTGGCGGTCAAGGACGGGCGTATCGTTTCGGTCGGAACGCTGGAGACAATGAAGCGCTGGTTGGAGCGAGAAGAGTACGAGATTGATACCAGCTTTGAGGATAAGGTGGTTTTCCCCGGCTTCATTGATCCGCATACGCATCTTCAGGCCTCGGGCGTATTGATGGGCATGACCTATATCGGGCCGCTCGACCAGAACGGCCCAAACGGATTTGACGAAGGTCTCGCCTCGCGCGAGGCGGTCTTTGACAAACTGCGCAAGGCGGTTGCCGAAGACCCTTCCTCTGACAGTCCCGTGCTGGCATGGGGGTTTGATCCCGCGCTCCACGGCGGCCAGCTTCACCGAGACGAGCTTGACGCGATCTCCTCCACACGCCCGATCTGGACGATGACCTATGCGCCGCATGTGGTGGTGGCTAATACGCCGATGCTGGGGCTGATCGGGGTGGACGAGAGCACCAATGTCTACGGCATTGAGAAATACGAGGACGGGCGGCTGAACGGTCAGTTCATCGAGCTGGGCGCTACAAGTATTGCTTTGCGTCCCGTCATAGGGTTTCTGGCAGATGCAGAGCGCGGGGCCAAGGCATTGCGCACCCAAGCGCGCACGGCGCAGAGGGTCGGCATAACGATGACCGCCGATATGGCGTTCGGAAAGCTCGGCGTAGATTATGAGCTCGCGCTGCACAGAAAGGTTGTCGAGGATGAGGATTTTCCCCTTCGTATGCTGCTCGTTCCGCTTGGCGCTGGCATCAGCGCGGCCCATGGCAAAAACGCGCCAGACTATCTTAAATCCCTGATGGCGCAGAACACCGACAAACTGGCGGTGCATGGCGTCAAGTTCATCAACGACGGCTCCTATCCTGCCCAGACCTTGCGCCTGCGCTATCCCGGCTATCTGGACGGCCACGAAGGGCACCGTGGGGAAACCCCTTGGGACGAACTTGTCGAGACGATGCTGCCCTATTGGAAAGCGGGCTTCCAGATCCACAGCCACGCCAACGGCGATGAAACCGTCGAGATGACGTTGGACCTGCTGGAGCAGTTGCAGCTGGCGCATCCGCGCTTTGACCATCGCTTTACCATCGAGCATTACTGCATCAGCACGCCAGATCAGGCGCGGCGCCTCAAGGCGCTGGGGGGCCTGGCCAGCGTCAACAACATGTTCGTGCATTACCGCGCCCTGCTGCATGCCGACAGCGGCTTTGGCTTTGACCGCGCCGAGGCGACGGCGCGGCTGGGATCACTGGAGCGGGAGGGCGTTGTCTTTGCTCTGCATTCCGATTTCTCTCTGGTGTTGACGCCGATCAGCCCGCTGGCCGCTGTCTGGATCGCAGTGAACCGGATCGCGCTGGACGAAGAAACCGTGTTGGCCCCCGGAGAGCGTATCAGCGTGGACCGCGCCATGCGCGCAATCACCATCGACGCGGCCCATGTGATTGGACGCGATGCGGTGCACGGCAGCGTCGAAGTAGGCAAACACGCCGATTTCACCGTGCTGGATGATGATCCTTACGAGGTCGATGTGGCAGACATCCGCGACATCCGGGTCCATGCCACGGTGCTGGCAGGCCGGACCTTTCCGACAGACGCGCAACCGGCATGAGTAGGCCTGCAACAGCCACCCCCAAAAACGCCACGCCGGCAGAGTTGCGCCGCGCCCTCGACACTGTGGACTTCCTGTCCGGGTTGGTCGAGGTGGCGGCGTTGAACCGCACCAAACGCCACAGCCGCAGCACCGCCCTGCCTGTGGTGGTGGTGGCCGGCTTTTTGGGGGCGGGCAAGACCACGCTGATGCGGCATTTGCTGACCGCCAATCATGGCATGAAAATCGCCGCATTGGTAAATGACTTTGCCGCGCTCAACATTGATGCGGCGCTGATTGCCAATGTCACGGGCGATACGACCGCGCTCGACAATGGCTGCATCTGTTGCAGCCTGTCAGGCGAGGTTGCCCGCGCTCTGGCCGACATTAGCGCACGGGACGATACGGTCGACGCCGTTTTGGTCGAGGCCAGCGGCGTCTCCGATCCTGCGGGTATCGGGCATGTGGCCGCCGCCGTTGATGGCGTTTCGCTGGATTGCATCGTGACGGTTGTGGACGCGGCAGAAGCGGGCGAGGCGACCGCTTGGGATGACCTTCTGACCACTCAGGTGGCACCCGCAAATCTGGTCTTGCTGAACAAGACCGATCTGGTGACCCCGCAACAGGTCGATACGCTTGTCGCACAGCTGACCGTCCTTGCGCCGCGCGCACAGATATTGCGCACCTCCCAATGCGCCGTGCCCCCCGTTGTCATCTTTGAGGCCGCGAGTGCCCCAAAGCTTGATGGCGCGTCCGGGAGCGGGCAACATGATCACGGATTTTCAACAATGCTGCTCAGCGCCACGCAGCCCATTGAGCGGAGCGAACTGGAGGCAGTGCTCAACAATATGCCTAGCGGCGTTCTGCGGATAAAGGGATTTGTCAGGCTGGCGGAGGCCTCTGAAAAAACCATGCTCTTGCAAACAGTGGGTCGCCGCTGGAGCTGGCACGACGCACCGCAGGCCACGGAGACGTCAAAGCTCGTCGTGATCGGCCTGACGGCGACACTGGACACTGGAACTATCACAAAGCGGTTTGCGCCGCTTGGATTGGAGCCTGATGCAGCAGGAAATTGAAACTGTTGATAGGTGCAACCATACACAGCTTTTGCAATGACTGAAGCTCTTGTGCTGTATTCTAAAGTTTACGCGCCGTTTTGAGCAGATGGGGAAACCTCAATTGGTCATCCCTTTTTATGCGGCGGGGAAAAAACCGATCTCGGTTCTAATCTTCTTCAAAAGGGGGGGCAAGGGGCAGAAGAACTGAAAGACCTCTTTGC
>NZ_JBFEKM010000164.1:0-8964 GCF_041552635.1 Sulfitobacter sp.
ATCGACGGCGGAATGATTATGCCCAGCGTGCCGCCCGACATCACCGTGCCAAGCGCAAACTTGTTCGTATAGCCCGCCTCGCGCATGGCAGGGTAAATCACGCTGCCGATGGCCAGCATGGTCACGATCGAAGAGCCAGAGATCGCCGCAAAAATAGCCGAACTGAGAACCGCCGCAATGCCAAGCCCCCCCGGCAGGTGCCCCACAAGCGCGCGGGCCACATCAATCAGACGCCGCGCGGTTGTACCCTTGGTCATCACGCCGCCGCACAGCATGAACATCGGGATTGCAAGGATCAGTTCTTTGTCCAGCGACACGAACATATCCTCGATGATCCAGGTGATATGCCCGCTGCCCCAAATCATCTGGGCATAGGCAATGGCGGCCAGCAGGATCACCAGCAGCGGCTGGCGTAGTACCAGTAACAGGCCTACAATTGCGATAAGAACAAGCGCGCTCATTCCAGGGTCTCCCCGTCTTCGGGACGCAAGTCCGGCCAGATTGCAAAGGCCAGATAGCGCATAGCGGCAGAAGCGAAGCCAAGGGGAAGTGCGATCTGCACCTTCCATATCTCAATGCTCACACCGGATGATCCGCGCTGACCGGAAAGATACGTGTCGTAAACAAACATCGCTGCGATGACCGTCACGGCAGTCAAGAAAGCAAAGGTGAAAATATCGGCGATGCGGTTGGCCGACACGTCCCAATCGCGGGGAAAGACCCGCTCACCCACTTTGGGGACAAGCTGCGCGCCCGTCCATGTGGCGATGCCGATACCGGCAAAAGCGCCAAAAATCAGCAGATAGACCGCGATCTTCTGAGAGCCGTAAAGGACAAGACTGCGCCCGTCGATGCCAATGCCACCAAGCAAAGGCATGACCGCTTCGCGCAATACCACATCATAGATGAGCAGCAATGCAATGGCGGAAAATGCCAGCACAGCAATCCAGACTTCAACACTGTGCCAGACAGCCAAAAAGGTTCTGACCTTGCGGGGGGCAGCAGACAATTGGCGCATCGCTTTACTCTTGTGATCAGGGAATACGTCGGGCGCAAAATACGCGCCCGACCTTTAGCACAGGCTCGCTTTACTTCGCGCAATCGGCGCGCGCGGCTTCCAGTTCGTCCCAGAACTTCAGGCCCTCAGGCGATGAATCCTTCAGGATTTCGGCATAATATGCGTCGATGCCGTCACGCCACTTCGCCGCTTCCTCTGCTGTCGGTTCGGCCACAGTGCCACCGTTGCCGCGGTGCATTTCAAACAGCTGGTTTTCGAAAGCGTAGAATGCTGCTGAGCGTTCAGCAAAGGGGCTGCGCGCTTGCGCACGGGCAATGCCGGCCTTGTTTTCTTCCGACAAACCTTCCCAAACGCGCTCGTTGATCACGATCACACCGGGGGGCAGGCCGATATCGATTTTAGAGAGCACAGGTGCGACCTGATTGATGCCCGCAAACATATAAAGAACGGGAATCGTCGGATAGACATCAATCAGCCCGGTTGAGATGGCCGATGCCGCCTCAGGCACAGAGACCATGCTGGGGTAGGCACCCATCTTTTCCCAATACAGGTTGGTAATCGGGTTGGCCGCGCCTCCGTGACGGACCCCTTTCAGATCGTCGGGCGAGGTGAAGGCCGTCTTACCCGAAAGCTGGATCGAGCCCACTTCGGACCAGTCCAGCACGCGCAAACCCGTCGGGCTCAACAGTGTCTGATAGTCGTCCTGAACCGCGGTGAGGATGCACATGCGCTCATCCATGTCGGTATAGTAATGGAGCATGTTCACCAGGTAGGCATCGCGCAGCTGGTCAGCGATTTCCGCAGTCGAAAACGCGCCCATGTCGATACGTCCGCGCATCACCTGCGGCAGGACTGTATTCCCCGGCCCCAGCTGGGAGTTGTAGAAAATCTCGATTTTGACATTGCCGCCGGTTTCCTCGGCGACATCGGCGGCAAATTTGTCAAACTGCTGCTGCCAGATTGTTTTTGATGGCGCGGCCGTTGCCATGCGCAGGGTCACTTCCTCGGCCATGACAGGCGTAGCGATGATGCCGGCCGCCAAGGCTGCACTGACAAAGATGGATTTAAAGGACATGGATGTAGCTCCTCCCATGAAGCATTTTCTGGTCTGTATCCAAATCATAACCATAATTAGAGGAAATATTCTAGAAAATATATTCTATAAATTTCAGGCCGCTAACTCCAATTAAGAAGAGGTGCGTCTCCGAGATCATGAAAACCGCCGCGTCGGCCATGGGAAAAGGTTTGCGATCTTGAGTGCGTCAGTAGCTGACACTACTGACTTGGCTTGGTGCCAGCGCACCCTTGCGTTTATCGCCAATCAAAGATTCGGGGGCTTGAGTGTCATCATGAGCGTGCGAAGACAGGCCAAGGCCAGAGGGCTGTCGGAGGAGATGACATCAGCCGTCAAAGACCCTATTGCAATGCTTCCAAATCCAAGCCTCAAACCGGCGGTGCGCCTGATCGATGGGGCCGAAATCGCGATGAATGGTCAAGTTTTGCATTAAACATATGCGGGGCAGAGCTGAGTAGCGGACGTTGACGAGGGATAGGGTGGACAAAACTAAGCGGACAAAGCTGCCGTTTCGTCGCGGCTGCGTCAATGACCGGTCCTGAACCAAGCGCTGGACGTCTTAAGACTACTCTTGGGTCTTTTACCTCAATTCTACATTCACCTGGTCAAGGTATCTCGCAAATAGCTTGCCACCCTCATCGTCAAAGTAGGTGCCAGTACGATGACAATCGGTGATGCGATCAATTCGGAAAGATCTGAAGTCGTCACGGCTTTCACACCAGCACGTCATTGTCCAGACACGGCCCCAATACGCATTTTGCAGTGGCCAAACCACCCGAGTAGAGGATTGATCGCCCAAGGACTGATACGAAATTCCCAGCTTTTCTTTGTTGCGGATTGCCGTGCGGATGCGTGGCATATGCTCAAAGCCGATTTTCGCCTGAGCGAAGGGATAGACCCCAAACCCCCAAGTTTTAGGGACCGTCCCATTGGCGGTGGCCACTTTGTTGATTTTCGAGGTAAGAGATGCCGCTGCCGTCTGTAACTCGGCGTCGGCGGCTTCGGACACGATAGCCATCCCCAGATGCAAGGCCTCCAGTTCTGTCAGGGAAAGGTTCATCGGTGGTAAAAACACAGGCTCGCGCAGCATGTATCCCACGCCGCGTTCACCTTCTATCGGGATGCCCGAGGCGACAAGTGTGTCGAAATCCCGATAGATCGTGCGCACCGAGACCTCCAAGCGGTCAGCAATGTCACGGGCAAGGTGCAAGCGACCATCTTGAACGATCTCTATGATCTCCGAAAGACGGTCGCTCCGACGCATTTTGCCCCCTTAGTTCACGCTGATCTCAAGGGTGGTATGATGCAAGACAACGCTTGGCCCGTCGATAGCTTTCATACATTTCGCAAGGGTTGGCTCTTTTCCGATCTGAGCTGCCGCCGCTCTGGCCGCATCAAGCGTTTCCCATTCGACATGCTCAATCCAAAGCCCATCATCGCTGCACGACAAGCGACGCGAGACAAAACCTGCCTGCTCGCGGGCGAAATCGGTAATGGCTTCGGCATCCTTGGCAAAAGCTTCACGGCTGATGCCGTCGAGCAGTTTGAAAGTTACTGTTTCGATTGTATGTTTTGTCATGTCTCATCTCCTCTATTTTCTTGACGAGACCGACTTAACGCAACCCAACTGCCAATTTATGTCAGTTGATCCCTGCCCACTAACTGTTCCGGCCATGATGCAGTCATTTTTCCCGACAGAGGACATTCGCTGCAACACAGAAAATCGTTTAAGTGGGCTCTTCGCGGTCATCCGCTGCGCGAGGCACGAACGGTCGGTCTGATATTTGCTGCGGTTCGCCGCATCACGCACAAAGTCCCGGATTGCGGACAAGGCAGGCTTGTGGAGTTGCAGCTATTGCTGACGCAGAAGGCCTTTGCACCGGCAGCATTTTGCATTCGGTATTGCAGCGGATGTAAAGAGATCAGGCATTCGGAAGGGCAAGTAAGTCAATTTCAAACCTCCGCTTCGCTGCGCGCGGGCCCAAGACTGTGACGCGGGATGTTGCTGACCGGTATTATTTCACCCAGAGCTTCCAAAGTGACGTTGCCTGGTGCACGCGATCCAATCGGCCACACAGGCTTGACATCGCTCCGCTGGGCAACTTCAGGCGGTACCGCAAAATTGGGCTATTTTTCAGCGTTGATAGCTTTCTCTACAGCAGCAACGAGGTCGGCGCGGCTTACGGGTTTCATCAAACGGATATCTTCCGGACGCAAACCGTTTCCGTGCACGGTGGCCTCGTTGGCGTAACCTGACATGAACACCACAGGCAAGTCGGGGTGGCGTTCTCGCAGGGCACGGGCGAGCTGCGTACCTTGCAAGGTTCCAGGCATGACGATGTCGGTCACCAAAAGATCAAAAGTCGCACCCTCGTCAAAAATCTGCATGGCCTCGTCACCAGAGTGCGCGGCGGTGATCTGGTAACCTGTCTTAGCCAAGATGTTCACGATCACCTTCAAAACCCCTTCTTCGTCCTCGACAACACATATTCGAGCACCGGTTTGCGTGGATTGCCGCGCATTAGGTCTTGCAAGCGCAGGTGCCTCCCGCTCGCCGCTGATTGCTTTGAAATACAGCTTGAAGGTGGTCCCAACATTCGGTTCCGAATAGACCCGAACTATGCCACCGGATTGTTTCACGAACCCCTGGATCATGGACAAGCCCAAACCTGATCCTGCCCCAACCGGTTTCGTTGTGAAAAACGGGTCAAAGATGTGTGCTTGGTTCTGATCGGGAATACCTATTCCCGTGTCGCTCACGGCAAGCATCACGTAACGCCCTGGTTCCGCATCCTCACCGCGAACTGTGTTGTATTCTTCATCAATTCGGACATTGGAGGTTTCGATTGTCAGTTTGCCACCACCGGGCATGGCATCACGCGCGTTCAGGATCAGGTTCAAAAGGGCGTTTTGGGTGAGTGTCGGGTCAATCTCAACCTGCCAAAGCCCCGCCAGCAGCGAAATCTCGACTTCGATATTCTCGGGGATCACGCGCGACGACCAGTTTTTTGTCTCCCGCGCCATCTCGTTGATGTTGATCTTCGCCGGCTGGAGGCTCGATTGGCGGGCAAAACTCAATAGGCTTTTGGTCAAGTCGGCCCCTCTTAGGGTCGCCGTTTTGGCAGCACTCAGAAACGTTTGCGACTCGTCGGAGAAATCAGTTTTTTCTATCAGTTCAATATTGCCAAGGATAACTGCGAGAAGATTGTTGAAGTCATGCGCCAGGCCGCCGGTCAATTGCCCGACGGATTCCATTTTCTGCGACTGAACAAGTCGCTCATTGATTTTTCGGAGATCTTCTTGCGTCCTAAGCAACTCGGTGACGTCGGTGGCCACTCCGACAAAACGGTCGATTTGCCCCCGTGCACCGCGCATCGCAACGCTGCGTGCATAGATGTCCCGGCTGATTCCGTCCGGCCCCGCCACCTTGTAGATCGGGTATTCGAAACGTTCGATTTGCTCTTCATCACCGGAAGCGATTTTTTTGAGCACCATCATGATCGTGGTACTGATTTTTTCAGCTTCTTCGGGTGCAAGGGAAGACGTCCAGATTGTCGGGTCTTTCCGAATGCTTTCCATGGTGTGACCAAAGATTTTCTCGAATGCGGGATTGATATATCGTGTCTCCCTGAAATCGGCGGAATTCACCCAAACGACGTCGTCGATGCTGTCGGCAATGTCGCGCAGCCGAGCTTCAACTTCGTCTACTGATCTCTGTCGAACAATGGCAAATCGACTTATGATGCCGAATACGATGGACGCCAACAGACCGAAAACCATGGTTGCTTCGTCCAGCCATGTGCTTGACCGCTGAATGACTGCGGCGGTGGGAGCAACTGTCACCTGCCACTGCCGCGGCCCCACATCGACAACATTGTTGTAGGCGATATCCGGACGGACTGCGGTCTCTGATGATTGGAAGATGACCGCGCCGTTGTCCATCACACTTAGGGCGTATGGGTAAACTTCCCTTTCAGCCAAGATGTTTGCAAACAGCAGCTCGGACCGGAATACGATATTGAGAAAACCCCGACGACCCAAGGCCCCGTTTATAGGTACATACGCGGTAAAGCCGCGACCGCCTTGCGCGAGTTCGATCGGCGGTGTCACCTGCATTGTCTCGGTATCTTCGGCAAGGGCAAGCGCCTGAGCGGGCAACGGAAGCGTGCGCAGGTCGAGATTGATTGCGGCCGCGTTGCCTTCTTCGGGTGTCACGATCCTGATCACACCTTGTGCATCAACCCAGCTGAGGGCCTGAAAATCCTCGAACAACGCATGCGTGAGCGCGGCCTCTGCGCGAAATGCCTGCATGTCTACACCGTCCGTCGCAATAAAGCGCTGTCCCAATAGCCTACCCGCTTTCAGCCGCGCGTCGAGATTGGTTTGCAACCGCGCGGCAAAATCTGAACCGACCAAGCGGGTTTCCTGTGACAGCTGCGAGTCGATGCTGCTTTTTTGGTTTACGAAAAGGACCGTCGATGCCGCGAAGATCACCAAAGAAACCAGAACCGGAACGATCACATCTAAACGAGCTTTGCGAAAGAATTTCATATATTGGGCTATCCTTAATAACACTTTTTTCTAAAGGCATTGAGCCGGATTAGCCAATATATTCTTTGGTTTGACTGTGGTTTCAAAAAAAGTCGCGAGAACTATTTGAATGGTGTTTCAGGTTTTCCGAGGACATCTAAAAATCTACGACATTCGAGGTTGAATGACAAAATCAACCAGACGAGCCTTTTTCTATCATAGGCAAAAAAAGGCCATGAGCGCCAAAAAGGTTGACGACGGACTGGTATGGTTTTTCGGAATGATAGAGGTTATTTTTTGAGGCCTGCTATCGGTCCGGTGTTCGATTTGGTATTGCAGTGATAAAGTAAATCGAATTCGAAAGCAGAGCGAAACATGCTGACAAATAGTGACCTGATCGAATTGACAGAGTTTCGCCGTGCTCTTCATCGCCGTCCGGAAGTTTCTGGCGAAGAAGTGGAAACCGCAAAGACTATTGTGGCTGCGGTGAAACTGATGCGCCCGACGGGTATCCTCACAGGGCTGGGTGGACATGGCGTGGCTGCGATCTTTGACAGCGGTAAGGACGGCCCGACGGTTCTCTTTCGCGCTGAACTTGATGCCCTGCCCATCGAGGAACGCAATGACGTAATCGCGTGGCCCTCGGAGACCCGTGGCAAAAGCCACGTCTGCGGGCATGATGGCCACATGACAATACTGCTTGCCCTGGGCCGTATGATCTCGCGCCAGCCCGTTGCACAAGGGCGTGTCATCTTGATGTTTCAGCCCGCCGAAGAAGACGGCAGCGGTGCGAAGGCCGTCGTCGCTGATCCGGCCTTTGCCGAGATTAAGCCGGACTGGGCGTTTGCCATTCACAATGAGCCCGGCAGCCCGTTTGGGTTCGTTTCGACCCGTGTGGGGTTGATGAACTGTGCGTCGCTGGGGCTGAAGGTTAGGCTCAGCGGGAAAACGGCCCACGCCGCCGACCCGCAGGACGGTGTTTCCCCGGCGTTAGCAGTCGCCAAGCTGATCCCTGCGCTGGATAATCTGGGACATGGCGAAGGCGGTCCGCGCAACGATGCATTTCGTCTGGTGACAATCACTCATGCCAAGATCGGAGAGCCAACCTTTGGCATCGCCCCCGGTGAAGCAGAGGTTTTCGCCACCCTGCGCGCGGCAGGTGATGCTGGCGTGGAAAGCCTTGAAACCGCCGCACGAAACCTTGCCACATCTGTTGCAGACGAATACGGGCTTGGCGTCGTGTTCGAGGTCCACGACCATTTCGCGGCTTCGGTAAATGACGCAGACGCCTATGATATCGCGACCAAAGCGATGGAAGCAATCGGTGTTCCTCACGGTCAAGAGAGCGTGCCAATGCGTGCATCGGAGGATTTCGGCGTATTTGGATGGGGCGCAAAAGCCGCGATGTTGTGCTTGGGGCCCGGCGAAGATCATGCGGCCTTGCACAATCCGGACTACGATTTCCCCGATGATTTGATTCCGATCGGAAGCGCAATCTTTGAACGCATCGCGCGAGATTTGTTGGGAACCGCTTAGGCGCATCGCAACCTATGCCTTCCCAAAACCAGCTATCCGCTGCGAGACAGTTTGGGCTCTTCGCGGTCATCCGCTGCCTGAGCCACGAACGGCCGGTCGCGTATGTGCTGCCGTTCGCTGCATCACGTACGAAGTCAGCTACGCGGACAAAGCCCCATTCTGCTGCACGTGCGCAAATGGCTGCCTTGGTGCGCTTTGCGGACCTTCGCTTTCTATTTTCACGCTTCAAGCGATTGCGACATTCATCCAGCGACATCAGTGATGGTTTGGATGCTGGCGTTCACCACAAATGCAGGTAACATGACTCCGGCCTATCGAGCCGGAGCCTTTGGTGTCCCATCAGGCTGGCAACACCTTTGATTTTTGCTCGCCCAAACCAGCAATACCCAAGGTAACAACCTCTCCGCCATGCAGATATTGCTGGGGAGACTGTCCCATGCCCACGCCAGGTGGCGTTCCGGTCGAAATCACATCGCCCGCCTTAAGGCTCATGAACTGGCTGCAATAGGAAACGAGGTGCGGGATCTTGAAGATCAATGTCGCGGTTGATCCCGTCTGCATCCGCTTGCCATCCACATCCAGCCACATATCGAGGTTGTCCATGTCCGCGATCTCATCCAGCGTCACAAGCCACGGGCCTGTCGGCCCGAAGGTGTCGCACCCTTTACCCTTGTCCCATGTGCCTGCTCGGTTCAGCTGGAAATCACGCTCTGACACATCGTTGATCACGCAAAAACCAGCGACATGGTCCATCGCATTGGCCTCGTCGATATAGGACCCAGGTTCGCCAATAACGACGCCCAGC
>NZ_JBFEKM010000165.1:0-8811 GCF_041552635.1 Sulfitobacter sp.
GTGACGCCGGTGATGCACAGACAGCCCATGATCAGCCAGTCGGTTGCGATCATCGGTTCCCAAAACCAGATACCGGTGGCCGTCATCGCGATGGACCCGGTGACGCCGGTCCAGAAAAAGCTGGTGGCGGTTTTGTCCTTGCGGCCGACATAGCGGGTCAACAGCCCGTAGATCGCAAACATCGCCGCCGCGACCAACGGGATAACAGCGGCGGGGTCAAACACGTTCATCCCCGGTTGCAGAATGATCAGCACCCCGATGAACCCGACGCCAATCGCCGCCCACCGCCGCCAGCCCACGCTTTCGCCCAGAACCGGCCCCGACAGCGCCGCGACCAACAGGGGGTAACAGGTGAAAACCGCGTGGCTTTCCACAAGCCCCAGAATGGTGAAGGCTACAATCATCACGCAAATCTCGGCGGCCAGCAACAGACCACGCAGCGTTTGCAGCACCGGCTGGCTTGTTTTGGCCGCTGCGCGCAGCCCACCTGCATTCCGTTTCGCAATGGCAATGACAAAGGCCGCAAAGAACCAATAGCGGATCATCACCACCATCAGCACGTTGTATTCTGACGCCAGATGCCGCGAAAGCCCGTCCTGCACGGCAAAGACAAGTGTCGTGATGACCATGAGCGTGATGCCCAGCGGAATATTATTGGACTGCGCTGCGGCTGCAGCCCTGTTGCTGGCGCGGGTCATACCCGCACGGCCCGCGTCATGTGGCGCTTGCGGCCATAGCCCTTGGTGCGTTCAACCGCAAAGCCTGCTGTTGCTAGCCCGCGGCGCACCGCCCCTGCTGCGGTATAGGTCGCAGCTGTGCCAAAATGCGCGGTATGGCGGGCCACGTCCTCAAGCAAATCCGGTTCCCACAGTTCGGGGTTTTTTGCGGGGGAAAAACCGTCCAGAAACCATGCGTCGGCCACACCGTCCCATACGGGCAAGGTTTGGCGCGCATCCCCGATGATCACCGTCAGATCAAGACCGGGAAAGGTCATGTTGCCGCCCTCGGGCGTCCAAGCCTCAAGCAGGGCATCGCGTTTGCCTTTGAAGTCCGGGAAGGCCTGATGCGCCTGTGCCATGTCTTCGCGCGACATCGGGAACGCCTCGAACGAGGTGAATTGCAGCGTGCCGTTGCAGCCCTTTTGCGTCCAGGCATCCCACGCCACCAACAGGTTCAGGCCGGTACCAAACCCCAATTCACCGATGCGAAAACCGTCGCGAAAGCGACCCGGCAGGTCATTCCCCTGAAGAAACACATACTTGGTTTCTTCGACCCCGTTATCGAGGCTGAAATACGGGTCATCAAAATGGGACGACACCGGCACGCCGCTGTCTTTCCATTCAATCTGTGCTGTCTGGTTCTCCACGTGGCGACCTTGTGTTATCGGGGCTTTCGGGAACACTGCGCAAAAAGGGCAAGGATTGGCAATGGCCGAAATCACGATACGCGGGGCGGGAATATTCGGGCTGTCGATCGCATGGGCCTGCGCCCAGCGCGGCGCAACGGTGCAGATGATTGATCCGGGCGGTCCTGCGGCGGGCAGCAGCGGCGGGATTGTCGGGGCGCTGGCACCCCATGTGCCGGAAAATTGGAACGCCAAGAAGGCATTTCAACTGGACAGTCTGTTGATGGCAGCCCCCTTTTGGCACGAGATCGAAGCAACCGGCGGCGGGCAATCCGGCTATGCCCGCAAAGGCCGGTTGCAACCCATTGCGGATGACGCAGGTCTGGCCTTGGCCCATCGACGCAGCGAAACCGCGCAAGCCTTGTGGCAAGAAAATGCAATCTGGCAGGTCGTTCCAACGACAGGTGCGGCGTGGGAACCCAATAGCCCGTCAGGCTGGTTGATCCATGATACACTCAGCGCGCTGATCCACCCACGCTTGGCCTGCGCGGCCTTGGTGCAGGCGTTGCGCGCGAAAGGTGTTCACGTGACAGCAAAGGGCGCGGATCGTGGGCAGGTGCTTTGGGCCACGGGTGTGGCGGGGCTTGCTGAAATGACCGCGGCCCACAGCCGCATGGTCGGCAGTGGCGTCAAAGGACAGGCCGCACTGTTGGCCTATAATGCGCGCGGGCTGCCGCAGCTTTTTGCGGGCGGCGTGCATGTCATCCCCCATGGCGACGGGACCGTCGCGATCGGATCCACCTCTGAGCGTGAGTATAACAGCCCCGACCAGACCGACGCGCAGCTTGACGATGTCATCGCTGCGGCCCGCGCCGCCGTGCCGGCTCTGGCACAGGCACAGGTGATCGACCGCTGGGCCGGCGTGCGCCCGCGCAGCCGCAGCCGCGCCCCGATGTTGGGGGCTTGGCCCGGAAGGTCTGGCCACTATGTCGCCAACGGAGGCTTCAAAATCGGCTTTGGCATGGCCCCGAAAGTGGCGCAGGTCATGGCCGATTTGATGCTGGACGGGCGCGACACAATCCCCGATGGATTCCGGGTCGAGGATAATTTTTAGGGAGGTCCCGAAGCTGTGGAACTGCCCTGTTCGTCGTCCCGAACGATGGTTTTGTGCATCTGGAAACGTGTCAAGGCGACCACCTGTCTGTCCACCTCTTCCTCTTTTACCACGCACCATCCGCGTTTTTCAAAGAATGGCCGGGCGGCCAAGCTTGCTGCGGTGGTCAGACGATCAGCGCTATTCCTTGCAGCCCAATCCTCTACCGCCATCAACAGCGCGCCGCCGATGCCCCGACCTGCGGCCGACGGCAATACAAATGCAAGGTCGACATATCCTGTCTGATCAATGGTCATAAACCCGACCGCTTCGCCTCCTTCTTCTGCGATAAAGCCTGACAGGTCTTTCACGCGATCCTTCCAGCCAGCCAGATTAACCGTGTCCCCTGCCCATGCGCGCCTTTGGTCGAGGGTGTAGACATGTCGGGTTCCCTCGTGGATCGCGCAAAAGAAAATGCGCCCAACGTCGGGAAAGTCTTCAGCGCGTAAAGGTCTGATGTTGGTTGTCATACGATTTCCCGTTTTGCGTCTAGGCGGCGATGTCCCTCGGGATGTCGTCAATGCCAAGAAATGCCCGAACTTCGTGTCAAAGCGATCTGCGGGTGCCATGAGTTTTCAGGCGGTCGCCACCATGCATTGGCGACCATCCGGCCCCGCGACCCACAGTTCGCGATCATTACGGCACAAGGATGCCGTTTCGAAATGCATCAAGGGCGATGTGGCGCGGAAGGTGAATTGGGTCAATGGTCCCAATTCACCTTCGGCCTTCAGCATCAAAAGCTGCGCCAGCAGCGGGCCATGCACGACCAACCCGCCATAGCCTTCGACGTCGCGGGCATACTCCAGATCATAGTGAATGCGGTGCCCGTTGAAGGTCAGCGCCGAATAGCGAAACAACAAGGTCGAGCTGAAATCGACAGCCGACACCGTTTCTGCGTCGGTCCTCGCCGTGGGGGCTGTTGGTTGGGGCGCATCAGGCGTCGCGTCTTCGCGGTAGACCAGATCTTGCCATTCGGTCAGGCACAGCGCACCGTCCTGCCAGATTTCATGGCGCAAGGTGACAAAGCCCAGCGGCCCCGACCGGCCATCCTTGCGCTGCTGGCTTTCGCAGATGGTGCGCTTTTCCGCCCCGATCCCTGCCAAAAGCGGGCGTTCAAATGATAATCGCCCCCCTGCCCACATCCGACGCGGCAGCCCCATATCGGGGATCAGCCCGCCCACAAGCGGATGACCGTCACGGCCCAGGGAAACCGGTGGCTCAGGCTCCCAAAAATAGAGCTGATAAAAGAACGGAGGCAACGGATCACCCGCCTGCACCGCTTGTTTCTGACCAAGGGCAACATGAAAAGCATCGGCACGGGCGGGGTCGATCATATCTTGTTTACGTTGCTCGGTCATAGGATCACACTAAGGTTAGGAACGTTCCCCAAGGAGGTGCCATGGCGCAGCCCGATATTCAATGCCGCGTTCGCGAGCTTGATCACCTTGTTCTCACGGTGTCCAGCATCCCCGAGACAGTGCGTTTTTATACGCAGGTTCTGGGCATGCGAGGTCAGCAATTCGAAGTCGCAGATGGCAGCAAACGCTGGGCCTTACGCTTTGGACAGTCCAAAATAAACCTGCATCAAAAGGGCCGCGAATTTGACCCCAAGGCAGCCAACCCCGCGCCCGGCACTGCGGATTTATGTTTTCTGACCGACGCCCCGATTGCTGACTGGGTCAAGCATCTGACCATCCACGGCATCAAAATCGAAGACGGCCCGGTTGCACGTTCAGGGGCAACCGGGCCGATCACATCGCTATACCTGCGCGACCCCGACCGAAATCTGATCGAGGTCAGCGTGCCCGCGCTTTAGCGGCCAATCTCGGCACGCAGTGATTCCATAAGCTGGGTCAGTTCTTTGACATACATGTCGCCGGTCAAACGGCCCTGATCGTCAAAGGCATTCCCGCTGTTGGCCAGATGAATTTCCGGCCCCTGCAATATCCGCGGACGAAACGGCACCATAAAGCTGCGCAGAATCAACTGCGCGCGTTCGCCCCCCGCGCGCCCCGCTGCGGCGGACATGACGGCGAGCGGTTTGCCTGACCATGGCGTGCCGTCGACCCGGCTGATCCAATCCAGCGCATTTTTGAGGGCTCCGGAAGGACCCTTGTTGTATTCCACAGTGGATATCATAACAGCATCTGCACCAGCGATCTGGTTCGCCACCTGTTGCACGCTGTCCGGGACACCATTGGCCTGTTCATAATCGGCGTCATACAAGGGAAAGCGGATGTCGGCCTGTACATAGTCGCAATCGCCGAACAGCCGCGCCGCTTCGGCCAGAAGCATCGAATTGGTTGATCCAGCGCGCAGAGATCCGGAAATACCGACAAGTTTTGGTTTGGCCATTTTTCTATTCCTTTTTGACGTTGTTCTGCCCCAAGACCTGTGGCGGCGTGGTGCAAAAGCAAGAGGCCCCGGCGTGGTGCCAGGGCCTGCTTTGATCTTTTTCGTGATTGAGATTTACGCGTTGGGCAGAATAACGATTTCTACACGACGGTTTTGCGCCTTGCCTGATGCGTTCAGGTTGCTGGCGACAGGCTGGCTTTCGCCGCGTCCGACGGCCTGAATGCGGCTGCGCGGTACACCGTTGCCGATCAGCACATTCGCCACGGCGCTTGCACGCCCTTCGGACAGTTGCTGGTTATAGCTGGCGTCGCCATCGCTATCGGTGTGGCCGATGATTTGCAGCGTCGAGTTGCTGTAGACGTTCACGTTGCGCGCCAAAGCCGCCAGATCACTTTGCATACCGGACTGCACAGTCGTGCTATCGGTCGCGAACAAAATGTCTTGCGGCAGTGTTACGATCAACCGGTCACCGGTGTTGGTGATGATAACGTTGGAATTCAGCTGACGGCGCAAATCGGCCTCTTGCTTGTCCAAGGTATAGCCTACACCTGCACCAAGCGCACCACCGGCGAGGGCACCCGCCAACGCGCCATCTGCACGGTTTCCGTCGCCCTTGGATAATGCGCCGATAACGGCACCGGCACCTGCACCGATCAGCGCGCCGTTCCGGGTCTTGGCATTGGGGTCATTCGGGTTGCCACCGATTGGGCCGGGTTCGCACGCGCTAAGTGCCAGAACGCTTGTCAGTGCTGCGGCGATGGTCATCTTTGAAAAAGTCATGTCTAATTTTGCCTTTGGTTTGGGCCCCGTTCGGGCGAGGCGTCTCGTTGCATAACGTCCATACATCGCGATCAGTTCCCAGAGAACCGTCTTGGTGATGCATCGGCGGCTGGGATCGGCCAGAAGCCGCCTATCGGTCAGGCGTCGGCGCGGGCGGATTCAAAGGCAAGCATCGCGCGTTTGACCGGCAGGCCCCAGTGATAGCCCCCCAGCCCACCTGATTTGCGCAAGGCGCGGTGGCAGGGAATCAACCAACTGATCGGATTGCGCCCGACAGCCGTCCCCACTGCACGCACGGCTTTGGGGGTGCCGATGGTTTGGGCGATTTCGGAATATGTCGTGACCTGACCTGACGGGATGCTCAACAAGGCCTCCCATACTTTGATCTGAAAGGGCGCACCGATCAGATAGATGGGGGCCTTTCCACCACTGCCATCTTGGGCGGCAAAGGCGATCCGCACCCAGTCACGCAACATGTCGGGGTTTTCGCGAAACGTCGCACCCGGCCAACGGCGGCGCATGTCCTGCATTGCGGGCTCTTCACCGGTTTCGGCCGAAAACGCCAAACCGCAAATGCCGCGCTCTGTGCCCATGACCAAGGCCGGGCCAAAGGGGCTGTCGAACCACCCCCAAGAGATCACCAGCCCATCGCCTTTGCGGGCAAAATCACCCGGGCTCATCGCCTCCCATCTTAGGAAAAGATCATGCAGGCGGCTGGACCCTGACAGGCCAACAGCATGGGCGGTTCCAAGGGTCGTAAACCGATCACGCAGCAAGATCTTGGCGTGGTCCAGCATCAGATATTGCTGATACCGCTTCGGCGACACCCCGACCCAGCGGGAAAACAGCCGCTGGAAATGCGCGGCGCTCATGTTCATTTCACTGGCGATCTGGTCCAGTGCCATCGGGTCAGCCGCATGATCAATCAGGTCAATGGCACGACGCATGACACCGTAATGGTAATCATTTTCTGTCTCGGGCTTTGCCGTGGGGGGCGGGGGGGTGATATCTTGTGTCATACCCCCACGCTAATCACCGCGGACCATTCAGGCGACCCGAAACTTGCGCCAAAGCGCTGCGTTAGGCGGCCAAAAGATGCAAAAGCGTTTCTTCTGGGTCCAGCAAATCACGGATCATCTTGGATTCGACCCGGTTCAGACACATGCGCGGGGCTTTTGCGTCTTCGGCAAAAACCTTGCTCGTGCGGCGGATCTCAGGCGGCACCGACAACATGGCTGCGGTCTCAAGCCCCGTTGTTTCGGCCCAAATCCCGCAGGTAAGGATCAATTCATGATGTTCCATAATAATGTGGTGATAGCTGATGGCAGGCGCATTCGGGTCTGGCCGGGGGGCAATACGCCGGGACAATGCACCAATTTCGGCCATCGCTTCATGTTTGCCCAAATTCAGCGCGACATGTGGCGAACTTACCAGAACCTGATGGTGCGGCGAAAGGCGCAGCGGTTCTTGCAGGCCCTCGGTTGCGGCGTTTTCACGAGGCCGCAAATGCAGCGGCGGCAACAAGGGCAAACCGTCCGGCCCGATACCACGCGACCGCTTGATCGCCAAAATCGGCTGTGCCCCATGATCACGGGTGATCAAACGGTCACCTGATTCCAACCATTCAACAGGCAGTTCACCATCCATCGTCATAATCATCGCGCCCGGGCCGAAGCCCGATGCTTTTGAAAAAGTCAATTCGACCGACATCGTCCCTCACTTTCGCCTTTTGGGCGCTTGCACTACTGTTACGTTCTCAGCTTATCGACTGGAACTGCATACTTGCGACGAAAACTTGGAATCTCGGTAAACAGTTTGTAAATACGCGCACCGTCTTGTTCTTGCTCTGGCGGAAAAATCCACGCATACCCTTCGCTATGGCAAAACCACTTGATTATCATACGATCCGCGAGATCTTTTCCCGCTTTCACGCCGTCGATCCAGAGCCCAAGGGAGAGCTGGATCACACCAATGTTTACACGCTTTTGGTTGCTGTAGCCCTAAGCGCGCAAGCGACTGATGTCGGTGTCAACAAGGCGACCAAGTCCTTGTTCGAGGCGGTCGAAACGCCCCAACAGATGTTGGATTTGGGGCTTGAGGGACTGATTGAGCATATCAAAACAATCGGCCTGTTCCGCCAGAAGGCCAAAAATGTCATTAAACTTAGCCAGATTTTAGTCGATGACTATGCGGGCATCGTCCCCAACAGCCGCGCTGCGCTGCAATCGCTGCCCGGTGTGGGGCGCAAAACGGCCAATGTCGTGCTGAACATGTGGTGGCACTATCCTGCGCAAGCGGTCGACACCCATATCTTTCGCATGGGCAACCGCACCAACATTTGCCCCGGCAAAACTGTGGACGCGGTTGAACGCGCCATCGAAGACAATATTCCCGTTGATTTTCAACAACACGCCCATCACTGGATGATCCTGCACGGTCGTTACCACTGCAAGGCGCGCAAGCCCTTGTGCAGGACCTGTATCATCCGTGATCTCTGCCCCTATGAGGACAAAACTGAATGACCCAATATGAAGTGGTTGGCATCGGCAACGCCGTTGTCGATGTAATCTCGCATGCCGATGACGCGTTTCTTGGCGACATGAACATCGAAAAAGGCATCATGCAACTGATCGAACGTGACCGCGCCGAAGAACTGTACGGCGAGATGAAAGATCGGCTGCAAACGCCCGGCGGATCGGTTGCGAATTCGATCGCCGGGATCGGCGCGCTTGGATTGCCAACAGCGTTTATCGGTCGCGTGAATGACGACGCTTTGGGCAAATTCTATGCGCAATCCATGATCGACGGCGGCACTGATTTCGTGAACGCACCCGTGGCGGGCGGCGATCTGCCAACTTCGCGGTCGATGATCTTTGTATCGCCCGATGGCGAACGGTCGATGAACACCTATCTGGGGATTTCAACCGATCTTGGGCCTGCAGATGTGCCGGATGCTGTGGCATCTGCGGCCAGAATCATTTTCCTCGAAGGGTATCTGTTCGACAAGGATCAGGGCAAACAAGCCTTCCTTGAAGCATCTCGCCTGACCCGTGCTGCGGGTGGCAAAGCAGGCATCGCGATTTCAGATCCCTTCTGCGTTGACCGTCACCGGGCCGATTTCCTGCGCATGATTGCAGACGAACTTGATTTCGTCATCGGCAACGAGGCCGAAATCAGA
>NZ_JBFEKM010000166.1:0-8805 GCF_041552635.1 Sulfitobacter sp.
GCGACGGTTTCGCGCACGGCTTCGGCCTCGTCTATGCCAGAGGCAAAGCACATCAGCGCAGCGCCGGTCGCCTTGTCAGGCAAGCCGTCGCCTTCTTTTCGGCCAATCTCGACCAGAAGGGTATAAACCTGCTGGCGGGACGGTTTTTTTGGTTTCTTCTGATCAGTCATAAAAAAGGCCACCGCATTGAGATGCGGCAGCCCTATCTTGTTCTTCACGTTCTGGAAAGGGTCAGGTGCGACCCCGGACCAGACGGGTGACCCAAATCAGCAAACATGCACCGATCACACCCACGATAAGCTGGCCGATCCAGCCACCCAGCGTCGCGCCAACAATTGCGACCAGAAGGAAGTTCGCAACCAAGGCACCGATGATCCCCAAAATGATGTTCATGATTAAACCCATATCGGATTTCATGATCTTTTCAGCGATCCATCCTGCCAAACCACCTACGATAATTGCTGCGAACCAACCCAGACCTGTCATTTGTTATTCTCCATATATCTTGTTTCATAAAGATAACTCACAAGTCCGTGAAACTGTTCCCTAGTCGCGCAGCAATTCGTTAATCGACGTTTTGGACCGGGTTTTTTCATCCACGCGTTTGACGATTACGGCACAATACAGGTTCACACCATTTTTCGATGGCATCGACCCCGCAACGACAACCGACCCTGAAGGGACTTCGCCATACATGACTTCGCCGGTTTCACGATCAAGGATCTTGGTGGATTGGCCGATAAACACGCCCATACCCAATACGGACCCTTCGCGCACGATACAGCCCTCTACCACCTCGGAGCGGGCCCCGATAAAGCAGTTGTCTTCGATGATTGTCGGACCCGCCTGCATGGGCTCAAGCACACCGCCAATCCCTACGCCACCGGACAGGTGTACGTTCTTACCGATCTGCGCACAGGATCCGACCGTGGCCCATGTATCAACCATCGTGCCACTGTCGACATAGGCACCAATGTTCACAAAGGACGGCATCAAAACCACGCCCGGTGCGATATAAGCCGATTTGCGCACAACACAGTTTGGAACCGCGCGGAAACCGGCAGTCTTCCATTCGTCGTCGCCCCAGCCTTTGAACTTGCTGTCGACCTTGTCCCACCAGCCGGCACCCTGCGGGCCGCCTGTCTGATGCTCCATGTCTTTGATCCGAAAGCCAAGCAAAACGGCCTTTTTCGCCCATTGGTTCACATGCCAGTCACCGCTTTCCATTTTCTCGGCAACGCGCAGCTTGCCACTGTCCAACGCGGCCAAAGTCGCCTCGATCGCGTCGCGGGTTTCGCCGGTGGTTGCAGAGGTAATCGTATCGCGGGCTTCCCACGCGGCTTCGATGGCAGTTTCAAGTTGGGCGTTGGACATAAAGGTAGCTCCGGGTTGAGAAGGACAGGTGTTGCCATTGCCTATACAGTTGTGATGGTTTGCACGCAATCACAACGCCCGCCGTGGCCATTGCCAAAAAACGCGGGCATGCTGCCCCTAAATTGATGACCGGAGATGCGAATGACCGAAAAACCCCGCCACCCTTTGCGCGGCGCTGTTTCAGACAGCGCCAAAGCCAAAGACGTGCCCGATACGCCGCAAACCCGTGCACCAGCCTACCGCCTTGCGTTCACAGATGATGATTTCATGGGGCTGGACGCATTGCGACCGGTACGATTGCAGCTTGAACTACTTAAACCAGAAATGGGGCTGGACGCGCACGGCATCACATCGACCATCGTGCTGTTTGGTGGCGCACGTATTCCCGAACCTGCCAACAAGGACAAGGCACGCACGAAAACACTGGCAGAGCTGTCGCATTTCTATGACGAAGCCCGCGAATTTGCGCGGCTGATGACGCTGAAATCAATGGAGAGCGACGGCCACGAGAATGTCATCGTCACGGGCGGAGGGCCCGGCGTCATGGAGGCAGGCAATCGCGGTGCTGTGGACGCAGGCGGGCGGTCCATCGGATTGAATATCGTCTTGCCGTTCGAGCAGGCACCGAATCGATATGTCACACCGGAATTGTGTTTTAACTTTCACTATTTCGGGATCCGGAAAATGCATTTCCTGATGCGCGCGCGGGCCGTATGTGTCTTTCCGGGCGGCTTTGGCACCCTGGACGAGACATTCGAAGCACTGACCTTGATTCAGAC
The DNA here is from genome assembly GCF_041552635.1 of Sulfitobacter sp. Taxonomy (GTDB): domain Bacteria; phylum Pseudomonadota; class Alphaproteobacteria; order Rhodobacterales; family Rhodobacteraceae; genus Sulfitobacter. The sequence continues at coordinate 2,154 of NZ_JBFEKM010000166.1, forward strand.
CGGTCGCATGTCACGCGTCCCGTTCTTGCTGTTTGGCCGCGCCTTCTGGGAAAAGATCATCAACTGGGAAGCACTTGCCGATGCTGGCACGATTTCGGCCGAAGACCTTGATTTGTTTCAGTTTGTCGAGACCGCCGCAGAAGCGGTGGAGTTGATCGAAAGCTGGGAGACAGCCCCCGCACGAGACGCGGTGCCCGGCAGATAGGTATTCGCAACAGTTTGGCTTAAGAGGTCAGGCGCAAAGTTCAGCCGGGAGAACGCAGACCTCAACGTGATGCGGCAAGGTTTCAAGAACGATACCATCACTGGTGTCGCGCAGGCCATAGCCGTAGCCAGCCAAACGGTGCTGCCACTCGCGCACGGACAAGGCGCTTTGACGTTCGCGGGTGACAAGAGCAAGCACCTCGGCGGTAACAAAGGCGTCGCTTTTTATGATAACAGACATCGTGTTTACCTCGTGATTGATGTGTCGATGGAAACAATATCCTGTGCCATGATGTCTTAAGTCTTGCTGAACTGTGGCGAACTAAAGGTCATTTCACGATAGCCCTGCCCAATTTGGCATGGGCAATCATGTGGATATGACTTCGCTCTCTTGTGCATCCATCAAGAATAGATGCGCATGAGGGTGCCCCGGAAAAGCCGGGCCAAAATGACGGGTAAGGCGGCTGTGTGAATGGCCAAAATCGGATGCCTTGCACAGCTTTTTGGCCGCTATCCCATGCGCACAGCGCAAGACCCTCGGATGCAGGTCGCGCCAACTTGTCGAACCGGCAAGGTCTTTAGCAAGGAGCGCGCAAAGTAATGCGGCGAGCGCCGCATCGGTCCTATCGTCCCTCTTTGGTTTCGCACGCAACCGTAGATCAAGCGTAATAGCATCCCGCGCCAACTGGCCGACAGCCACATCCTCGGCTCTTGCCAAGGCCGATAGCGCGCGCAGCATCATTTCAGGAAGATCTACGGTAACTTTCACCCCCGCAGAATTTAGCGTCGTGGTTAGATTGGCATTAAAGCCCGGCGTCAGCCTCGATCTGCTTGCGTGACTTGCGAGCACGCTCCGTCGCTGACTTCAGCTGACCACAGGCCGCCATAATATCTTCACCGCGCGGTTTGCGGACAGGCGATGCATAGCCCGCCTTATAGATAATCTCTGAAAACGCCCGGATACGGTTGTTCGATGACCGAGTGTAAGGCGCGCCGGGCCATTCGTTGAACGGGATCAGGTTAATCTTGGCCGGAATACCACGGATCAATTCGATCAACCGGTACGCATCTGCATCACTGTCGTTCACACCGTTCAGCATCACATATTCAAAGGTGATCCTCTCGGAATTGCTGACCTTGGGATAGCTGCGCAGCGCTTCAACCAGTTCAGCGATATTCCAACGCTTGTTGATCGGTACCAGCTTGTCGCGCACCTCGTCTGTGGTGGCATGAAACGAAATCGCCAGTTGGCACCCAATTTCCTGCGCCGTTCGTGCAATTTCCGGCACGACACCTGAGGTCGATAATGTAATCCGGCGGCGCGACAGTTGGATGCCTTCGGGGTCCATTGCGATCTTCATCGCATCGCGCACATTCTCAAAGTTATACAAAGGCTCGCCCATGCCCATCAGCACAATATTCGATAGCAAACGTGGCGCTTCGGTGATCGTGCCAGGAACAGGCCATTCGTCCAGATCGTCCCGCGCTATCATGACTTGCCCGATGATTTCGGCTGCCGTCAGATTACGCACCAGTTTTTGCGTGCCTGTATGGCAGAACGAACACGTCAACGTGCACCCCACCTGAGAGCTGACGCATAGCGTGCCGCGCCCCTCTTCAGGAATATAAACAACTTCGACCTCATGTCCGCCAGCGATGCGCACCAGATATTTGCGCGTGCCATCTTCGGAAACCAGTTTGGTCACAACCTCGGGCACCTCGATCACGAACTTCTCGGCCAATTCGGCGCGGAATGTCTTGGACAGGTTGGTCATGTCCGCAAAATCGCGCGTTCCCCACTGATATATCCATTGCCAGATCTGGCCCACCCGCATCTTTGCCTGCTTTTCCGGCGTGCCGTGCGCAATCAGCACCTCGCGCATGGCGTCACGGGTCAGGCCAACCAAGTTCATCGGCCCGTCCGGCAATTTGCGCGGGATGGTCATGACGTCTTGGGTAATCGGCGCGGTCGCTGACATGGAGATTCTCCGGAAATGAGGTATTTGATCGCTCTATATAGGCATTCTGCCCCAGATCAAAAGGAAAGCCTGAATAACGAGCTTACCTTATAATCATCGCGGGAAGGACATCATAACAACAATCCAAAAGCCCACGGCCATTTCGACCAACGGGCGCATAGTAAAATGGCCAGACTTTGTATCTTTAGCCCAGCTAATTTAGGTCACAGAAATTTAGCGCGACACTGCGCTTTGTTCGGCAATTACTCAGGCTCTCGCCCTATATGCTGGCCAGCCAATGCTGCCATCCGTTTTCCTCAGGAGGCCAATACCCTAACCTAGCCGCCACAGCGCTTTGCCGCGTCTTCAACAGCAGCCGTGAAACCCAACAGGGAAAATGTATCTTTCGTCTGGGTACCCCGGCCCGAACGGGCAGTCAGCACCGCATCCGCACCGCGCTTCATCGCCGTGATGATCTTGTTGTCATCATCCGCCGTCGCAGGCCAAGCCCATTCACCATCGGTAAACAGCTCGAAACTAGTGCCGCTGATGTCCATATTCACCGTCGACCCCGACGCAAAGGGATATCCGCCAGTAAAGGCCACTTGCCCCTTGGCCCCCGCGCTTGGGCGGTAGAAAACCATCAAAAGGGTCTGCCCCCGGTTCACGGCAACAACGCGCCCGTCCCGGGAGTTTACAGAATTCTTGGGGGTCGATACACCCCAACATTCCGTCGGATTATCTTCGACGAAAACGCTCCAATCAGTCTGTGCGGCAACGCGGTTCGTGCTTTGCGCTTGCGCCCAAGCACCCGTGGTCGCGAAACTTGCCACTGCCAAGATTAAACCGGTCTTCTTAAAATTCATCATGTACCCTGGCCTCCAGCCGCCATTAACCTCAACTTCAATACAATTCCTCTGGCGGCCCTTCGAAAGACGCTCTTTTATTGGAACTGTTCTTCGCTCGACAACAAGCATATTAACGCGAAACAGGCGACCGACGAAACCCTGATTGGCAGGAAATCGCCCACTGAGAGGATGAAACATGACAGCAGCAGCCCCCTTTGCCGAAATTTGGCGTGGTCCGTTCTTGGAAAGCGTCCACTCTGGCCATGCAGTGGTCTGCGATGACACGGGTCAAATCATCCATGCTTGGGGCAATCCCGAGGCTGTGATCCTGCCGCGATCTTCTGCCAAGATGATTCAGGCGCTACCACTCGTGCAGTCGGGCGCTGCCGATGCTTTTGGCCTCACCCCCCAACATCTGGCGCTCGCCTGCGCCTCGCACCAGGCCGCAGCGCTCCACACCGGACTGGTGGGCGACTGGCTCGAAACAATGGGGCTGAACGATCAGGATTTTCGCTGCGGCACAGCGGAACCGGGTGATGAAACTGCTCGCAACGCGCTGATCTGCACAGGTGAAAAACCTTGCCAGATACACCATGAATGCTCTGGCAAACACGCGGGCTTTCTAACGGTTAACAAACACCTTGGTGGCGGCGCTGACTACGAAAAGCCGGACCACCTTGTGCAAAAAGCTTGCCTAGACGCCTTCGAGCAGGTCACCGGCCTTACCTCTCCGGGCTACGGCATCGACGGTTGCTCCGTCCCGAACTTCGCAACCACATTGCACGGCATGGCAAGGGCCATGGCCCGTTTTGCCTCCGCTCCCGACGGCTCCGCCGAGGCGCGCCTACACCAAGCCATGCGCCTTCACCCGGAACTGGTCGCAGGCGAAACCCGCGCCTGCACCAACCTGATGCGTGCGATGAATGGCAAAGTTGCCCTGAAAACCGGTGCCGAAGGCTTCTTCATCGCGATCCTGCCCGATCAGAAAATCGGCGTCGCCCTGAAAGCTGCCTGCGGAACGAAACGGGCCGCAGAATGCGCCATCGCGTCAATCCTTGTGAAACTCGGCGCACTTGATCCGAACCACCCCGAGGCGCTCAAATACCGCAATGCCCCCATCGAAAATCGCCGGGGCATCATCACTGGAACACTTAAACCCGCCGCAACTTTCGCCTGAAAAAGGCACCGCACCTTAGTTCCAAATGGTTCAAAATCCCGGGGTATGGGGCAGCGCCCCATGCACCTCTCGAACTCAAACCACGAATTCGTTTTTCGCGTAGCCCTGCACAAACAACAGCGCCGTCAGATCGCCAAAATTGATCCTTACATCGCACTCCGCCGCGACGGATGGTTTGGCATGCAGGGCGACGCCCATACCTGCACGGTGCAACATGCCCAGATCATTTGCACCGTCCCCGACCGCGATCACATCACCCTCGACCAGACCAAGCCGCGCGGTGATCTGCTCCAGCGCGTCCACCTTGGCTTGCTTGCCCAAGATCGGATCGGCCACCTGCCCCGTCAATTTACCATCCGAAATTAACAAGGTATTTGCCCGGTTCTCGTCAAACCCCAACGCCTCCGCAACCGCAGCCGTAAACGCCGTAAACCCGCCGGACACCAGCGCGGCATAGCCCCCCTGTGCCTTCATCGTGGCCAGCAATGTCTTGCCCCCCGGCATATGCGTAATCCGCTGCGCCAAAACCTGACCAATCACGGCCTCGTCCAGCCCTTCAAGAAGACCGACCCGTTCGCGCAACGCGCCCTCGAAATCCAGCTCGCCATTCATGGCGCGTGCAGTGATATCCTTTACCCGCGCGCCCACGCCTGCTTCATCAGCCAACTCGTCGATGCATTCTTGCTGGATCATGGTGCTGTCCATATCGGCAAGCAGCATCTTTTTGCGCCGCCCTTCTGACGGAACGATGATCAAATCAACGCCCATGCCCTGACATTCAGCCCAGACATCCCAACGATTGCCCGGCATCCGCAACATATCAAAAGTTGCGGCCTCATCAGGGGCCAACCAAACCGCATCGCCACCGCCCCATGCATTTCGCAGGCTGTCGACCAATGCGGCCTCCAGCTTTGGTCGTTCAGGCGAGGTTAACAAAGTCACACTATGCATCGTCAAGTTTCCGATCCGCGTCAGAGCTGTCGTAAAAAGCCAATCAAGCGGCGTTCTAGCGATATTTTCCGGCTTGTGCCAGACCGTGCGCACCTCTAGATGCAGCAATGGGACACCCTTCCCCAACGAAGGGCGCTTATCTGAAAGGGTAGCTAAATGGCTATTACAGTACCTACAACGCGACCAACGAATCCGCGTTTTTCCTCCGGCCCGTGCGCCAAACCCCCCGTCTATGACCTGACCAAGCTTGCCAGCGCGCCTTTGGGCCGCAGCCACCGCGCTGCCCCCGGCAAAGCCAAGCTGCTTGCCGCAATCGAGACCACCCGCGAGATCCTAGGCGTACCGGCTGATTATAAAATCGGCATCGTGCCTGCGTCAGATACTGGCGCTTATGAAATGGCCATGTGGACCATGTTGGGCGAACGCCCTGCTGAAATGGTCGCTTGGGAATCATTCGGCGCTGGCTGGGTGACGGATGCTGTCAAACAGCTAAAGATCGAACATACCGTCCACACCGCTGACTATGGTCAGATCGTGGATATGGCGTCGCTCAACTATGACAACGACGTTTGCTTTACCTGGAACGGCACCACATCCGGTGTGCGCGTGCCCACCGGCGATGTTATCCCCGCTGATCGCAAGGGCCTGACCCTGTGCGACGCTACATCTGCTGCCTTCGCCATGGACCTGCCATGGGACAAGCTGGATGTAACCACCTTCAGCTGGCAGAAAGTGCTGGGAGGAGAAGCGGCGCATGGCATGTTGATCCTCAGCCCGCGCGCGGTTGAGCGGCTTGAAAACTACACACCTGCATGGCCCCTGCCCAAGATTTTCCGCCTTACCAAAGGCGGCAAGCTGATCGACGGCATCTTTAAGGGTGAAACGATCAACACGCCTTCGATGCTGTGTGTAGAAGATTACTTGCTGGCGCTGGACTGGGCGAAATCCGTTGGCGGTCTGAACGGCCTGATCGGCCGTGCCGATGCCAACACCGCCGCGATTGCCAAGTTCGTGGAAGACCACGACTGGATCGATTTCCTTGCCACTGATCCGGCGACACGGTCCAACACATCTGTTTGCCTCAAGTTCGCCGACGACCGCATTACCGACGGGGCCGCATTCGCCAAAGCCGTTGCCAAACGCCTTGCCGACGAAGATGTCGCACTGGACGTTGGTGCCTACCGCGATGCCCCTCCGGGCTTGCGCATCTGGTGCGGCGGCACAGTTGAAACCTCGGATATCGAGGCGATGCTGCCGTGGCTTGCTTGGGCCTTTGAGTCCGAAATCAACGCATAATTACGGGTTCCCCACCTTGCACCGCGCGTAGGGTGGGTGACAACCCACGCCCCCCTTCTATTCAAAAAAGGAGCGCCAAACATGGCCCCCAAAGTTCTCATTTCCGACAGCCTGTCCGAAGCCGCCGTACAAATCTTCAAAGACCGTGGCATCGAGGTCGATTTCCAACCCAATCTGGGCAAGGATAAAGAAAAGCTCGCCGCCATCATTGGCGACTA
>NZ_JBFEKM010000167.1:0-8785 GCF_041552635.1 Sulfitobacter sp.
AATGGCGATCTTCGAATACATCAACGGCTTCTACAATCCGCGTCGCCGCCACTCAGCACTGGGCTGGAAAAGTCCTGTCGCCTTCGAACGAAAGGTGGCTTAAACGAGCACTTGGGGCGGCACGAAAGCGCGACAGGTCCATACCGAGCCGTCCTCCTGTCTCCTTGATATCCAGAAAGTTCAGGAAAATTCCGCATCCTAGTTTACAATGTGCAAAAAATGAACGGGTTTGCCAATAAGATAGGGGCACTTTATGGTCTGTTATGGCCTACGTTGGCTGTTAAAATTACGCTTTCCTGAGAGGATAATAGATGGAGCAGATTACCTGGCCAGAAGCAGACCTTGAGATACTTGAGAGCTGTCCAGTCTGTGGAAGCCAAGAATTTAATATTGCCCATTCGAGGTGTGGCGACATAGTCTTTGGTAACGCTCCGGGCTTCTGGGATGTTCAGCAATGTAGCAAGTGCCAGTCTGGATTTATAGACCGGCGGCCCACCCCTGAAACAATTGGGCGAGCTTATTCGAGCTATTACACCCATGAGAGCGGGCTTCCTGATGTAAGGCCGGGACAGTCTTTGAAGTTACGCATACTCGAGCTGATGCGTGGGAGTTACGTGAATCGTCACTATGGCAAAGGCAGTCCCTCTCTCGGGCCGCTTGGCCTTTTGGGTATCCATGCGTTCCCCGGTATCTCGGCCACCCTAGACCGGAAACACAGGTTCATTTCTTTTCCAAAAAAGGGCCCTGCGCGTCTTTTGGATATCGGCTGCGGCAACGGGGATTTCCTGCAGACTGCGAAAGATTCTGGATGGGAAGTGTATGGTTGTGATCCTGACCCATCCGCATGTGAACTGGCTATAAAATATACATCTCACTTGCGCCAAGGTGGAAGCGAAGCTTGGCATGACAAGAAAGGTTTCTTTCAGGCGATCACCCTGAATCACGTTGTAGAACACCTTCATGATCCTTTGGAAACTTTTGCGCAATGTCATGATATGTTGGCACCGGGCGGCCTATTGCACATTGAAACACCAAATTTTGATGCTGTCGGTCGAGATGTCTATTCTAGCTATTGGCGAGGTTTAGAAGTGCCGCGGCACTTAGTCTTGTTTACTTGGGGATCGCTACAAGAGGCTCTTAAAAAAAGCGGCTATAGTATCCAACGTAAAATGGTCCGCGGTAACTTTGACAAGTTATCGCGGACGAGCGCGAAGCTTGAAGCTGGGTACCGGCCCAATCAAAAAGTTCCAGATGGTACTACGCTCCGTAAGCCATCCAAAGAACAATCTGAAGAATCGGCGCGAAATAAAGTTAAAAGCGAATTTATAGGAATAATTGCACAGAAAGCCTGATACAGCTTTTATATCTATTTACGCATTCAAATGCCTAGTATCGAAAGGTCCTGAGATGTTCCTAGAAACTCCTGACATTCAGTTCCTTTCGAAGACCCCCATTTTGGGCTATGGGACCACTGAATTGCGATGCGTTCAGCCTGCTCAATACCTTGATAGTGCCGCATGGACCACGAATGTAGGGTGCGTTTATCGTGATATGCCCAGAGCGCGAAAAGCAATCGTCTTTCACCGTGTCGCAGCGGATTCTATGACCTTGCGTGCAATGAAACTGGCCCGGGCTGACCATTGCGCCATCATCTATGATGTCGATGACCTGTTATTCGATGAGTCGGCAGTTGATCATCTAAGCCAATTCGGGACCGCGGGGTCTTCTAAAGAAGCGGTAGACCGTTATCGTTCGGCAATGAAGATGGCCGATCTGGTGACCTGCTCTACAGACTACCTGAAGGATCGGATCAAAGAATTTCACCCGCACTGTGTCGTTATGCGCAATGGCTTGTCGCAAACCCTTCTGAATGTCGCAAAGAATGTAAAAAACTCTATGGGCGCAGAACATACAAGTGTAACGATGGCCTATTTCAGTGGATCTGGGCATCACGACGCTGATTTTTCAATTGTTCAGCCAGCACTTCTCAAACTTTTGGAAACCCACCCAGAAACCCGTCTTTTGCTAGTTGGCAAATTACGTTTTGATGAACAGTTCCGGAAATTTGGCGACCGATTCGAGTACCATTCATTTGTTCCCTATGCAGAATTTATGCCGATGCCAGGGCAAGCAGATATCAATCTCGTGCCGCTCGACCAGAGCGACCCATTCGCACAAGCACGTAGTGAGTTAAAGTATATCGAGGCTGGGGTTTTTGGTGTGCCAACTGTTGCTTCTCCGACCCTAACGTATGCTCAGGCAATCCAGCACGGTCACAACGGCCTACTCAGTGCAGATGACGATTGGTACGACACCTTGTCGGGTGTGATCCGGGATGCAGCCATGCGGAAAAAATTAGGGCAGAGGGCAAGCGAAGATGTCCAGCATAATTTCGGACCCGAAATGCGGGCTGCGCAATGGGATGAATTGATTAGACAGCTTCCGGACGATCCGTCTCTGACTAGAACCAGCTTGATGCCAGCACTTATCAAAGGGCGTCAGGCGCTGGAAATCTGGAAGCGCGCGCTTAAGCGCTATATTAAGAGCTGAATGGGCAATTTAAACCAAGTTTGATCCCAAGCGGTTGGTGAAGTGTTTGACCCGTACCCGGTTTGATATCATTTTTTAAAAGTATACTTGGTAAAAAAAGGCCTGAAATATGCACAAGCATGGTATTCTGAAGTGAGGAACGCTCAGATTACTCGAGGAATTCAGGATCATCCAAGTTCTGAGTTATCGTATATCTTCCCAACTTATCGAAGCCAGCACTTTCCCAAGGCGTTGCAAAGCGGCCAAGGACTTTTCGCATCCGGTTCGTGACCGGCACCGCGTCGAAATGCTCGACTGCATGCGCACGTCCAGCATTTCCCATGGTTTGGCGCAAGACCGGGTCTTGCAAAAGGGTGATCAGATGCTGACCCATTTGCTCCACGTCCCCTTCGGGCACCAGATAACCTGTCTGGCCGTGAGTCACTGTCTCGGAGAAGCCGTTGTGGTCCGTCGCTACCACGGGCAGGTTTGAGGCCATCGCCTCGACCAAGGAAATGCCTTGGCTTTCGGTGTCGCCATTTGGCGCTACCACCGAATGCTGAACAAAAACATCAGCTTGCGCTAGCACCTTGCGCACTGCGTCGTGATCCAGCGCCCCGTGCAGTGTGACAGCATCCGAGAGGCCCAGCCGTGTGATTTCTGCTTCGCATGCGGCATACATCGGACCGTTTCCGATAATATCGAGCGTTAAATCAGGTACCTCGGCGCGTGCGTGCGCTACGGCTTGGAGTGTCAATTGGGGTGCTTTTTTGGGCGTAAGGCGACCAACAGCCACGAGGCGTCGACCGTTGCGATCAGATGCCCGCCCGAAACGTTCAGTCTCGATGCCGCAGGGCACTACATGCACCTTATCCGGCGCAAAGCCCAACTCGATCAGCCGTTCCCGGAAATGTTCTGATCCGCCAATGATCGCCTGAGCGTCGCGGGCAAGCAGTCTGTAAGCGTGCCGGACAAGGCGCGACCGGGGCATCACGGTCGCATCGTAGCCGTGAAAGTTTACGACCAGAGGAATGTTCAATTCACGACAAAGCGAGCGCAGCGCCGCACCGGTTGGGCCAAATTCAGCGAGCACCACCGACACATCGTTCTGTTTCATGAAGTCTCGTAGCGCAGTACGAGTAGCCCCGACCGGTGTGCCGGCAAAGCCATGGGCGCAAAGCCCGTAAATTGTCATAAGCTTTCTGGCCAGCGGTCCCGCATTGCGGCGCACCACATGGAAAGGAATATCCAGCTGCTGCGTGCCTGTGTCTTGGAAAGCAACGCCAACTGTCGCGCCAGGAGCAACAAGCCGCATGTGCTGACGGACATAAGTCTCGGACGGGGTATTCGGATCTTGCGTTGCAACCAGAAGCGTCACTGCGGGCACGCCTTTTCAGAAGAAATACCCGATTTCTGACGCAACGCTTGATAAAGCGCATCACAGCGCGCTTGGACCGTTGGCGAAAACTGGGGTTTACCAGCCGTTGTGGCGGCATCCAGCCGACGTGTCTTGAGCTTGTAGCGCCAGCCGACCGGCGGCACCCCTGCGATCGCCAATCCGTGGTCAAGATAGACCTCAGGGGTGGCGGTAAAGTCAGCATAATCAATCATAGTTACGCGGGGATGTTCTGCTAAATCAAGATCATACACCAACTGGTTCCGATGGAGCCAGAACAGCGCGTAAACGTTCCTGATATGGTCGTCCCCTTCGGCATCGGGAGCGAGGAATCGTGCCTCTTTTTGAATATCTTGCCAGAGCGTTGCCAAGTCCCACTGGCCGTCGGGAGCGCTTTCGACCCGCTTCGATATTTCGAAGAAATCTCCACCCCATTTACGTATCATGGAATCGACCACGCTGTTGGCATCGCGAAAAACCCAAAAGGCGGCGGCGTCAGGCCAGTACTCCAGCGTTTCTACTGCCCGGTGAGAGGCCAGAAGAGAGCGGATAACCACGTAGCGGGCAGCATCGTGGTCAATGAGGGTACGCATCTGATCAAATGGCATCCACAAGGTGCTGTCCGGGGTTACCGACAGATCGCTGAATTCGCCATGCACCACTGAACGCGGATCTGCACGGAACAGTCTTTCCATGTGGGTCGTGCCCGAGCGTTGGCAGCCAAAAATGAAAACCGTGCCGCGGGCAGGAGCGCCAAAACGGCGACGAAAAACCGGTTTTAGGCCTTCAAAAATACGCCAGCGGTAACTTGTATACCGCCCTGAAATAGACCGCCGGGCACGGTTGAAAAAGGCCGTGATTGTCACGTCGGCTCCTGTCCGTTCGGAGTTTAAATTGTTAATTTACCCTAATACATTTGGGAAAATCAGTTCGAATAATATCCTGTATCGTAGCTTGTATAGGCACCGTAACGATTGCCGTAGCCATAGCGTTTCATACCAGCGGGGTCGACTTGCGACAGCACGATACCGGTCACGTTGATGCCCAAGGACTGAAGCTGGCTCAAACCATCCGCGACCTGTGCACGGTCCGTACTGTCCCAGTGCACGACATAGGCAAGCGTGTCGCAATGACGCGCGATCAGCCGTGCATCCGGGACCAAAAGGACCGGTGGTGTATCGATGATGATGTGATCATAGCGCTCCCGCGCCGCACTCATGAGCCTTGTAAAATTAGCCGAGGCAAACAGGTCAGCGGCGTTGGTCTTACTTGTCTGTCCCATTAGAATATCTATATCCAGGTCATCGTCATGTATCACGGCCTCTTCCCAAGGGCGCTCGCCGGACATGGCGTCTACCAACCCATAACCAGGTATCTGCTTGAAATAATTAGTGAGGGTCCGTCGCCGGATGTCACCTTCGATAAACAGAACCTTGCGCCCAAGCTTGGCGAAATTCATCGCCAACGCGATCGACGTAGTTGTCTTGCCTTCACCTGGAATCGAAGAGGTCAACATAATGACCTGTGGTGACGTCTCTAGATCGAGCATCGTGAGCGAGGTGCGCAGGTTGCGTATAGCTTCAGCAGCGGCTGAGGTCGGTTTTTCCATGAGATAAGGGATGAGCTGGTCGCGCCGCTTGATCGGAATGATCGGAAGCTGACCGATAACGGGAAGGCCAGTGCTGTTCGTGACCTCTGCACTGGACCGGAATCCATTTTGGGTGAACTGCCGCACGACAATCAAAAACAAGCCCATCAGGACACCAAAAACAACTGCAAGAGAGTAGGTCCGTTTTGCTCGGGGCTCTACCTGCAAACCGTTGCGCGCTGGCGAGATCAACTGGCTGTCAGCTTGCTGTAAACCTGCCTGCAGCGAGGTTTCTTTGAGGCGTGCAGAAAAAGTGTCCAGCAGCGTGCGTGTGGATTCTGCTTCTCGGATGACGGCGCTCAGCTGGGTGAACTTCTGGGTCTCGACATCAACTTCATCCCGAAGCCTGATCAATGCAGTGTACAAGGAACCCCGTTGCTCTTGCTGGCGTTGTGCCCCAGCCTCAAGTAGTCTGATTTGTGCGTCAATTTGCTGTTGGGCAGTCGTGTTCCCGTCCGAAAGTCCCTGCAGGTTATCAAGGATACGACGTGGTAAGACATCTCTAAGAAGTTGGATGAGCCCTTCTGTATCACCGCTCTCCTGCAGGGCGCGCGCTTGCTCGACCCGTTTGCGATCAACTTCCAGTGCGTCCGACGCCGAGGCGTACCTGTCTTCCAGGTCACGTAGCCGAAGGGACAACGCATCGAGATCCTGTTCATTAAGCATGCCGGTATCCGCGCGCAACACTTTGATCTGATCTTCCCGGTCACTCATTTCGGCACCAAGTTCGACCACCCGGTCCGAAAGCCAGTCGACAGCGTAACCAACGGCCTCGAACTTGGTCCCAACCTGCTGCTCGATATAGAGATCGGCGAGACGGTTCGCCATCCGGACGGACTTTTTCTTCTCCTCCGTCGTTACATAGATGTCAAAGAGGTGGGTCTTCTCTTGGGCCTGCAATCTAAGCGACCGCGACACCATGTTCATGGCACTTTCAATGGCCTGACTCTCGGTCTGTTCGGGGCGGACCGGAGCCGGTCCGGACACCATCGCGCGCCACCAGTTCGTGATCCCCTTAATAGACCATGGACTGATCTCGCGCAGGTAGAGGTTGAACTCGGGATCCTCGTACAGCGCCATATCCTTAACCAGCTTTTCGATCATGGCTGGAGAGCGGATAATTTCGAGTTCAGTATTGATGGCCGCAGCATCCGCTGAAACGCCCGACACGACGCTTTCGAAATCGATCACTTGTGCTGAGCGCTGCGAGATCAGTATTTTCGCCGTAGCTTGGTATCGGGGCACGGCGATTTCACGGACGTACACGATCGAAACTAACAAACATACCGCAATACAGATTGCGATGATCCACTTTCCGCGCCACGCCAAGCCCAGCAGTTGCATCAGGTCAAGTTCGTCCTGTGCCGGTTGAGCCAGTGAAGTCGGTCTGTTGGACATATTAGATCTCGTGAATGCGCGTAACAAAGGATACACGGTACTTGGCCTATTTTGGGCTTAGATACCACAGGAATTGTCAGCACGGACTTTGTGCCTTCATTTACCCGCTACAAGAGATCAAGAAGAAGGCAGCTCAGACTTTGAGGGCATTCAGATCAATGTTTGCTTGATTACGCTCGGGAGCAATTATTCTGCCACCTGTTTTGGACTATTGAGTATCGCTCATTGGAAAGGTGCCTCACCCTTTGAAGGGCTTTTGCTAATCCCCGAAGTGACGGCACCCTGCCGAGTGACGAAGCCCGCTAAACGCCGCCCGGCGGCTGTTAGTGGGATCTCGATCAAATGATATGCAAGAAGCGCGCCCCCGACGATTACGGCAAGCGTAACGCCGACGTAGCTCCAACCATTAAAATCCAGCGTCCGCCATATAATGAAAATAGCACTGATCACAAAAGGATGCATGAGGTATAACGTGTAGGAAGCATCTCCGACCCGAGCACAAAAGCGCCCAAACGCCCCAATTTGCGTGTCCGGAGAGCGCTGTAGGCACGCGAAAGCAAACACCAAAAGCGCTGATGGGACACCTAGCACCCAGTAACGTGTGGCCCATGCCAAATTCGGAAGAGTAAGGGTGAGCATCACGACAGCAAATGCCACCAGACATGCCGCGGCAAGCGGCCTCAACCGAACCCCGCGGTGGTAAAGGACACCGATCCCCATGCCAAAGCAGAATTCCAAAACAATAGGATCAGCCCAGACCTGCCACGGCAATGTACTGAGCCATCCCAATTGGCGCGCAAAAATGACCGACAACAGGCCAATAAAGACAACCCATGGCGTCCGGTGCCCCCCAAACAGGATGCCCAGAAAAAAGGCAGCATAAAAGAACATCTCGTAATTGAGAGTCCAACCCAATTTCAGCAACGGACGGGCGTCGGCTCCGAAAAGCCCGGGGATAAATAACAACGAGGACAACAGCTGTTTGACCGAAAAGACGGCTGTATCAAGAACCGAAGGCACAGTGAGCGCGACCGCAGCCAGAAGCAGCGTATAGAACCAGTAGAGCGGCACGATGCGTATGAGCCGTGCCCGCAAGAAATGCCAATGCGCCCCAGGGCGATCAAGTTTTCCCCAGGTCACGTAGACCATGATAAAACCACTAATCACAAAGAAGATATCGACGCCAATCTGGAAAGGCAGGCCGCTGCCTATGCGTTCTATTAAAGGACTGGCATCACGGATCTTAGTCGCTTCATGCAGGATGTGACCGATTGCTACAGAAATAGCGGCGAAGGCCCGAAGCCATTGAATCGCCGGAAGATGCTGGGTCCGAACTGGCATCGCGGTGGAGGTCTGGGACATCGTGAGGACCATCTTCAATCTTTGGACCCCTCACGGGCTAGCAGCCGTTGCGACATAGCACAAGCGTAGTCCATGCAAAGAGTGGGTTTCGCCAAGGCCTCTGCAGGGGGCGTTGCCTATGAGGCGTACTGTCCGGAAGTCCCTGTTAATCAGCTTCCGTCAGTTTTTAGGCAACGAACCCAGCGAGGGCCGCAGTCTCTGCGCGCTCTCAGCCAAAGGAGATGCGAAATGGGATTACTTAACCACCAAAGTGCGGTACGTGCCGTTGATACTAATGGCGTACCGATATCGGGCGCGCGCCTTCACATCTACCTCTCCGGCACGGATTCCTTGGCCAGAATCTACGAGGATCAGCACCTGACCTATACTCAGGAAAATCCGATGAAAGCCGATGCTGACGGCTATTTCGCACAATGCTTCCTGCCAGGAGGAGATTATCGCATCTGTCTCGA
>NZ_JBFEKM010000168.1:0-8745 GCF_041552635.1 Sulfitobacter sp.
GCGGCGTCAATCGCGGAGAGGTTTTTCATCGGTCGCAAGCGCGTCCGCCAACCGCTGCTGTGCGGAGCCGGGACGCAGCGGTTTGGGCTGGCTGTCAGCAGGGGCCCAGCCCGCCAGAAAGATCAGTTCGAACGTGGCGGTTATACGTCCGGCGTCTGTGGCAAAGTTATCCTGATAAAGCGCGGCAGCCGCGTCAAAGACAGCGCGGCGCGTCGGGTGGCGCAGGCGCGATTGCATGGCGTTGGTTTCCCCCATCGCGCGCAGATCACGCATCAAGTGCCAAATGTCCTTATATTCGGTCTTGAGCGTTACAGAATCAGCGACCGGCAGCGCCAGTCCTGCGCGTTGCAGCAGCCCGCCGATATCGCGAAGTTCGGCCATCGGGGCGATGCGGGGTGACAGGCCACCGGTGACCTGCGATTCCGCCTGGCCCAGACAGGCGCGCAATTCGTGCAGCGTTTGGCCGCCAAAGCTGACCGACAGGAAAAGCCCGTCCGGTGCCAAAGCACGGCGCGACTGGATGATTTGGCCAACAGGGTCATTTGCCCAGTGCAGCCCCATTGCGTGAACCACTAGATCGTGGGCGGTTTGGTTCAATTCCAAGGTTTCGCCATCTGGTACAATAACCGCGTCTGGACGCGACGCTGCCCACACCTGTGGAAAACCGGTCACGATAGCGGGACTGTTAAACGTTCTATTAACCATACCCAGCCGATCATCGATCTCGTTCAGGGCGGCGTGGTGCAAGAACAGGCCATCGTCGCTGGTACGGCGACGGTTGCGGATCAGGGCCGGTATGTCTGTCAGAATATTTTGCGCGTTCATAAAGGAACAATAAGGTCATGCTGTCCCAGTTACAAACCGCTGTCGGCCTTATTTATCCGCCTGTTTGTCTTGGGTGTAATCAAGCTGTCGATAAAGCTGCGGGCCTTTGTGGTGCGTGCTGGCGCGAGACAGCTTTTATTGGTGGTACGATCTGTGACCGCTGCGGGGTGCCCTTGCCCGGCGGTGCTGCTGGTGAACTGGCGCATTGCGATTCTTGTATGACCCATCCACCGCCTTGGGTGCAGGGGCGGGCGGCGCTGTTGTACCGCGGCATTGGGCGAAAAATGGTATTGGGGCTGAAACACGGGGACCGTCAGGAAATTGCACGGCCAGCGGGGCTTTGGATGGCGCGTGCAGTTGCGGCCACGCTGCCGGACGATACGTTGATTGCGCCGATCCCCCTGCATTGGCTGCGGCTGGTGAAGCGGCGCTACAACCAATCCGCGCTGTTAGCCAAGGCAGTCGCACGCGAGACGGGGCAACCATGGTGTCCGGACCTTTTGCAGCGGATACGCCGGACAAAGCCCCTTGAGGGAAAGACTCGCGCGGAAAGGTTCGCGATGCTTGATGGCGCGATCTTGGTGCATCCCAAGCTTATTGATCGCTTGCAAGGGCGGTCCGTGTTGCTGGTTGATGACGTTATGACCTCGGGGGCGACGCTTTCCAGCGCTGCAAAAGCATGTATTGATGCCGGCGCGGGGTCGATACGTGTCGTTACACTGGCAAGAGTCGCAAAAGATACCTAAGTCTGTTTCCAATTGATTTGCTGAAAAGGATACAGCTATGAAACCCGTCGAGATTTACACCTCGCCGCTTTGCGGTTTTTGCCATGCGGCCAAGAGGCTGCTGAACGAAAAGGGCGTCAGCTTTGCCGAGGTGGATGTTCTGGCGCAGCCAGATCGCAAAGCCGAGATGGTAAAGCGCGCCAATGGCGGGCGCACTGTACCGCAAATTTTCATTGGCGATACCCATGTTGGCGGGTGCGATGATCTGTTTGCGCTAGAGCGTGCGGGCAAGCTGGACGCGTTGTTGGCGGCCTGATGAAGGCTGCGTTGATCCAGTTGAACGTGACCGATGATCCGGCCCGCAATTTGGCGGGCACGGTTGCGATGGTGTGCGATGCCGCAGATCAGGGGGCAACGTTTGTTTTGACCCCCGAGGTCACCAATTGCGTGTCCACCAATCGGGCGCATCAACACGATGTTTTGCAGCACGAAAGCGACGATATCACCTTGGCTGCGCTGCAAGATGTGGCGCGTGACAAGGGCATTTGGCTGCTGATTGGATCGCTTGGGCTGAAAACCGGCGATGCCGACGGGCGGTTCGCCAACCGGTCGTTTCTGATCGGGCCTGACGGGCTGATCGTGGCGCGCTATGACAAGATCCACATGTTCGATGTGGATATCGACGCGACCGAAAGCTACCTCGAATCAGCTGGCTACAGGCCGGGAGAACAGGCTGTCGTGGCACAGACCCCATTCGGCAAGATCGGGATGAGCATCTGCTATGACATGCGATTCCCTTTGCTGTATCAGGCGTTGGCGCAGGCTGGTGCGGATATCCTGACCATGCCTGCCGCGTTTTCGCCAGTGACCGGGGCCGCGCATTGGCACACGCTGCTGCGCGCACGAGCGATTGAAACGGGTTGTTTTGTTCTAGCCCCCGCGCAAACTGGCGAACATGGCAGTGCGGCGCATAAAACGCGGAACACCTACGGACATTCATTGGCCGTGGCCCCATGGGGCGAGGTCTTGCTGGACGCGGGCGAAGCACCGGGCGTTTATCTGTTCGAGATGGACATGGATCGCATCGCCGATGCACGCCGACGTGTTCCCAGCCTTGCCAACCGCCGCAACTTTGCAGCACCGTGAGGGGTAAGCTGTGACCGAGAACCGAAACTCCCTGGCGATCACCTTGATCAGTGAACTGCTGTCAGCGGATCAGCGGATGCGCAACCGTTTGACGCGGGTATTGCCCAAGGGCATGGAGATTTCGCATTTTTCGGTTCTGAATAATCTTGCGTGGCATGAGGGCGAAAAGACCCCTGCACAGCTGGCAGAGACATTTAACGTCACCCGCGGTGCCATGACCAATACGCTGAACAAACTGGTCTGGGCAGGATATGTCCACATCCGCCCCGATTGGGACGACGCACGCCGCAAAATGATCGCGATCAGTCCCGCAGGGCGACAAGCGCGAGACGACGCAATCAGGGCGATCACACCGCTGATCAACAATGTGGCAGACGAATTGGGCGAAGAACAAGTGCGCGCAACGCTTGAAACGCTGCGCGCACTTCGGAAATATTCCGAGGACTGAACCTATGCTGGTTTCGTGCTTGCCGTGACATAGTTCACGCTTAGATCGCGGGCGGATAGGCTCCAGGACCATGTGATCGGGTTGAAAACGAAACCTTTGCGGTCAACCGGCGTCAGCCCTGCGTTGCGCAGCAGATCGAACAGTTCGTCTGGGGTGATGAATTTCGACCATTCATGGGTGCCTTTGGGCAACCAGCGCATCACATGTTCGGCCCCGATAATCGCCATCATAAACGACTTTGGATTGCGGTTCAGGGTTGAACAAATCTGCAATCCGCCCGGTTTCAGCAATTGCTGGCAGGCGGTCAGGTAATCGATGGGCGATGAAACATGTTCCACCACCTCCATGTTCAGGACAACATCGAACTGCTCACCGGCCTCGGCCATCGCTTCGGCTGTGGTGTGGCGGTAATCGATGGTCAGGCCGGATTGTTCAGCATGCACCTGCGCCACGGGAATGTTGCGTTCAGCGGCATCGGCACCAACAACATCGGCCCCCAGCCGCGCCATCGGTTCAGACAAAAGCCCGCCACCGCAGCCGATATCAAGGATTCGTAGCCCGGCAAAAGGTTTGTCCGTTTTCAAATCGCGGTCAAATTCGCCTGCAATCTGGCTGGTGATATAGTCCAACCGGCAGGGGTTCAGCATGTGGAGGGGTTTGAATTTGCCATTTTCGTCCCACCATTCGGCGGCCATGGCCTGAAACTTTTCAATCTCGGCGGGGTCAACGGTGCTTAGTGGCGCTTGCATTCTATTCTCTCTGTGCTCTTTTAGGTCCAAAGACTATATAGGCCTGTAATGGACAAAATCCCGGACCAAAAGCGCGCAGTTCAATATCTTTATCCCCCCGTTGATCCGTTTGATCAGCGGATGATGGACGTGGGCGATGGTCATACTGTGTATTTTGAACAGTGTGGAAACCCCAAGGGCATTCCCGTGATTGTTCTGCATGGCGGCCCCGGCGGCGGGTGCAGCCCGTCGATGCGGCGCTATTTCGACCCTGAAAAATACCACGTGATTCTTTTCGATCAGCGCGGCTGCGGCCGGTCAAAGCCGTTTGCTTCGGTGACGAACAACACCACTTGGGATTTGGTTGCGGATATCGAACGCATTCGCGAGGCGCTAGGGATCGATCAGTGGATCGCCTTTGGCGGCAGCTGGGGTGCGACGCTGGCGCTGATTTATTCCCAAGCCCACCCCGAACGGGTGCGCAACATCGTTTTGCGCGGAGTCTTCATGATGACCCAAGCCGAACTTGACTGGTTTTACGGCGGTGGCGCTGGCAAGTTCTGGCCCGATTTATGGGCGCGTTTTGAGAATCTGATTCCGGTTGATGAACGCAATGACCTGATCGCTGCCTACCACAAACGGCTTTTCAGCGGCGATATGCAAACCGAGATTAAATACGGCAAGGCTTGGGCCGCATGGGAGAACGCGCTTGCGTCGATCCATTCATCTGGCAGCATGCACGAGGGGCCGGGGGAATATTCGCGCACCTTCTCGCGGCTTGAAAATCACTATTTCACCAATGCCGGTTTTCTGGAATTTGACGGGCAAATTCTGGCCAATGTGCCGCGAATCGCGCATATTCCCGGCGTAATCGTTCAGGGCCGCTATGACATGATTTGCCCCCCGACCAGTGCCTATCATCTGGCGCAAGCCTGGCCCAATGCAGAGCTTAAGATGGTGCGCAACGCGGGACATGCCTTGTCTGAACCCGGAATCAGTGCAGAACTGGTGCGCACGATGGACAGGATTGCAGCACAATGACACGTTCGATCATGGATCGTCGGGCGCTTTTTGCCACCGGTGCTGCGGCAGCATTGCTGGCGGCGACAGGTGTATCTGCGGCATCGGCCCCGACGCGCGGTGGGCGGTTGCGGATGGCCTTGTCCGGTGCGCAGCGCAGCGACAGCTGGGCGCAGGGTGATGGCTTGTTCATGCAGGTCGCACGTCAGGGGTTGGTCTTTGATACGCTCACTGAAATCGCCGCTGACGGGACCTTGCGCGGTGAACTTGCGACAGATTGGGAGGTGTCAGAGGGTGGCCGCGTCTGGCAGTTTGATCTGCGCCAAGATGTGAGGTTTCACGATTCGCGCCCGATGACAGCCAAGGATGTTGCCGCGTCGCTCACGCTGGATGGTGTCGTTGACGTGATTGATCCGCATCAGATTCGTATCACGTTGAACAGTGCCGCGACGGACCTGCCCTTTACTTTGTCAGGACCCGAACATGTTATCCGCCCAGCACATGCACCCGACGCCGGTATTGGCACAGGCCTGTACAGTTTGCGCCGTTTCACGCCCGGTCAGCAGGTTTTGGCCGAACGTGTCGCGGATCACTACAAAGGCCCCAACGTTGGCTGGTTTGACGAAGTCGAACTGGTGTCGATCCCTTCAGAGCCGGTGCGCGCGCAAGCCTTGGCCGAATATCTGGTCGAGGCGGCTGATCTTTCCGATCCCCAACCACTGGGCGGGTATGACGATATCGCCTTGCTGCCCTCGGCGCGGGGGATGACCCATGCGGTATCACGGGGGCTGGCGATGCCAACCAGAACGGGCCAGAACCGTCCGCTGGACAACCTGCGCGCGGCTGAACGCTGGTGGTTCGCCTAAGGGCCGATTCCAGACAGGGCTTGCAGTTTCCGCATCTGAGGCGTATATCCCAATCAACAGCGGCGCATTCGGGTCCAAACCAAATGCTCCACCGATCTCGAACACGGGCCGCGCGCCCGTTTTTTTGTGCCTGCTGAAAATCGCAGGACGATAAGTGAGAATATGAACAACGACCTGATTGCCAAAGCCGCCATAGACCGCCGCATGGCCGAGATCATCACACCGGTGATCGAGGATATGGGGTTTGAACTGGTGCGTGTCCGTCTGATGTCTGGCAAAGCAACGACATTGCAAATTATGGCAGACCGCCCCGATGGCGGGATCGAAGTCGATGAACTGGCCTTGGTCAGTCAAGCTGTCAGTGCCGTTCTGGACGTGGAAGACCCGATTTTGGACGAATACACGCTTGAGGTTTCAAGCCCCGGTATCGACCGCCCTTTGACGCGCCTCAAGGATTTCGACATGTTCGAAGGCTATGAGGCCAAGATTGAAACCGCCGATTTGATCGACGGACGCCGCCGCTTTAAGGGCGCGCTGGCTGGTGTCGAAGATGATGAAGTACTGATCAACGTTGAAGAGGGCACGATTGGCCTCAAGTTCGAATGGCTGACGGACGCCAAGCTGGTTCTGACCGATGATCTGATCAAAGAAATGCTGCGCCAGCGCAAAGCGTCGGGTGCAATTGACGAAACCAAATTCGATGACATCGAGACCGAAGGGTCCACCGAGGGAGACGACTAAATGGCCATTACATCTGCCAACCAGCTGGAACTGCTGCAAACCGCCGAGGCTGTTGCCCGCGAAAAGATGATCGACCCCAACCTCGTGGTTGAAGCGATGGAAGAATCGCTCGCTCGGGCTGCCAAGTCGCGCTACGGCGCTGAAATGGACATTCGCGTGGCCATCGACCGCAAGACAGGTCGCGCAACATTCACCCGCGTGCGCACCGTTGTCGCTGATGACGAGCTTGAGAACTATCAGGCTGAATTCACCGTAGAGCAGGCCAAGCAGTACATGGCCAACCCCGAAATCGGTCAGGAATTTTCCGAAGAGGTCCCACCGGTCGAGATGGGCCGTATCGCAGCACAATCCGCCAAGCAGGTGATCTTGCAAAAGGTCCGGGAAGCCGAACGTGACCGTCAGTACGAAGAATTCAAAGACCGCGCCGGCACGATCATCAACGGTCTGGTCAAGCGCGAGGAATATGGCAACGTTATCGTCGATGTGGGCGCTGGCGAAGCGATCCTGCGCCGTAACGAGAAAATCGGTCGCGAATCGTATCGCCCGAACGACCGTATCCGTGTCTACATCAAGGACGTGCGCCGCGAGCAGCGCGGGCCGCAGATTTTCCTGAGCCGTACAGCCCCAGAATTCATGGCCGAACTGTTCAAGATGGAAGTGCCAGAAATCTATGACGGCATCATCGAGATCAAAGCCGTTGCTCGTGACCCCGGTTCGCGTGCCAAGATTGCTGTTATTTCCTATGATAACTCCATCGACCCTGTCGGTGCCTGCGTCGGTATGCGCGGCAGCCGTGTTCAGGCCGTTGTGAATGAACTTCAGGGCGAAAAAATCGACATCATTCCGTGGAACGAAGACCAGCCAACGTTCCTTGTGAACGCGTTGCAGCCTGCGGAAGTGTCCAAAGTTGTTCTGGACGAAGAAGCCGGCAAAATCGAAGTCGTGGTCCCAGAAGAGCAGTTGAGCCTTGCGATTGGTCGTCGTGGTCAAAACGTGCGCTTGGCGTCGCAACTGACCGGTCTGACGATCGACATCATGACAGAAGAGCAGGAAAGCGCGCGCCGTCAGGCCGAGTTTGAACTGCGCACCAAGCTGTTCATGGACAACCTCGATCTGGACGAGTTCTTTGCACAGTTGTTGGTTTCCGAAGGGTTCACCAACCTTGAAGAAGTCGCCTATGTCGAAGTTGATGAACTGTTGGTCATCGACGGTGTTGACGAAGCAACGGCTGGCGAATTGCAGGCCCGTGCCCGTGATGTGCTGGAAGCCAAGAACAAAGCGGCACTGGATGCGGCGCGTGCCTTGGGTGTTGACGACACGCTTATTGAATTTGACGGCCTGACACCCCAGATGATTGAGGCATTGGCAAAAGACGACGTTAAAACACTTGAAGATTTCGCCACTTGTGCGGATTGGGAACTTGCCGGGGGCTGGACAACGGTCGATGGCGTGCGCACCAAGGATGAAGGTACTCTTGAACCCTTCGAGATGACTTTGGAAGAAGCACAGCATTTGATCATGACCGCCCGGGTTCTGCTGGGTTGGGTTGATCCCGCCGAGCTTGAGCCAAAAGTCGAAGAAGGCGACGAAGACGCCGCAGAAGACGAGGAGGCCGAGGCCTGATCGTAGGTCTTGGGGAACGATATGGTACGCGGCGGCGTTTCTAAAGATCGGGAAGACGGTCCAGAGCGGAAATGCATCGCCACAGGCGAAGTGCAGCCGAAGAACGGGTTGATCCGTTTTGTCGTTGGCCCTGATTTACAGGTTTTCCCGGATATTCTGGGGAAACTTCCGGGCCGGGGCATCTATGTGGCCGCTGACAGGGCCGCATTGGAACTTGCCGTGAAAAAAGGGCTATTCGCCCGCGCGGCTAAACAACCTGTTAAGGTTGATGAAGGATTGGTGGACGAGGTTGAAAAACAGCTCGTCCGCCGTGTGGTTGATCTGATTTCGCTTCAGCGCAAGGCCGGTAAGGCCGTCGCGGGGTACGAAAAAGTCAAAGGTTGGCTGCAAATGGAAGAAGCCGAAGTTCTGATCCAAGCAGTGGATGGATCGGGTCGCGGCAAGTCGAAACTGAGCACGCCGCACTTTGGTCATTACATTGGATGGCTGACGGCAGACGAATTGGGTTTGGCATTCGGACGCCAAACTGTGATACATGGGGCGCTCGCCTCTGGTGGACTCACCTCTCGTGTTGTAGAGGAAGCCCAACGGCTAAGAGGCGTACGCATAAACGAGGGTGGCAA
>NZ_JBFEKM010000169.1:0-8718 GCF_041552635.1 Sulfitobacter sp.
GCTGCTGGCCCCGTTGGCATCTTTGCTGCGCACCCGCGGAGCGCGGATGCAAGTGAATGCAACGTCAACGCGGTCGATCCTTGATTCCGTATCCACCCGCATTGACGAGGCGCGTGAAATCACGCGCTACATCGTCAACATATTGATATTCTTGGGGCTTTTAGGGACATTCTACGGTCTGGCAACCACTGTTCCTGCCGTGGTCGAAACCATCCGCAGCCTTGCCCCGCAAGAAGGCGACGGCAGCACCGATATGTTTGCGCGCCTGATGACCGGGCTGGAATCACAGCTTGGCGGCATGGGCGTTGCGTTCGGTTCGTCATTGTTGGGGCTTGCAGGGTCGCTGGTCGTGGGCCTGCTTGAACTTTTCGCAGGGCATGGTCAAAACCGTTTCTACCAAGAGCTTGAAGACTGGCTAAGCTCGATCACACGGGTCGGGTTTTCATCGGGCGAGGATGGGACCGCAGACCAGAATGCCGTTGGCGGCTTGTTGGATCACATGACCGAACAGATGGATACGCTGACTGGTCTGATTGCAGGATCAACCCAAAGCCAGACAGCGCTGAACGACCGGTTGAACACGCTGGCCACTGCCGTCGAGGCGATGACAGCAAAAGCTGCGCAAGGCGATGCATCAAACGACAGTCTCGTCCGGATTGCGCAGGGGCAAGAGCGCATGATTACCGTGCTTGAAGGGCAAGACGCCAGCGACCAGATGGATGCAGAAAGCCGGATGCGGTTGCGGTCGATCGACGTACAAATGCTGCGCATTCTCGAAGAAATTTCTGCCGGGCGTCAGGAAACGATGGCAGAGCTGCGCAAAGATATCTCGCTGTTGGCCAAAGCGCTGTCTGTCCCGCGCGCGACTGAACCACGCCGGATGCGCAGCCCCCAAAAACCAGAGCCTGAGGATTCCTAGACATGGCGCTTTCCCGACGTTCAGGATCGCGGTTTCAATCCTCCATCTGGCCCGGTTTCGTGGATGCGATGACCGGGCTTTTGCTTGTCTTGATGTTCGTGTTAACCATTTTCATGGTCCTGCAAGCAGTGTTGACCCAACGGATCAACGGTCAAGAGGACGAATTGAACTCCCTCTCGGGAGAGGTGGCAGCCCTTGCCCAAGCTCTTGGGATGGAACGACAAACTAGCGCAGATCTTGAAGCACGGGTTGGCGCGTTGAACACCTCTTTGACCGCTGCACGGGATCAGGCCGCCGAGCAGGCATCGCTGATTGCATCGCTGACCGCGACGCGCGACGCGCAAGCGGCTGAACTGGCAACCGCGCAGACGCAGATCACCAGTTTTGAGGCACAGGTCGCCACCTTGTTGTCGCAACGCGATGATGCAAATGCCCAAGTTGCGACGCTTTCGGCCGAACGCGATGATGCACAGTCGCAGATCGCAAGTTTGGAGGAGGCGCAAGCCGCGTTGATCAGTGAACAGGATGCCCTGAACATTGCCTTGGCTGCAGCGCGTTCCGAGACAGATGCACAGGCCGAAGCGGCCCGTCTTGCCGCCGCCCGGAGAGAAGCGTTGGATGCGTTGGTAGCGGATTTGCGCGCGCGCAACGTAGGTGCACAGGATCAAGTTGCGGCGCTGACGGCTGCCGCAGAAAAGTCCCAGATTGCATTGTCAGAAGCAGAGGCCGCCCGAATCGCAGAGGCGGCTGCCGCAGAATTGCTGCGGGACCGGCTTGAGAATGCCGATGCCGAGCTGACAGCAATGACCCTGTCACTCGAGGCGCAGCGCAAAGAGGCCGAGGATACATTAACCTTGTTAGCCGCTGCCCGTGCCGCTGAAAAAGATCTGGACGCGATGTTGACCGCCGCTCTTGCTGACGTTGGAAAACTTGAAACCCAAGTCGCGGATCGCGCGGCGTTGCGACAGCAGCTGAGCAATGTCCTTGCCGCTAAACTTGCCGCCGAGGCGCAGGTCCAAGAGCAGATGAGCGATGCGGAAAAGGACGCGCAAAAACAGGCGGCTTTGCTGGCAGCCGCGCAATCGGCCTTGTCGCAAGAAACCGCTATCAGCGCGGCGGCGCAACGCCAGACGGAATTGTTGAACCAACAAGTTGCCGCCTTGCGAGGGCAATTGGGTGAATTACAATCTTTGCTAGATGATGCGGTCGCGCGGGATGCGGCGAATGAGGTGCAGTTGCAATCGCTTGGGTCTGACCTGAACACCGCCCTTGCCCGCGTCGCTGCAGAAGAGCGCCGCCGCGCCGAGTTGGAAGCGGCAGAGCGCAAGCGGCTTGAGGCGGAAACCAAGAACCTTGAACAATATCGGTCAGAATTTTTTGGCCGCTTACGGGATCTTTTGGGCAACCAAGCCGGGGTCCGCATCGAGGGTGACCGGTTTGTGTTCTCTTCCGAGGTTTTGTTTCCCCCGGGGGCCGCAACGCTGTCGGCGGATGGCCAAGGCGAGATCGCAAAAGTCGCCGAAATTCTTAGAAAGGTAGCAGCAGATATTCCGCCAGAAATCGACTGGGTGATCCGCGTGGATGGGCACACCGACAATCAGCCGTTGTCGGGATTGGGCGAATTTTCGGACAATTGGGAGCTTAGCCAGGCGCGTGCATTGTCTGTCGTGAAATACATGATCAATTTTCTGGGGATCGCGCCGGACCGTTTGGCCGCCAATGGCTTTGGTCAGTATCAGCCGGTTGCAGCGGGAGATTCAGAAAGTGCGCGGGCGCAGAACCGTCGGATTGAACTGAAGTTCACTGAGAAGTAAGCTTATTCAACTGTTATCGTTGAACTTTTCTGGCTGATGATCTGGGCACCACGGATCACCGTGACTGCGCCCACATAGTCGCCCTTTGGCCAAACGCTACTGCGGCGCTTCTTGCCGATGGCCCGAAATGCCTGCGCTTGTGCTTTTGTCAGGGTCACATCATCTGCAATAACCGTGCCTGCCGGGCCAGTGATGGAAAGATTCACGATGTCGTTAGGTTGGGTGCCAAACAGATAGCCCCAGACAACCAGTGCGGGGGCGTCAGAAGCTAGGGTATTCAGTGCCGCTGTACCGCCCTTAATCGCATCAAACTTGGGCACAGCATCTATCAGGCCAACTCCAATAAGGCCGCCCGAACGGTATTCCGGCCGGTCATTCCACAAATTGCTGTCGCCGGGGGAGGCGCAATTGGTTTTGCCATCGGGGTCAAAGGGATCAACGACTTTGCCGTCTTTGCGCACAGATAAATGCACATGAGGAAACGCGGCCTTGCCCGATTGACCAACAAAGCCCAGTTCTTGTCCTGCCCAAACCTCTTGTCCGGATTTTACAAGAACAGACCCTTGTTTCAGGTGGCAATACTGGGTTTCCCAGCCGTTTCCGTGGTCAATGACGACCCCGTTGCCGCATTCTTTGCCGTCAATTGCGTCAGCAGTTTTTGCTGAGTAGCCCGCATCGGCCATGCCATCACGCACGCCTCTGACGCGTCCTGCCGCGCTGGCAAGTACGCGGATATTCCGGTCAATCTCGGCACGGCTGTGCAAGGCGAAGTCGGTTCCCTTGTGACCATCATAGCTGAGGGTTGAACAGGTGAAATCAGAGGCAGCGGGCGATGGGTCGATGTCAACAAATTGCTGGATATAGCAATCTGTGTTCAAATCGCAGTCGATCGGCGAGGAAATTAAAAAACCCTCTGCCAGTACAGGACTGGCAAAGGGCAGGGCGAGGGCAAATGCCGCGCCGATTAGCTTCATTCGGCCGTCAGCAGAGGAGGTTTGTTACCCGTCAGTTTAGGGTTTTCAGAACCCAAGACAGTCAAATCCAACTCGCCTTTTTTCACGCCAACTTTGACAACACCACCTTTGGCCAATTTTCCGAAAAGCAGTTCTTCGGCCAAAGGTTTTTTGATGTGCTCTTGGATAACGCGACCCAAGGGACGCGCGCCCATTTTTTCATCATAGCCTTTGTCAGCAAGCCATTCAGCCGCCTTGGTCGAAAGCTCGATCGTGACATTGCGATCCATCAACTGTGCTTCCAATTGCAGGACGAATTTTTCGACCACACGCATGATGACTGCCTTTGGCAGCGGCGCAAAGCTGATGACCGCGTCCAGACGGTTGCGGAATTCCGGCGTAAACGTCCGTTCGATCGCGGCGGTATCTTCACCTGTGCGGCGGTCCCGACCAAAGCCGATGGCCTCTTTCGCCTGCTCGGATGCACCCGCGTTCGAAGTCATGATCAGAACGACATTGCGGAAATCAACGGTCCGCCCATTGTGGTCTGTCAGCTTGCCGTGGTCCATCACCTGCAACAAGATGTTGTAGACGTCAGGGTGGGCTTTCTCCATCTCGTCGAGCAGCAAGACGCAGTGCGGGTGTTGGTCAACCCCATCGGTCAACATACCGCCCTGATCAAACCCGACATAGCCCGGAGGCGCACCGATCAGGCGCGAAACCGCGTGTTTTTCCATGTATTCGGACATGTCAAAGCGCAGAAGTTCGACCCCGAGCGTATCCGCCAATTGCTTGGCCACTTCAGTTTTACCCACCCCGGTTGGACCTGCGAACAGGTAGTTACCGATAGGTTTTTCGGGCTCGCGCAGACCCGCGCGGGCAAGTTTGATCGCAGAGGACAAAGCATCGATTGCAGCATCCTGACCAAAGACAACGCGCTTGAGCGACGCTTCGAGATCTTTCAGAACAACCACATCATCCTTCGACACATTCTTTGGCGGAATGCGCGCAATCTTGGCGACGACGGCCTCAACTTCCTTGGTGCCGATGGTTTTGCGGCGTTTGGAGGCTGCAATAAGGTGCTGGGCAGCACCGGCTTCGTCGATCACATCAATGGCAGAGTCCGGTAACTTACGGTCGTTGATATACCGATGCGCCAGTTCGACAGAGGTGCGGATCGCGTCAGCCGTATATTTAACCGAATGGTGTTCTTCGAAATAGGGTTTGATCCCACGAAGGATTTTGACAGCATCTTCGACCGAAGGCTCGTTTACGTCGATTTTCTGGAAACGACGGGCAAGAGCGCGATCTTTTTCAAAATGCTGACGGAATTCCTTGTAGGTCGTTGACCCCATGGTGCGCAATTTGCCGCCCGCAAGCGCAGGTTTCAGCAAATTCGACGCGTCCATCGCACCGCCAGATGTGGCACCCGCACCGATAACGGTGTGAATTTCATCGATGAACAGGACAGCATCTTTGTGGTCTTCCAGCTCTGTCACGACGGCTTTCAGGCGTTCTTCGAAATCGCCTCGATAGCGGGTCCCAGCAAGCAAGGCACCCATATCGAGAGAGAAAATCGTTGTATTCGCAAGAACCTCGGGCGTTTCACCCGCGACAATCTTGCGTGCCAATCCTTCGGCGATGGCTGTTTTACCAACGCCGGGATCGCCGACCAAAAGCGGGTTGTTTTTACGACGGCGGCACAGCACCTGAATGCAGCGTTCAACCTCGGCGTCGCGACCGATCAGGGGATCAATATCGCCTTCACGCGATTTGGCGTTCAAATCGACGCAGTATTTCTCCAGCGCGGATTCTTTTTTATCGCCATCGGTGACGCCTTGGGTTTCCTCCTCATGCTCTGGCGCACCGGAGACAGGACGCGGTTCGCCGAATGCCGGGTCTTTAGCGACACCATGCGCGATGAAGTTAACCGCGTCATAACGGGTCATGTCCTGCTCCTGCAGGAAATAGGCCGCGTTGCTTTCGCGTTCCGCGAAGATCGCGACCAGCACATTTGCACCGGTGACTTCGGTCCGGCCAGAGGATTGCACGTGGATCGCAGCGCGCTGGATGACGCGTTGAAAGGCAGCCGTTGGCACGGCTTCGGAGCCATCGACATCGGTGACAAGGTTGCTGAGGTCTTCGTCGACAAATTCGACCAAGGTATCGCGCAATTCCGTCATGTCGACAGAGCAGGCTTTCATCACCTGAACCGCGTCGGGTTCATCGATCAAGGCCAGCAGCAAATGTTCAAGCGTTGCGAATTCATGACGCCGCGCATTGGCCAGCGCCAAGGCGGAATGAATTGCTTGTTCTAGTGTAGACGAGAATGAAGGCACGTGCGTGCTCCTTTTCGATCTGTGTCGGTTAGGTGTCCCTGCATAGGGCCCCCACATCCGAACATGGCCTCATAGTATTAGAGTTTGGTTGATCATGGCAAAGCTTCAAGGTTTTTCTGCAATATTTTCGTCACAATTGTCGTGAGCGACTAATTTTGCCATGATTGCGGCGATCAGAAACTATCCTTGCGCGCGCGGATTTCAGCAAACACTTCAGTGTCGGTGGCGTTTTCCATTCCAAGCTGCGTGCGAATTCCGGAGTCGTCGGGGCGCAGAAACGGATTGGTTTCAAGTTCCGTTACAAGTTTCGAGGGGACCGTCGGCACACCATTTTTGCGGGCCTGATCAATCTCTCTTGAACGAGATATAAGCGCATCGTTGTTTGGATCAACCGTCAACGCGAATTTTGCGTTCGATTGCGTATACTCATGCCCCGAGCAAACTGTCGTATCCTTGGGCAGCTTCATCAGCTTTTGCATGCTTTGCCACATTTGCGCAGGCGTGCCCTCAAACAAGCGCCCGCACCCAAGCGCCATCAGACTGTCGGCGGTAAACACGCATTTGGCGTCCGGCACATAGAGCGCGATATGGCCAACCGTATGGCCGGACACATCCATCACTTGCACGTCATGTCCCGCAAACTGGAAGGTTTCGCCATCTGCGACTGCTTGGTCCAAATTGGGCAGGCGGTGCGCATCTGCTTTGCCTCCGACAATCCGTGCGGGGTGGTCGGCAACCAGGTCGGATACGCCCTGAATGTGGTCGGGGTGATGATGGGTCAGCCAGATTTCCGAAAGCGTCCAACCCAGTTCTTTCAACTTGGCAGAAATCGGGGCGGCCTCGGGGACGTCGACCAATGCGACTTTGCCGCTGGTTTGGTCGCGCAACAAAAAGGCGTAGTTGTCTGATAGGCAGGGGATTGTCACAAGATCAAAGGGCATAGGGGCTCCTGTACGGATAAAGGCTTTCAATATAAGGCTAGACGGCAAGACGGGTGCCTGCAAACAAGTTGTAGTCCCCATATTTCTTTTTCATATGATCCGTTTGGGGTAACATCAGTCGGGTAACCGTACGAAAGGCAATGCCATGCATCTTGATGTACAAGATCTGCGCAACTTTTATTATCGCAGCGCGCTTGGTCGCGCGGCGCAGTTGGCATTGCGCAGCCGGATGCTGGAGCTGTGGCCCGAAGCCAAAGGGCAGACTGTGGTCGGGTTCGGGTTCGCGGCACCTTTGTTGCGGCCCTATCTGGCGGATGCGCGGCGGGTGTTGACGTTAATGCCTGGGCCGCAGGGGGTGATGCCTTGGCCCGCAGGGATGGCGAATACTTCTGTGCTGACCGAAGAAACCCTGTGGCCGATCGAAACGGGGCATGTGGACCGCTTGGTTTTGCTGCACGGGCTTGAAACATCGGAGCGTCAAGGCGATCTGCTTGAGGAATGCTGGCGGGTTTTGGGGCCGGGGGGCAGGGCGCTGTTTATCGTGCCGAACCGTGCGGGGCTCTGGGCGCGGCGCGACATCACGCCGTTTGGCTATGGGCGCCCCTATTCGCCCGGTCAATTGGAAACACAATTGCGCAAGCACCAGTTTTTGCCGGAACGGCAACTGGGCGCACTGTATCAAATGCCATCAACCCGACGGGTCTGGATGCGGTCGGGCAAGCTGTTTGAAAAGATCGGGCGCCATGTGCCGACGATGATGGCTGGCGGTGCGTTCATGGTCGAGGTGACAAAGCTGGTTTACCCGCCAAAAGGGAAAGTCTCGCGCGTTCCCAAGCGTAGGTCGATCCGCGTCCTTGAGGGTGTCGGGGCGAATGCGCCCACGGCAGTCTGACATCAGTAGGACCGTGGCGACTGGTGTCAAGAATCGCCCTAAAACGATCATGCATGCCAAACTGGGACGCATAGTGTCGTTTAAGTGGTGTCAAACCGTCGCAGGTAAACAGACTATTAAGAATAAGGGGCAGTTTCGCAGCCCTCAGTCACTATACTGTGTTGCGGCAGACGAACCTGTCTGTTACATCCGCCCTGATTTAGACGTCTTGGGTAATTTCAAGCCGCGCCAACACCCCGGTGACGCGAAGTATTCGCATATCCGGCACAGACGTACGAGAGGATGGACGTGTCCGAAACAGCATCGATCTCTACTGGCATCGCAAAACGCTACGCGACTGCTGTGTATGAATTGGCCCAAGAGGCCAAAGCCCTTCCACAGATCGAGAAAGATCTTGATGCGCTCGAGGCCTCATTGGCTGACAGCGAAGATTTTCGCGACCTGATCCATTCACCGATCTATACGCGTGACCAACAAGCGGCATCGATCAGCGCCATCGCCAAAAAGATGGACCTGTCTGATACAATGTCGAAGACGTTGGAATTGATGGCCAACAAGCGCCGCTTGTTTGTAATGCCTCAGTTGATCGAAAATCTCCGCGAGATTATCGCGGTAGAAAAAGGCGAAGTCACCGCTGACGTGATTTCCGCCAAGGCGCTGACCAAAGCGCAGTCTGACAAGTTGTCCAAGTCGCTTGCTGCGACAACCGGCAAAACCGTAACGTTGAATGCGACCGTCGATGAATCCCTCATCGGTGGTCTTATCGTCAAAGTGGGCTCCAAGATGATCGACACGTCGATCCGCGCAAAGCTCAATTCCCTCCAGAATGTAATGAAAGAGGTCGGATAAATGGGTATCCA
>NZ_JBFEKM010000170.1:0-8686 GCF_041552635.1 Sulfitobacter sp.
CGGCGATTACCTGACAGAGATCAACGTGACGTCCCCCACCGGGATTCAAGAGCTTGAGCGTTTTGACGGCACCAATATCGCCGCCAAGATTTGGGAGGCGATCGAGGCGCGCCGCGCGTGAGCCTCATTCGGCCCCTGCTTAACTTCTACCTACGCACGATTGAAAAGCGGCGTTTGGCTAAAACGGCTGATGTTGCGGTGATCCGCAAAAGGTTCGCGTGGACCGCCCGCCTTTTCTTTCATGCGCCAAGGGGCACGCGCATGGCAAAACTCACTTTGCCAGATGGGTGCGATGTCCTTGAAGTCATGCCCAGACAAACCGCTGGCGATCTGGTGATTTTTTACATCCACGGCGGTGGTTTTGTTTTTGGCAGCCCCGAGACACATGCTGCGATGTTGGCGCAATTGGCGACCCGCACTGGGGCGCGTGTGGTCATGCCACGGTATCGTTTGGCCCCCGAATTTCCCTATCCCGCCGCGATTGAGGATGTTGAAGCCGCCTATCTAGCGCTGATCCATTCGGGTGTGGACGCGGGCAACATCATCATCGGCGGCGATAGTGCAGGCGGGGCGTTAACGTTCAATCTGTTGGGGCAGATCGTGGCGAGCCATTGGCCGATGCCGCGCGGCGCATTCAGCTTTTCGCCCTTCGTGGATTTCGCACATCGCGGCGCAAGCCTGCGCGAGAATGCAACGCGAGAGGCTGTATTACCGGTCGAACGTGCCGAGCAATGGGTGCAGTCGTATCTGGCTGGGGCTGATCAAAAAAATCCCCGTATCAGCGCGTTGGACGCGAATTATCAAGGTGCATCACCGGTATGGATCAGTGTCGGTGACACCGAGATATTGCGCGATGATGCACGGCGCATCCAGCAGCGATTAAAGGATCAAGGCGCGGCTGTGAAATTTCGCGAAGCCCATGATCTTCCCCATGTCTGGCCGATTTTCCACAATATCCTGCCCGAAGCACGTCAGACGCTTGACGAGCTTGCGAGCTGGATCAAAGCGCTGCCGCGCCCGGCAAACGAAAGCTGAGCGCCTCGGCCAGATGCGGTTTCTGCACGCTGTCCGAACCGTCCAAATCCGCAATTGTGCGCGCCACCCGCAAGACCCGGTGGTAGCCCCGTGCCGACAATTGGAACCGCTCTGCCGCGCGTAACAGAAGGGCGCGCGCCTCGGCATCGGGGGTGGCAATCGATTCAAGCAGGTCACCTTCGGCATCGGAATTCAAGCTGGCCTTGGGATGGTCGACAAAGCGGTCTTGCTGGGTTTGCCGCGCCCGCGCGACACGGGCGGCAACCTGAGCCGAGCTTTCGCCATCGCTTGGCAGATCCAGATCCGTAAAGGCGACGGGTGGCACATCAACCCGCAGATCGAAACGGTCCATCAGCGGCCCTGAAATGCGCCCGATGTAGTCTTCACCGCAATTTGGCGCTTTGCTACAGGCGCGGGCGGGATCGCTGAGGTGGCCGCATTTGCAGGGATTGGCGGCGGCGACCAACATGAATTTGCATGGGTATTTTACATGCGCATTGGCGCGCGCGATCATCACTTCGCCTGTCTCGACCGGCTGCCTGAGGGTTTCGAGGACCATGCGTGGAAATTCGGGAAATTCATCCATGAACAAGACGCCGTTATGGGCCAAGCTGACCTCGCCCGGTTTCGCTTGACGTCCGCCGCCGATGATTGCGGCCATTGACGCGGTATGATGGGGTTCGCGAAACGGTCGCGTGCGCGAAATCCCACCCTCGTCCAGTAGCCCGGCCAGGGAATGGATCATCGAGGTGCTGAGCGCCTCGTGCGGGGTTAGCGGTGGCAGGATCGTCGGCAAGCGCGAGGCAAGCATGGATTTGCCCGCCCCCGGTGTGCCCACAAACATCAGATGATGACGCCCTGCGGCGGCAATCTCCAGCGCACGTTTGGCGCGTTCCTGGCCCTTGACGTCGCGCAGGTCTTTGGTCTGGTGGGGCTGTGCGACTTCGCCGGGGTCAGAGGGGGGGATCGGGACCTGACCGGTATAGTGCCGGACGACATCGCTCAAAGATGCGGCGGCGATGACCTGCGTATTGCCCACCCATGCGGCTTCGGCCCCTGATGCGGCGGGGCACAGAAGGCCGCGATTATGTTCAGCTGCGGCCATCGCCGCAGGCAGCGCGCCGATGACCGGGATCAATGTACCGTCCAGCGAAAGTTCGCCCAAGGCAACGACAGATTGGATCACATCATTGGGTAGAATGTCGATCGCCCCCAACAGGGCCAGCGCAATGGGGAGATCGAAATGACTGCCCTCTTTGGGCAGATCGGCGGGGCTGAGGTTGATGGTGATGCGTTTGCTGGGCAGGGCGATCGCCATGGAGGTGAGCGCCGCACGCACGCGATCGCGCGCTTCCGACACCGCTTTGTCGGGCAGGCCCACGATTGAAAATGCAGGCAGTCCCGCCGAAACCGCGCACTGGACTTCGACAATGCGGGCTTCGACCCCTTGAAATGCGACGGTGTAAGCGCGTGAAACCATGATGAGCCTTTGATGACTGCTATGGTTAATGCGTAGGTAGGGGGTGTTTAAGAAACGTTAACGTTTGGGGCCACCGGGGGATTTGAGTTTATTTTGCAAAATGAAGCAGGGGGTCAGTCTACTGGCCAGCCCTGAGTTTCGAGGCCCATGTCGTAGGGGAAAGGGTCATAGGTGACGTTTTGCCCTTCAGCCCGCCATGCTTTGAATGCAGAATCGTTGATGGTCGTGTCGCAGTATTGGCGTGCCTTGTCAGATACCGGCAGGTCGTAGCCGATGATCCGGGCGCATACCGGCGCATAGAATACATCTGCAAGGCTGTAGCTGCCCAGAAGCCAAGGGCCTTTTTCGTCGGAGGCCAGCGCAGCGTGATCCCAGAGTTGCTCAAGTCGCGTCAGATCCTTGGCCAAAGCGTCTGAAACGGGAAACCCCTTGTTCACATGTTGCAGCTGCATCGGGCATTCATTGCGCAAGGCGGAAAATCCGGACACCATCGCCGCACAAAGCCATCTTGCCCGCGCCCGTGCGGACGGGTTTGTGGGCCACATGTGTTTGTCGGGATGACGTTCTGCCAACGTCTCGGCCATGGCCAGAGTTTCGCCAATAACCTCGCCATCGGGGAGCTGTAGCGCAGGCACCAAGGTTGCGGGGGCAAGCGGGGCCATATCCTGAGCCATCGTGCCGCCATACAGCCCGATCATGTGGCTGCTATAGGGCAAGTCGAATTTTTCAAGCATCAGCCAGCCGCGCAAAGACCAGCTGGAGAAGGTTCTATCACCGATATAAAGATCATATGTCATGCGGAGAAACTTAGCCTACGGTGATCCGAAAGCGCAATTCCGAAATCATGGGTAATGCGCTTATGGCGTATGATTGATCTTGGGCACTTGCCATCCATCTTTGCCGAAATGAATTTCGGTGGTCGACAGGTTATCAATCTTATGGGCCATCGCGTCCTTTGGTCCGACACCAAGTGCGCGCTGCACCTGTGTCAAAATCGCGCCGAAATGGGCCACCGCAATGATATGCGCATTTGGATAGGCCGTGTTCAGTTTGTCGACGGCTGCATTGATCCTGCGGGCGGCTTGGTTCCAGCTTTCACCATTTGGCGGGGCGATATCACCGGGCGTGGTCCAATAGGCCCAGCTAAGCTCGGGGTGCAAATCGGACACATCTTTGGCATGAAGCCCGTCCCAGTCACCGAAATCCAGCTCTCTGAGGTTGGGATCATGGGGTAGGCGATTGCGGGTACGATGCGTTAAAACATCTGCCGTGGCGATGGCGCGGATCAAGTCGGAAGACACCAGCAGCGCGTCATCTGGCAGATGCGCATTAAGCCGCGCGATCTGTTCTTTGTCCGACAGGTCCGCCGGAACATCGCGCCAGCCGACCATCGTTTTTTCGTGGGTTGGGCCATGCCGGACCCAGTGCCAGATTGTCATGAAACCGTCCTTTGAATCTGCGGCCGTTGCCGACCGGAGACCACTAGATAGCCTGCATACCCCAAAGTCAAAGGATTGCAGATGCAGTTGGGCTAGGGCCGTCACAGGATCCAAAAGTGAATGATAACAAAGAGATTCTTGGGCAATTCGTGCGCACGCTTAGTGCGGCTTGCCCGAAACACAAATTTTTTTGAGAAAAATATGAACCAATTGGGCAGGACGGACGTTTGGTAAAGAATACAAAAAGTAATTGCGTAGTCACATTAGGGGATTAACACCATGCCACTTACACCAGCACGCGAGTTTTCTTTAACCCGGACCGCAATGAAAGCAGAGCTTTTGGATGCCGAGACCGAGCTGAAGCTGGCATATGCTTGGCGTGACGAACGTGATGAAGAAGCGCTGCACCGTCTGATAAATGCATATATGCGTCTTGCGATTTCAATGGCTGGCAAGTTCAAGCGATACGGCGCGCCGATGAACGACTTGATCCAAGAAGCTGGTTTGGGATTGATGAAAGCCGCGGACAAGTTCGACCCTGACCGCGGCGTGCGGTTTTCGACTTATGCGGTTTGGTGGATCAAAGCCAGCATTCAAGACCATGTAATGCGTAACTGGTCGATGGTTCGGACCGGGTCGACGTCATCACAGAAATCCCTGTTTTTCAACATGCGCCGTGTGCAGGCCCGTCTTGAGCGTGAAGCGCAGGCAGCCGGTGAAACGCTGGACCGGCACCAGTTGCGGCAGATGATCTCGACCGAGATTGGCGTGCCGATGCATGACGTCGAGATGATGGAAGGGCGCTTGTCAGGATCGGATTATTCCCTGAATGCGACCCAGTCGTCGGAGGATGAGGGGCGTGAATGGATCGACGCGCTGGTAGATGATACCGCGCAAGCAGCCGAGCGTGTCGAGGAAAGCCATGACACCGCGACATTGCGCAATTGGCTGTTGGGCGCGATGCAGGCGCTGAATGATCGCGAACAGTTCATTGTGCGTGAACGGAAATTACGCGACCAGCCGCGCACACTTGAGAGCCTTGGCCAAGAACTGAAGCTGTCTAAGGAACGCGTGCGCCAGCTTGAGGCAGCGGCATTTGCGAAAATGCGCAAAACGCTCGAGACTCAATCAACCGAAGTTCATCATTTCCTGATGTGAGGGCGCTGTTTCTAGCCATTGCGTTTTTCAGTTCTGCGGCTATCGCGGCACCGCTTGATGATAATCATCAGGCGGTGCTTTCGTCTGCGCAAATCGTTGTAATTGGCGAAACCCATGACAACCCGGCGCATCATCTGGTTCAGGCCGATATCGTCTCACGGCTAAAGCCGACGGCGGTTGTTTACGAGATGCTGACGGGTGAACAAGCAGCTTTGCTTGATGCTTCTTCGGTGCTTGAACAGGACGCACTCGAGGCCGCGTTGGGCTGGAATGCGGCTGGCTGGCCGGATTTTGCGATGTACTATCCAGTTTTTCGGGCATCCGGCGACGCCAAGGTTTTTGGTGCTGCGGTACCGCGAGGCGCGGCGCGAAATGCGATGACAGACGGTGTTGCTGCGACCTTCGGTGCGCAGGCAGATTTGTTTGGGCTAGACACACCTGTTGGTGCGGATATGCAGGCGGCGCGCGAAGCGTTGCAGATGGCTGCACATTGTGACGCTTTGCCAAAAGACCTGCTGCCCGCGATGGTGGATGTCCAGCGCTTGCGGGATGCCAGACTGGCGCAAGTTGCGCTGCAAGCGCTGGAGGAGACGGGTGGGCCAGTGGTTGTGATTACCGGAAACGGACATGCACGCAAGGACTGGGGCGTGCCGGCGATGCTTGGCCTAGTGTCAGCTGAAACAGTGACTGTTGCAATCGGTCAAGGCGAAGACGGGCAGGAACCAGAGGGTGGTTTTGATCTGGTGCTGGATTCTGCCTCCGTCCCGCGCGCCGACCCGTGCGACGCGTTTCGCAAGAACTGATGGGGCTGGCAGAACGGCGGTGACGGGCCTATGGTCTGGGCGACTGACGTGAAAAAGGGGCCGAACATGCTGGCTGGAAAACATATTCTGTTGATCATCGGGGGCGGCATTGCGGCGTTTAAATCCCTTGACCTGATCCGCCGCTTGCGCGAACGCGGCGCGGATGTGACCCCGGTGTTGACCCGCGCTGGCGAAGAATTCGTTACCCCGCTTTCTGTGGCCGCCCTTGCCGGACAAAAGCTGTACCGCGATCTGTTTGATCTGGGGGACGAGGCCGAGATGGGTCATATCCAGCTAAGCCGCGTGGCCGATCTGGTGGTCGTGGCCCCGGCGACGGCGGACTTGATGGCCAAGATGGCGGGCGGGCTGGCGAATGATCTTGCGTCGACTTTGTTATTGGCCACGGACACGCCCGTTTTGATCGCGCCTGCGATGAATGTGCGCATGTGGGACCATCCCGCGACACAGCGGAATTTGGCCATTTTACAGGGTGACGGGATCAAAGTGATCGGCCCGAACAACGGCGATATGGCCTGTGGTGAATTCGGGCCGGGGCGGATGTCTGAACCGCTTGAAATCGTCGCGGCGATTGAGGGGCATCTGGCGGCTGGCCCGCTGAAAGGGCGACGCATCTTGGTGACGTCGGGGCCCACGCATGAACCGATTGACCCGGTGCGCTATATCGCCAATCGGTCTTCGGGGGCGCAAGGGACAGCGATTGCACGGGCCTTGGCCGATTTGGGTGCAGAAGTTGTGTTTGTCACTGGCCCCGCCGATGTGCCGCCACCGGACGGTGTGCAGGTGATCCGGGTCGAGACAGCATTGCAGATGCAAGCGGCGGTCGAGGCGGCCTTGCCGGTGGATGCCGGTATTTTTGCCGCCGCCGTCGCCGACTGGCGTGTGACAAGTGCCAGCGACCGGAAATTGAAAAAGTCGAAAGACGGCTTGCCCACGCTTGAGTTCGCTGAAAATCCCGACATCCTAAAGGCGGTAAGCCATTTGAAAGAAGACCGGCCAAAGCTGGTCGTGGGCTTTGCTGCTGAAACCAACGATGTGGTCGAAAACGCCACGGCAAAACGGTTGCGCAAGGGCTGTGACTGGATCGTTGCAAATGATGTATCGCCAGCGACGGGCATCATGGGGGGGACGGAAAATGCGGTTGTGCTGATCAATGCTGACGGGGCCGAAAGCTGGCCGCGCATGAGCAAGGATGAGGTTGCAAAGCAATTGGCCGCCCGGATCGCCGAGGCGTTGGGTTAAGAAGATTCTATGCCTTCGGCGAGGATTTTTTACCATTTGGAAACAAGCGGTCGGACAAGGGCCGAAGGGGTGAGCGATGTCTGAAGTCAGGTTCAAGCGTGTGGCGGGGAATGACAGTTTGCCTTTGCCCGGCTATGCCACTGCGGGTGCTGCGGGGATGGATCTGCGGGCATATTTGCCGAACGGTCCCTTGGTCTTTGAAACGGGGCAGATCAGCCTTATTTCGACCGGGTTTTGTGTTGAAATCCCGCGCGGGACTGAAATGCAGATCAGACCGCGGTCTGGTTTGGCGTTGAAGCACGGTTTTTTGATCCCCAATGCGCCGGGTACCGTGGATGAGGATTATCGCGGGGTTGTGATGGTCGGGCTTTATTATATTGGGGCGGACCCCTTCACGATCAGCCATGGGGACCGTATTGCGCAGGCGGTGATTGCGGATGTGCGGCGCTTTGAATGTGTCGAGGTTTCTGAACTTTCTGACAGTGCACGGGGCGCTGGCGGGTTCGGGTCGAC
This sequence comes from Sulfitobacter sp., assembly GCF_041552635.1. Taxonomy (GTDB): domain Bacteria; phylum Pseudomonadota; class Alphaproteobacteria; order Rhodobacterales; family Rhodobacteraceae; genus Sulfitobacter. Next base: position 7,689 of record NZ_JBFEKM010000170.1, read on the forward strand.
AGGGTTGAAATAGGCTAAAGGTCAATCTTTTCGGGTCAAAACGGGGCCGCAGGGCAACGGGTGGTTTAAACCTGTCTTGCTGCGTGTCGTTTTGGGTTGGGGTCGGCGGAAAATAGCTTAGGTTCCTATTTTGATAACGAGCGACAGTAAAACAGTGCGGGGGCCCATGCGCCGAGACGAAAAACAGTTATTCAGTCTTTTGAAAAGCGGAGCATCTTGATGCTGTTAGTGTTTATTCTTGCTGCTGTCATCTGGTTTGCAGGCGCTGCAATGGGGCAGCCGCGTGACATGCGGTTCAAGCTTTTGGGCGCGTTGTTCGGGTCGGTGATCGGCTTGAACCTGCTGCTGCCTGCCCAGCATCCCTTGCGGATCGCCACAGGGGGCAGTGCTGCACCTTGGCTGCTTTTGACCGGGGCCATTCTGATTATCCTTGGCTATCGTTGGGGTCTGAACCGCTTGCGTGCCCGGACGCGGCCACAAGCCGATAAGCCCGCGCAAAGCGGCGCATTTTCTGAAACCGAACTGAACCGCTATGCCCGCCACATTGTCCTGCGCGAGGTTGGAGGAGCGGGTCAGAAGGCGCTAAAGAATGCGAAGGTTCTGGTGATTGGTGCTGGCGGCCTTGGCGCACCGGTGCTGCAATATCTTGCGGCGGCTGGGGTGGGCACCATTGGCGTGGTCGATGATGACACGGTTGAAAATGCGAACCTGCAACGTCAGGTGATCCACAAAGACAGCGCCATCGGCATGCCCAAAGTTTTTTCCGCGCAAGCCGAGATGGAGGCGCAGAACCCCTTTGTCACCGTGCGCCCCTATCACCGTCGTCTAGACGAAGAGATCGCCGCAGACCTGATTGGGGATTATGATCTTGTGCTGGATGGCACTGACAATTTCGAAACCCGCTATCTGGTCAACCGCGCCTGTGTGGCTGCCGGCATTCCGCTGATTTCAGGCGCGCTAAGCCAATGGGAAGGCCAGCTAAGTGTATTTCATCCCGC
>NZ_JBFEKM010000171.1:0-8580 GCF_041552635.1 Sulfitobacter sp.
AACTGCCACACTGCCGGGGGCAGGATCGCCAACGCCAACCCCGCCCAGTGCTGCCAAGCCGCTGCCGCCGGTTGATACAACGCCCACGCCAGCCGCAAGCGCACCTGCCCCCGCCGCGACGAAACCCGTGGCCGATGTGGGAAAAACAACCAAGCCAACCTCGACCGGGCGCATGATCGCCCCTGTTCAGGGCAGCATCATTCGCGCCTATTCCAAGGGCAAGAACGAAGGCATCAACATCAAAGGCACACCGGGGGCCGCCGTCAAAGCGGCAGACAGCGGGACCGTGGCCGCCATCACCAAAAGCGCCGATGGCATCCCGATTGTCGTCATCCGCCATCCTGACAACCTGCTGACGGTCTATGCCAATGTCAGCAATGTCAGCGTGGCCAAAGGTGACAGCGTATCCAAAGGCGCACCCATCGCCAAGCTGCGTGCCGGCGACGATGCATTCGTTCATTTCGAGGTACGCAACGGGTTCGACAGCGTTGATCCGACCCCTTACCTGAACTAGCCTTTGAGCAGGATTACAGCGTGACGCCCCGGCGTCCCGCCAGATCCACGAAATACTGCCACGCCACGCGCCCCGACCGGGATCCGCGCGTGGCCTGCCATTCAATCGCCTCGGCGTACAGCGTATCGTCATCAATGCTGACACCGTGGGCATCGCAATAGCCGTGGATCATCTCAAGATACTGCTGCTGGTCGCAGGGGTGGAACCCAAGCCACAAACCAAAGCGATCGGACAAGGAGACTTTCTCCTCGACTGCTTCGGCAGGATTGATCGCCGATCCACGTTCGTTTTCAATCATATCGCGGGGCATCAGATGGCGGCGGTTTGACGTCGCATAAAGCACGACATTATCGGGCCGCCCTTCGATCCCGCCGTCCAGTACCGCCTTGAGCGATTTGTAATGAGCATCATCATGCCCAAAGCTCAGGTCGTCGCAAAACAGGATAAACCGCTGCGGCGCATGACGCAAAAGGTTCAGCAAACGCCCCACTGATGGCAAATCTTCGCGCTGTAATTCGACAATGCGCAGATTGCCGTGGGTCGCATGAACATGGGCATGTACCGCTTTGACAAGACTGGATTTTCCCATGCCCCGCGCCCCCCACAATAGGGCGTTGTTTGCGGGCAATCCCGCCGCGAACTGGGTGGTATTCGCCAGCAGCGTATCACGCGCCCTGTCCACCCCGATCAACAAAGCCAGGTCGACCTTGCTGACCTTGTGCACCGGGGCCAGATGGTCTGGCCCCGTGTGCCAGACGAATGCGCCTGCCGCGTCAAAATCAGGTGCTTGCAGCGGCGGAGGAGAGATCCTCTCGAGCGCCGCTGCGATGCGGTCCATGGGGTCGTCGATCACTTGAGGTCATCCTCGTCGAATTCAGCCATCATCGGATCTTCATCTTCGTCGTCATAATATCCCTCTTCGCGCAGCTTTGCCTCGCGTTTGGTCTCAACCCGGCGGACCAGAAGGATAGAAATCTCGTATAGGCCATAAACAACCACGAACAGGATCACCTGCGTGATCACATCCGGCGGCGTTACCAAAGCAGCAAGAAGCAGGATCCCCACAACGGCATATTTACGCACGTTGCCAAGGCCCTCGGCGCTGACCAAGCCCGCCTTACCCATCAAGGTCAGCAGAACAGGCAGCTGGAAACACAGCCCGAAGGCCACAATGAATTTGATCGTCAGGCTCAGGTATTCTTGCGCAGACCCTTGGAACGCGATCGCCGCGATGCCGTTTTCACCGTCGCCGTCCCCCACAAGCGTGCCCGCCTGCTGGAAGCCAAGGAAAAAGTCGAACGCCAGCGGCGTGACGACATAAAAGGCAAATGCCGCGCCCAGAAAGAACATCAGTGGGCTGGAAATCAGAAACGGCAGGAACGCGCCCTTTTCGTTTTTGTACAGCCCCGGTGCCACGAACCGCCACAACTGGTAGCTGATATAGGGAAACCCCAACACCAACCCACCCAAAAGCGAGATCGAGATCGCAACAAAGAAACCTTCTTGCAGCTTGATCAGGATCAGCCCGCAATCCTCTTGTCCCCGCTCGGCCATGGCCGAACACAAAGGGTGGGTCAGAAAGTTAAAGATCGGGTTCCAGATCGTAAAACAGATCACCATACCGATGATAAACGCGATCACGGAATGGATCAGCCGCGTCCGCAGCTCTGCCAAATGCTCGATCAGCGGGGCGGCGCTGTCGTCGATGTCGTCACTGGTGCTCATGTGTCACTTTTCTTTGCTGCCGGCTTTTTCGCCGCAGTTTTCTTGACTGCCGGTTTCTTGGGTGCCGCAGCTTTAGGGGCAGCCGGTTTAGGGGCGACCGGTTTAGGGGCGACCGGTTTTTTGGCTGCGGGCTTTTTGGGAACTGCGGGCTTGGCTTCAGCAGCCCCTTTGGAAGCTGATTGTTTCGCTGGGGCCTTCTTTGCAGGGGCCTTCTTGACCGCTGGTTTTGAAGGGGCATCAGCCTTGGCAACGGTGGCATCCGGTGCCGCAACCGCATCGGCCGCTTCACGCTCCTTGCGCTCGGCGATGGTGCGCTCGCGCACGGCTTGCATCTTCTTCGCATTCTCTGCGCGTTCAGCGGCCAATTTGCCGGTCTCACTATCGGGGTTGATGTCAGTCAGCGATTTGGTCGCTGATTTTACACCGTCCATCGCCGTCCCAAGCGGGTTGGTCGCTGCCTTGAGGGATTTGTTCAACCCCGACGATATTTCGCGCACGCCCGTATCATCCGCCGCATCGTTCATCGCACTCGAGAACTCTCGTGCCATGCCCTTGGCCTTGCCCACGAACTGCCCCACCTTGCGAAACAAGATCGGCAGATCTTTTGGCCCCACCACGATCAACGCGACGACGCCAATGATCAATAACTCGGACCACCCCAAATCAAACATGTTCGGTTACACCCGGTCCTTGTCGGTCTTCACGTCCGTCACTGCTGGCGCATCGGCTGACAGCTCGGCTGTGTCATCGCTGTTGGTGTTCTTCTGCTCTTCTTCGCCTTCGTTGATGCCCTTTTTAAAGCTGGTGATGCCTTTGCCGACTTCACCCATCAGGCTGGAAATCTTGCCGCGCCCAAAAAGCACCAGCACAACAACGGCGATTAGCAGAAGACCCGGAAGGCCAATATTGTTTAGCATAAGTTTCTCCACAAACAAATCATTCAGACGCTGTCTAGGCGCCCCATTCCCGACTTTTCTACGCCTGCCTCTGCGCAGCTTGAAGCGCAAAGCACGCAAAAATCCCCTACCGCATTCAGTTTCTCGGCCCCGCGCGCTAGCGTTGGCCACAACTGACATATTTTTGACAGTATCATTGATGTTTGCACAGGCATCTGCAAAAAGGCCCTATGCGCCGCACCGATCGCCTTTTTGCCCTGCTCACAACCCTGGGCGACCATAACCTGCACCGCGCCGAAGATCTCGCCGCGGCGCAGAACGTGTCCTTGCGCACGCTCTACCGTGATATCGGGCGGTTGCAGTCGTCAGGCGTGCCCGTGACCGGAACGCGCGGTGTCGGGTATCGGCTTGACCGGGCGACCACATTGCCACCACTGACCTTGACCGACCCCGAAATCGAAGCCCTACAACTCGCGCTGGCAATTGTGCTGGAAACCACCGACCCCGACCTAAAGTCTGCCGCAGCCACGCTGGCATCTAAAATCGACGCATGCTTGCCGCTTGAGGGGGCGCAGCAGGCCGCCGACTGGCAACATATCGAACACCCCTTTGCCAACGCAGCGCGCGGCATGGGGCATCTTCCGATCCTGCGCGCAGCGATCCGTGCGCGCCAAAAGCTCAAGATTGTCTATAACAGCCCCGACGAAACCTTGCGCAGTCTCATCCTGCATCCCGCGTCACTTGAACATCACGCGCGCAGCTGGATCCTGAAAGGCTGGGACGAGACCGAGAACAAAGATACGTCCCTGCGCCTTGACCTGATCGAAAATGCAGACGCCTTGCCGGCACTTTTCACGCCGCGCGGCTAATTCCAAATGGAAAAAATCCTCGCCGAAGGCATTAAATCTCTTTTACGACGCGTCCCGCAACCGCCAGCCGTTCTGCTTGGGCAAAAACGCCTCGACACTGGCCTGTGCGACGACAATCACCTCGTCCCCGCTGGGCACATTCAACCCGCCAAATACCGCACGCACTTGCGCGTGCCCGCGCGGCAGTTTAGCCGCCAGCGCATCAATATCAACCAAGTCGGGTTCCTGCACCGCGACAGTCACCTGTACACGCATCGCATCATGGGCCAAGTCCAGCACCCCGAACAACGGCAAGGATGAATGCCGCAGCGCGTCTTCGATCGCGCGGGCGCAGGCCTTGGTATAGTCCATGCCGTGCAGATCATTGCCCATGCCCATTTCTATGATAATACGCTGCTCAGTCATCTGCCCGCTCCATATCAAAGGCCACGGACAGCGCCACATTCGCCATGATCGTCGGGTTACCCTCGCCCTCGGGGCGCGGCACATCGAGGCCGCCCCGCTGCACGTTCACTGTGACATCGCCATAAGGGAACACTGCCCGCAGCACCTCTGCATCCACCTGATCAGGCCGCTGCACGCCCACATCCAGCGTGATCTTCATCGCTGATTTATCAAAGTCGAAAAGCTCAGCCAGATTGATCGAATTATGCCACAGCGCATCGCGCACGGCGCGTTCGGCGGCCTGCGTATAATCGGCGCGGCGCAACGACGACCCCATGCCGAATTCCACCATCAATGTCTGCATCAGATGCCCTTTCAGGTTGCCGGAAACACGAAACAGCGGTCGCGCCGGATCGTCAGCCACATCACCGCACCGGGTTGCGGCAAAAATACGTTGGGTACCGTGGCGCGCAGACTGCTGCCGTCATGGTCCATCACGAACTCCACAAGACTTTCATTGCCCATGAACCGCGCCCGCGACACGACGGCCCGCGCTGCCGTGCCATCTGTCGCCGTCGGAAGCGGCCCCTTGCCGCCACGGTCAAAATCAATCCGCACATGCTGGGGGCGGAACACGATATCGACCTGCGTGCCATCGGGCACACCGGGGGCCAGAAACCGGCCAAATGGGGTATGCGCCAAAGCACCGGACACCTCGGCGCGCAACACATTCGCATCCGAGAAAAACGCCACCGACGCGCGGTCGATGGGGCGGGTATAAACGTTATACGGCGCGCCTTGTTGGACGATCTTGCCGTCGCGCATCAGTGCGATTTCATCGGCCATCCGCATCGCTTCTTCCGGCTCGTGGGTGACCAGCAAGACGGCAGTGCCTTCCTCCTTGAGGATACCAAGCGTTTCGTCGCGGATATCGTCGCGCAAGCGGTTATCAAGGCCCGAGAATGGCTCGTCCATCAGCATGATTTTGGGGCGCGGTGCAAGCGCACGCGCCAGTGCCACACGTTGTTGTTCGCCCCCTGACAATTGATGGGGGTAGCCGTCGATAAAGCGCAGCAGGTCAACCCGTTCCAGCAATTCCTCAACCCGCGCGCGCCGCTCTGCCTTGGTGCCCGTCTTGAGGCCAAAGCCCACATTATCGGCCACGCTTAGGTGCGGGAACAGCGCAAAGTCCTGAAACATCAACCCGATCTCGCGCCGCTCAGGCGGGATCCGGAAAACAGTGTCGCAGATCAGGCTGCCATCGACATGGATCGTGCCGCTGTCTTGCATTTCGACGCCTGCGATCATCCGCAGGGTGGTGGATTTACCGCAGCCCGAAGGCCCCAGCAAACAGGTCACCTGCCCCGGCATGATCCGCAGGCTCACGTCGTCAACGACAGCGCGGCCGCCATAGCTGCGCTTGAGGTGTTTGATTTCAAGCCGAGGCTGGATTTCCGTCATGGGCTACAGTCTTATCCGATCAATTCGCTCGGGTACGACCGCTATCAGCCCCGCCGCGCGCCCGCAAGCACCGCCGCAAATCCTGCGACCAAAACAACGACACAGATCATCAGAAGCTGTTCGTATTTATGCCCCTCGGGCAGGATCGCCGCAAATGTTGACCATCCCCGTCCGAAATAGGCAACAGCCCCCAGCATTGCGGCCCCGAACGCGACGAAATAGGACCAAAGCGCGATTTGCCGCCCCAATACCAGCCCGACGATCAAGACAGGCGTCAGGAACATCGACGCGGTGCCGGACACGGCCACCGCATCAAACAACGTCGCATTGCCCCAAAGCGTCAAAGCAGTGCCTGCGACCATAAAGCCCAGCATCACAATGCGCCCGCCATTCAGACTGCGCGGGGCCAGTTTTAGTTCTTCCACCACCAGCCGCGCGGCGGATGCCAGTGCCGAATCCAACGTGCTTAGCGCCGAGACCAGCAGCGAAATCATCAACGCGCCAAACACCCACGCGGGGAACATGGTGGCCCATGTGCCAATCAATTCGCCCTCGTATTCGGCACCTGTCAGGCTGGCCTGAATGCCGAAAAAGCCAAAGCCGATGATGCACAGGGTCGATATCCAGAATGCGTGGATAAATGACCGGCGCGTCGTATCCTTGTCGGCGATAAACCCGCGGTCCATCATCACCGGATCATGGGCGGGGTACGAGAACACCTGCAACAAGGCCACCACCAGCAAGACCCAGCCGTTATAGCTGCCCGCTGTGCCAGATGCCGTGACCACTGCGCCCAGATCGAAACCGGGGCTGGCGACCAGAAATACGAACGCGACGCCGAAGACGATTAGAAACACCACCATCTGCAACACATCCGTGCGCAATGCCGCAGACAGCCCGCCCCACGCGGAATAGGCCAGTCCGACAACGGCAACGATCAAGATTGCAGCCGTACCGCTACCTGCCAGTACGGCGTTAAAAATCAGGCCCACCACCAGCAGATTGGCAAACACTTCGGACAAAAGGCGCAGCGCGATCACCAGATTGTAGCACCCGTTGCCCGCAGCCCCGAAACGCGTGCCAAGCCAGTCTTGGACCGACATCGACCCCGTCTCGCGCAGGCGGCCCACGATAAAGCCCCCTGTCAGGAACGACCCATAGTAGGCAGCATAGGCCAAGGTGCCCGCGATCCCGTAGTAGTAGCCCAGAATGGCTGCGTTCATCAGCGAGCGTGCGAAAATCCACGTGGTCACCTGACTTAGCACAAGCGTCCAAAGGCCGGGCGCACGGCCCGCAGATGTCATGCCGCCAAAGAACCCCTCGATCGAGGCGCGGCGCGGTGCGACCAGCAGGCTGGCCACGATGATGGCACCAAAAACAGCGAACAGGATAACGGGGTTCATACGTGGCTACCTTTGTTTAAGAATTGACCAAGACGTAGCCGAGGCTTGGGGTCCACGCCATCTGGACAACCTTTGCCTGTCGCGATTGTGATCTATTGTAGCAATTGCCGACGGCAAAGCGGCACGGGCTTGCGGAATGAAGCCCGTGCCGCTGTGGCGATTCCTATCGTGGCAGTGCTTACATCGTCAGATTGGTCGCGCCGCCGTCCAGCAGCAGGTTCTGTCCGACGATGAAACCGGCGTGTTGCGAACACAAAAACGCACAGGCTGCGCCGAATTCCTGTCGCGTGCCATAGCGTCCCGCCGGGATGCCCGCTGCGCGCTCGGTGCGGGCCTCCTCCAGCGTGATGCCCTTTTGCTTGACCACATTGCCGTCCAGCGCATCGGCGCGGTCGGTGGCGTGGATGCCGGGCAGCAGGTTGTTGATGGTCACGCCCTTGCCCGCCACTTGCCGAGAGGTCCCCGCCACATAGCCGGTCAGGCCCGTGCGGGCCGAGTTGCTAAGGCCCAAGACACCAATCGGCGCGCGAACCGATTGCGAGGTAATGTTGACGACGCGGCCCCAGCCCCGATCCATCATCGCAGGCACCAGCGCTTTGATCATCGCGATGGGGGCCAGCATGTTGGCGTCCAGCGCCTTGATGAAATCCTCGCGGTCCCAATCATGCCACATGCCGGGAGGCGGTCCGCCTGCGTTGTTCACAAGAATGTCAATCTGGCCGACAGCATCCAGCACGGCCTTTTGACCCGCTTCGGTCGCGATATCGGCAACCACCGTGATCACATTGACGCCGTAGTCTTGGCGGATATGTTCGGCTGCGGCCTCAAGCGCCTCGGCACCGCGCGCGTTCATCACCAGATCAACCCCGGCTTCGGCCAGCGCTTCGGCACAGCCCAGCCCCAGCCCCTTGGAGGATGCACAAACCAGTGCGCGTTTACCTTTGATTCCCAGATCCATTGTAATTCTCCCTTACATGTTGGACATGACCTAGCATTACGGGATGGACCTGTGCCAGCAAAAGACCCAACGCTTGACCCGAACCTGTCACATTCCTATCTCATTCTGACAGGTAATGATTTTCATATTGTCCCGAAGGTTATCAGCACATGACGGTTTCGCGCTCTGCTCCGCCTCAAAGCGTTCCAGTCTACCGCGCAGCGCATTTCAAGGCGACCGACGGGGCGAACATGGGCGATACGCTGTCATTCGCGTCCGAACTGCTGCTGGATGATGTCTACGAGCTGATGTACCTGTCGGACCAACACCGTTTGTCGATCCTGACGCCCGCGCCCGGTCACTTCAAAATCGCGCCCGATACGGAAATCGG
>NZ_JBFEKM010000172.1:0-8502 GCF_041552635.1 Sulfitobacter sp.
GTCTCTAACCTTGCGCGAATGGCGCTGTTTGCGGCAACGCCGCCCGCCACACACAGGCTGCGGGTTTCGGGCGCATGTTCCAGATACAGCCTTAGCGCGCGACGGGTCTTTTCTGCCATGACATCAACGACAGCGGCCTGAAATCCGGCGGCCAAGTCAGCTTGATCCTGAAGTGTCAGCCCGCCTTTCTCAGCGATAATCTTATCTCTAACCCGCAAAACTGCAGTCTTGAGACCGGAAAATGACATGTCGCAATCTGGCCGGTCCAGCAGGGGGCGCGGAAAGGCAAAGCGTTTAGGATCACCGTTTAATGCGGCTTGTTCAATCGCAGGCCCGCCAGGCTGGGGAAGTGAAATCAGCCGCGCGACTTTGTCAAACGCTTCGCCGGGGGCATCATCAATCGTGCCGCCAAGCCGTTCAAAACGGTCGGGCCCATGCACCAGCAAGAACTGGCAATGCCCCCCAGACACCAAAAGCATCAAATAGGGATAGGCCACATCATCGGTCAGGCGCGGTGTCAGGGCGTGCCCCGCCAAGTGATTCACACCATAAAGCGGTTTTCCTGTCGCGGCAGACAGCCCCTTGGCGCACATCACGCCGGACAAGACGCCACCGATCAGCCCCGGTCCGGCAGTCACGGCAATCGCGTCGATATCTGCCAGTGTCAGGCTCGCTTTTGACAACGCTTCCTCGACGCATAGGTCCAGCTTTTCGGCATGGGCGCGGGCGGCAATTTCTGGAACAACGCCGCCAAAAGCCGCGTGCAGATCGGTTTGGCTGTCCACGACAGAAGACAGCACCTTGGCACGTTGCCCCGGTGTATGGCTTACAATCGCGGCGGCGGTATCATCGCAGCTGCTTTCCAATCCGAGAACTATCATAGCCGTTTCCGTTGCAAGGGTGATCAGTGCCAAGTAACACCTTGAGGCAAGTGGAACAATCCTTGGGGCCCCGCTGCCAAATGAACAAGCCCGTGCTGATCCTGACCCGGCCTGCCCCGAATGCATATGCATTTCTGGACATGATTGCACCTGTCCTTTTGGCGCGGTTCACGGTTCTGATCAGCCCGCTTTTGCGGATATCAGGGACAGGCACGCCTGTTGATATGCAGGGCATTGATGGGGTGATCTTTACATCCGCAAACGGACCGGCGTTTGCCCCCGAGGGGGGTGGTCGCACGGCGTTTTGTGTCGGTGCCAAAACGACCCAAGCAGCCGAGGCGAATGGTTGGCGCGCGCAAATGCTTGGGCAAACCGCCGATGAATTGATAGAAGCTGTGATCAACAAGCGCCCAAAAGGGCCATTGCTGCACATATCTGGGCAACATCAACGCGGTGACATCGCCCGACGCCTGTCCGGCGCAGGGATCAAAACAACGGCGGTCAACGTCTATGATCAAACGCTTTTGCCCCTGACCCCGCAGGCCAAAAGCGCCCTAACCGGGGGTAAACCTTGCATCGCCCCCTTGTTTTCGCCCCGAACTGCGACGCAATTTGCCCGCGAATGCGACGATCTGCGCCATGTCATTGTAATCGCCCTAAGCCCCGCCGTCGCCGATGCGCTGGGCGACAAACACCCGCAGCAACTTTTGATTGCGGATGAACCAACGGCCAATTCGATGCGTTTAGTGCTTGAAACTGTGGTTGATTGGGACAGGTTAGCTTGAAGATCGACACACATGCCGTCTAAGATTGAAAAAACAACTGACGATATGTCAGAATCGGAAAGGTTTTAAGCGTGGCAAAAGCGAAAACACCAAGCACGGACGGTGACAAACCGACGCAAAACGCGGCTTCGCGGGCGTCAGTAGCGGCGGCCAAGCCCAAGACCGCACCAAAAACTGCGGCAAAAACGACAAGTGCCTCAAAATCGGTCAAGGAAACTTCACCCGCGCCCAAAGATGTCGGTACTAAGGATACGGTGACACCCTCTGCTGCGGCAAAAACCACAAAAGACGCGACGGTATCTGCAGCATCAGCGGCCAAACCGGATACGGCCCCGAAAGATGCAGCACCTAAGGATAGCGGTCCCAAATCTGACCCTGCCGCAACTGCAGCGACACCCAACGTGAAAGCGATGTCCGATACCAGCCACACATCCAAGCCCGACGTTAAAGCTGCCGATAAGAAGCCTGACGCACCCGCAGCAAAAGACATTTCTAAAGAAACGTCGAAACCTGCCGAGGGTTCAAAACCATCTGTCACTCCTGCACCTAGCCAACCCAAGCCCGAGAAACCCAAGAGCGTGTTTTTCCCCATGTTTCTGGGCGGCCTTGTTGCCGGTGGTATCGGCTTCGCCGCTGCCGAGATGAATGTTTTAGGCCTGCGAACGGACACTAGCGCGATCAGCGAGGCTGAAAATACCGTTGCCGCAGATCTGGCCGATCAAGGGGCGCGGATCGCGGCACTTGAAGACGTGCTTGGTAAAACGCCAGCCGAAACCGATGCACCAGCGACCGATCTGGCCGCGATGGACGAGATCAAAGCATCCGTTGCGGCGCTGACTGCGCGGATTGATGAAATTGCGAACCGCCCCGCGCCAGCCGCAGGCGAAGCACCGCAGGTCGATACCTCGGCGTTCGAAGCTGAACTGGCCGCGCTGACAACATCCGTTGAAACGCAGAGGGACGAGATCCAGCGGCTTCTTGATAATGCATTAAGCGTCGAAGAGGCCACTGAACAAGCCGCACGGGCTGCAACAGCGCAATCTGCCGTGGCGCGGATCGTTGCGGCACTGACCACGGGACAGCCGTTTCAGACCGAAATCACCGATTTGCAAGCTGGCGGTGTCCAAGACATTCCCGCAGCTTTGACCGATGCCGCTGAAACGGGTGTGGCGACCAGCGCCAACTTGCAGGACCGTTTTCCTGATGTATCCCGCGCGGCCTTGGCCGCAGCGCGGGCTGAAGCACCCGCAGGTACAGCGGGCGGCATTGGCAGCTTTTTGAAAAATCAACTGGGTGCGCGGTCTGTGACCCCCCGTGAAGGCAATGACCCCGATGCGATCTTGTCGCGTGCCGAGGCTGCCGTGCGTGACGGTCGCCTTGCGGACGCCATAACCGAGATCGAGGCGCTGCCCGAAGGGGCCAAAGCGCCGATGGGCGACTGGCTTGCTGATGCGCAGGCCCGCCAAGCTGCACAAGATGCCGTACAGACCCTGACACAACGCCTGACGGCAAACTAAGGAAATTTATATGCTTTGGTCACTGATTAAGATCGTTGTGTTCGTTGCGGCAATTGCTGCGCTGACATGGGGTGCTGGGTTCTTGCTTGAAAGTTCGGGCGGGTTGCAGGTTACCGTGATGGGGACCGAATTCAGTTTTGGCCCGCTGCAATCGGTCATTGCGATCATCGTGCTGGTGATTGCGCTCTGGCTGGTGCTCAAGATTATTTCGCTGCTGGTCGCGGTCTGGCATTTCCTGAACGGCGATGAAACCGCGCTGTCGCGTTATTTTGACCGCAACCGTGAACGCAAAGGCTACGAGGCGTTGTCCGAAGGTCTGATGGCACTGGCAAGCGGAGAGGGGCGTTTGGCCCTGTCCAAAGCCGCGAAGGCGGATAAATATCTGGAACGGCCCGAGCTGACAAACCTGCTGATCGCGCAAGCGGCAGAAATGGCGGGCGACAAGCGCAAAGCCGAAGAAACCTATAAGAAACTGGTGGCCAATGAATCCACCCGCTTTGTCGGCGTGCGCGGTATTCTCAAGCAAAAGCTGGCCGAAGGCGATACCGATACGGCGCTGAAATTGGCCGAAAAGGCGTTCGCGCTAAAGCCCAAGCATGAAGACACAGGCGACATTCTGTTGAAGCTGCAAGCCGAGAAGGAAGACTGGACCGGCGCGCGTGAGACCCTGAACATCAAGCTGAAGAACGGCCAGCTGCCCCGCGATGTCCACAAGCGTCGCGACGCTGTGCTGGCGTTGTCCGAGGCCAAAGATGTCTTTACCGAAGGCCACAGCATCGAATCCCGCGAAGCGGCGATCGAAGCGAACCGTTTGTCGCCTGACCTGATCCCCGCTGCCGTAATGGCGGCGCACAGCTATATCGAACAGGGAAAACCCAAATATGCCGCGCGTCTGCTGAAGAAAGCATGGAGCGTTCATCCCCACCCTGACCTTGCCAGCGCTTTTGCCGCGATTGAACCGAACGAAAGCCCGAAAGAGCGGCTTAAACGGTTTACGGCGCTCACTCGGACCCAGCCTGACGATGCCGAAACCAAGATGCTGTTGGCCGAACTGAACATCGCCAACGAAGACTTTCCGCAAGCGCGGCGGTCCTTGGGAGATCTGGTCGAAACCGATCCGACGGCGCGTTCTGTCACGTTGATGGCAGCGATTGAACGGGGCGAAGGCGCGTCTGATACTGTCGTCAAAGGCTGGCTTGCCCGTGCGTTGACTGTGTCGCGTGGCCCGCAGTGGATTTGCGACAATTGCCAGCACATCCACACCAACTGGAAGCCGATTTGTGACAACTGCCACAGCTTTGATACGCTGGCCTGGAAAACGCCGCCCATGTCCGAGGTCGCAATGCCCGGCGGTGTGCAGATGTTGCCGCTGATTGTTGGCGCGATCGAAGATAACTCGGGTGCTGACGCCAAGCCACCTGTCGCCACACGCGCCGACATCGAAGAAGCAGAGCTGATCGTTGACGCGCCAGAAGACAGCGAAAAGCCGAAAGAACCCGAAGTTACTGCCGAAAAGTAGTCGGAAACGACGGTAAGAAATCTGGCCGGTGTTTGCTTTTCGTCAGCAGGCATCGGCCTTTTGCGTTATTGCCTGATAGAAATTTGGCCAGACCCAATGAAGTTCGGCAACTTGCTGCATATATAAGTGTCCAAACCATCAAGGATACTCGCCATGGCGTTGGATCAGATAAAAACTCTTTCTGTCTCGGGAATGACCTGCGGGGGGTGCGCCGCTAGGGTAGACAAAGCGCTGCGTGCTGTTCCGGGCGTGACCGAGGTCAGCGTGAACCTTGCCGATGATACGGCGACAGTGACCGTCACAAATGGCACCGTCGCGGTTGAAGCGCTGGCCAAAGCCGCGACCGACGCGGGCTATCCCGCGACGGCGGCGACAAAGACAACCACCCAGGATCACGCCAGCGCAAAGCGGGAAGAGACCGAAGAAATCGGGCGGGCCTTTGCGATTGCGGCAGCGCTTGCCTTGCCCGTCGTCGTGTTGGCCATGGGCGCGCACATGGTCCCCGGCATGCACGGGCTGATCGGCAAAACGATTGGCCATCAGGGCAGTTGGATGATCCAGTTTGCCCTGACAGCGATCCTGATCCTTGGGCCGGGGCGACGGTTTTACGCTATCGGTGTCCCTGCGCTTTTGCGCGGTGCGCCCGATATGAACAGCCTTGTGGCGTTGGGCACCGGGGCCGCGTTTACCTATTCTACCGTCGTCCTGTTCTTACCGTCGCTTTTGCCCGCCATCGCCCGCGAGGTGTATTTTGAGGCCGCCGCCGCCATCATTGCCCTGATCCTGCTGGGCCGCTGGCTTGAGGCGCGGGCCAAAGGCCGTACCGGTGCCGCGATCCAGAAACTTATCGGCCTGCAACCGCACCACGCACGGGTCAAACGGGGCAATGATTGGGTGGATGTCGATATCAGCGCGCTGCGCGTCGGCGATGAAATTCTGATCCGCCCCGGTGAACGCCTGCCCACCGATGCCACGATCATCGAAGGTGAATCTCGCATTGATGAAAGCATGATCACCGGCGAACCGATGCCGGTGCTTAAAACCGGCGGCGCGTCCGTAACAGGCGGGACCGTCAATGGCGACGGCAGTCTGCGGTGTCATGTGACGTCAGTGGGCGATGATACGACATTGGCGCAGATCATCCGCATGGTGCAGCAGGCACAGGGCGCGCGCTTGCCCATTCAGGGGGTAGTAGATCGTGTGACCTTGTGGTTCGTGCCCGCTGTCTTGGGGATGGCGGCGCTGACCGTGCTGGTTTGGGCTGTGTTTGGACCGGAGCCAGTGCTGTCGCATGCGCTTGTCGCAGGTGTTTCGGTGCTGATCATCGCATGCCCTTGTGCGATGGGTCTGGCCACGCCGACCTCGATCATGGTGGGCACCGGTCGGGCCGCCGAGATGGGCGTTCTGTTTCGCAAAGGTGACGCGCTGCAAGCGTTAAGCGGTATTGAAATCGTGGCATTCGACAAAACCGGTACGTTGACCAAAGGCAGCCCCGCGTTGACGGGCCTTGTTCCGGCAAACGGTTTTGACCGTGACGCCCTGTTGATCCAGATCGCCGCGGTCGAAACATCGTCGGAACACCCGATTGCCCGCGCCATTGTTGCTGCTGCCAAGGGCGCAGCCCTGCCCCAAGCCGAAGGGTTTCAGGCCATCAATGGTCAGGGGGTTACAGCCGTTGTGGAAGGTGCCAAGGTTCAGATCGGCAATGCCCGTCTGATGCAAGATGCCGGAATCGAAACCGCAGTGTTTTCCCAAGAGTTTGACGAACGGGCCAATCAGGGTGAAACCGTATTTTACGTCTCTGTTGAGGGTGAATTGGCCGGTCTGGTCGCGATTTCCGACCCGATCAAAGACGATAGCAAGGCGGCGATTGCAGCACTTCATGACCGCGGTTTGCAGGTCGCAATGATCACTGGCGATGATGCGAAGACCGCGCGCAGCGTCGCCGCGACCTTGGGGATTGATCACGTTGTGGCCGGCGTGCTGCCCGATGGCAAGATTGCAGCGCTTGACCGGTTGCGCGGGACGGATCGCAAGATTGCCTTTGTCGGTGATGGCATCAATGACGCGCCCGCGCTTGCCCATGCTGATGTGGGCATTGCGATTGGCACAGGCACCGATATCGCGATTGAATCGGCGGATGTGGTATTGATGTCGGGCAGTCTGACGGGCGTGAATAGTGCCATCGCCGTATCTCACGAGACATTGCGCAACATCCGGCAAAACCTGTTCTGGGCCTTCGGCTATAACGTCGCATTGATCCCTGTTGCGGCGGGGGGGCTATATCCGCTGTTCGGCATCCTGCTTTCCCCGATCCTTGCCGCGTCGGCGATGGCGTTTTCATCGGTGTTCGTGCTGACAAATGCCCTGCGGTTGCGGCGCATTAAAGTGCAGGTTTGATCCTTGGCAGGTGACGGGGCGGGGATTGAACGCTAACCATTGGGCAAACGGTTTTCAAAGGATCAGCCCCATGTCGTCAGATGCATATGTCTTTACCCCCCCGAAACAAGCCAGCCTTGCCGTTCAAGGGTCGGATACGCGGTTTCCCGTGCGCCGTATTTTCTGCGTCGGCCGGAACTATGCGGCCCACGCGATCGAGATGGGCAAAGATCCGACGCGCGAGGCCCCGTTTTTCTTTACCAAGCCAGCCGATGCAGCGCTTGATACGCCGTGCACCATTCCCTATCCGCCGCTGACCGAAAACCTGCATTTCGAGATCGAGCTGATTATCGCCATCGGCAAAGGCGGCGCGGATATCGCCGAGGCCGACGTAATGGATCACGTTTGGGGCGCATCCGTCGGCATTGATCTGACCCGTCGTGACCTGCAAAACGAGGCCAAGAATGCAGGCCGCCCGTGGGATTGGGGCAAGGCGTTCGATAACTCTGCCCCCATCGCGCCGATCGTGCCGATTGCCGATGTGCCATCTGTGGAAACCGCGCGTATCTGGCTGGCCGTGAATGGCGAGATCAAGCAAGACGCCGATCTGGCTGAACTGATCTGGTCGGTGCGCGAACATGTGTCGATCCTATCGCAGTCCATGACGCTGGCCCCCGGTGACATCATCATGACGGGCACGCCCGCCGGTGTTGGTGCGATTGTGGCAGGCGACGTGGTCACTGGCGGTGTTGACGGCATCGGCACGCTTGAGGTCACGATAGGCCCGCGTGCATGACCGACCTTGCCCTGCATAACTATTTCCGATCCTCCACATCTGTGCGGGTCCGGGCGGCGCTGAACCTCAAGGGGCTGTCCTTCGACTATATCCCGTTGTCCCTGCTCAAGGGCGAACAGGCCAGCGCGGATCATCTGGCGTTGAACCCCTCGGGGCTGGTGCCGACCTTGGTCACACCCCATGGCCCGTTGCCGCAGTCCCTTGCTATCATCGAATGGCTGGACGAGGTTTATCCGGAACCCGCCCTGCTGCCCGCAGACCCATGGGGGCGGGCGCGTGTGCGCAGTCTGGCGCATATTGTGGCGCTCGACATCCATCCGGTGAACAATCTGCGGATCCTCAAGCATCTTGAAGCAGAATATGGCGTCGATGCAGAGGGCAAAGCCCAATGGTTCCGTAAATGGGCCAGTGCGGGTCTTGCAGCACTTGAACAGCGCCTGACAGCCGATCCTGAAACAGGCGCGTTTTGTCACGGTGACACGGCCGGGCTGGCTGATCTATGTCTCTACGCTCAGGTCCTGAACAATGTGCGGTTTGACGTAGATATGACATCTTATCCTACCCTTCGGCGCATACATGCAAATTGTATGGAAATTCCGGCATTGCAGGACGCGATACCGGCAAA
>NZ_JBFEKM010000173.1:0-8474 GCF_041552635.1 Sulfitobacter sp.
CCCCCCCCCCCCCCCCCCCCCCCCCCCCCCCCCCCCCCCCCCCCCCCCTTGCCTATAAGCTTAGCGTGCCGCGATCATTTCAGATTGGCGGACAACAACTTCGGCCTGTTTGATGCTGGCGATATCAACCAGACGTCCCTTATAGACCGTGGCCCCTTCGCCTTTGGCTTTCGCCTCTTCCATCGCGGCCAAGATTTCGCGGGCCTCTGCGACGGCTTCATCGGATGGTGTGAACACCTCGTTTGCGATTGCGATTTGTTTGGGATGAATGGCCCATTTTCCGACCATGCCCAAAGTCGCGGACCGGCGTGCCTGCGCCCGGAACCCTTCGTCATCCGAGAAGTCGCCAAACGGCCCATCAACCGGCAGCACGCCGTGGGTCCGGCAGGCCGCGACGATTGCGGCTTGGGCCCAATGCCATGGATCAGACCAATGTTTGGCCCCGTCATGCAGCATGTAGTAATTTTCCTGCGTGCCGCCGATCCCGGTGGTCTGCATCCCCATAGACGCCGCAAAGTCAGCCGCACCCAAGCTCATCGCCTGCAAACGTGGGCTGGATGCGGCGATTTCTTCCACATGGGCAACTCCGGCAGCAGATTCGATGATCACCTCGAACGAGATTTTCTTGCTGCGCCCCTTGGCCGTTTCAATCGCCGTGACCAGCGCGTCAACGGCATAGACATCAGCCGCACAGCCGACTTTGGGGATCATGATCTGGTCCAGCCGTTCGCCTGCCTGTTCCAGCAGATCGACCACGTCGCGGTACCAATAGGGGGTGTCGAGGCCGTTGATACGCACGGACAAAAGCTTGTTGCCCCAGTCCAAATCACTGATCGCCTTGATGATATTTTGGCGCGCGCTGTCTTTGTCAGAAGGCGCGACACTGTCCTCAAGGTCAAGGTTGATCACATCGGCGTTCGAGCTTGCCATCTTTTCAAAGATTGCGGGGCGCGACCCGGGCCCAAACAGCTGACAACGGTTGGGACGGGCGGGCGCGGTAGGCTGGATGCGAAAGCTCATGAGGGAGGCTCCTTGAGTAATAAAGTTACGAATTGCTTGATTGTTCAGCTATTAAATTACGTCGTGCCGCGCAAGTATCATTTCGCAGTTGCAGCATTAGCCGCTTATCTTGGATGCACAAATATCCTGCTAAACGGAAAATATACGCAAATTTCTTGCATCAGTTCTTGCATATGCCTGCAAATTGAAACCCCTTTGCGAGGTAAAGCCACGAGAATGGACCAAAGCCAAACCGACGGAGTATGTCACAATGATCGAAACACCTTATCTTCTTTTTCTAGGCGACGCGCCTGATCAACTGGCTGTCAAAGTGGCGCAGGGAATCAAAGACTGGCGGCCTGATAACGCCGTTGCTCAATTCCGTATGGACGGGTGCAAGGCAGACTTGGGTCTTGCGGACATGACATTGGCGCAAGCGAAAAACGCTGGTGCCAAGACGCTGGTCATTGGTGTGGCAAACCGGGGCGGTATCATCAGCACCGCATGGAAGGCCGTGTTGATCGAGGCGATCGAGGCGGGGTTTGATCTGGCATCGGGCTTGCACAACCTGTTGCGCAACGAACCCGATCTGGCCGCCGCCGCAGAAAAACATGGGCGCAGCTTGCATGATGTGCGGGTGCCGTCGGTTGAATACCCTATCGCTAGCGGCGTTAAGCGCAGCGGCAAACGGGTGCTGGCCGTCGGGACGGATTGTTCGGTGGGCAAGATGTACACAGCCCTCGCGCTGGATGCGGCGATGAAAGAAAAGGGCATGAACAGCAGCTTTCGTGCCACGGGTCAGACCGGGATTTTGATCACTGGCGAAGGCGTGCCGCTGGACGCGGTTGTTGCCGATTTCATGGCCGGTTCGATTGAATATCTGACGCCGGACAACGATGATGACCATTGGGATGTCATCGAAGGGCAGGGCAGCCTGTATCACCTGTCTTATTCTGGCGTGACGCTTGCGCTGATTCATGGTGGCCAGCCGGATGCCTTGATCTTGTGCCACGAACCGACACGCAAGACCATGCGCGGCTTGCCGCATCAGGCCTTGCCCAGCCTGGAAGAGGTCCGCGATACCGCGCTGACGCTTGCCAAGGTCGGGAATCCGGCCTGCAAGGTCGTTGGTATTTCGATCAACACGCAGCACATGTCCCAAGCCGAGGCAGACGCATATCTGGCCGAAGTTGAAGAACGCTTGGGCTTGCCCGCCGTTGATCCCTTCCGTCAGGGTGCCGCTAAACTGGCGGATGCTTTGGAAGCCCTCTGACCGGCCCTTCGGGGAGAGTTTATTTGGCAAAATGAAGGAGCGGGCATGCGTATAGAAGTAAGTCGTGATGTGTTTCGGCTGGCGCAGGTGTTCACCATCTCGCGCGGGTCGCGGACCGAGGCGCAGGTGTTGACGGTAAAGATTTCCGAGGGCGGCGTGACGGGCTGGGGCGAATGTGTGCCCTATGCCCGCTATGACGAGACGTTAGAGAGTGTGATATCCGAGATCGAAGGCCTGCCTGACGTGTTCACTCGCGCAGATCTGTATGATCTGCTGCCAGCAGGTGCGGCGCGCAATGCCGTGGATTGTGCGTTGTGGGACCTTGCGGCCAAACAGACTGGCAAGCGGGTGTGGGAATTGGCTGGCTTGGCAAAGCCGGGGCCAGAGATTACAGCCTATACCCTTTCTTTGGACACACCGGAAAAGATGCAGGCGCAGGCGGCGTTGCATGCGTATCGTCCCCTGCTCAAGATCAAATTGGGCACACACGACGACATGCCGCGGCTTGAAGCTGTGCGTGCAGGGGCCCCTGATGCGCAGATCATCATTGACGCCAACGAAGGTTGGTCGGCGGAAGTTTACGCCGACCTTGCCCCACATTTGGTGCGGCTGGGCGTGTCGCTGGTCGAGCAACCTTTGCCCGCAGGCGAGGATGACGCGCTGATCGGGATGGACCGCCCTGTGCCGGTTTGTGCGGATGAAAGCTGTCATGACCGCAGCAGCTTGCCTAAGTTGAAGGGCAAATATGACGTGGTGAACATCAAGTTGGACAAAACCGGCGGGTTGACCGAAGCACTGGCCCTGCGCGACGCGGCGCTGGCCGAGGGGTATGACGTGATGGTTGGTTGTATGGTCGGATCGTCGCTTGCCATGGCCCCGGCCACCTTGGTCGCGCAAGGTGCAAAGGTTGTTGATCTTGACGGCCCGCTTCTTCTGGCCGAAGACCGTGACAATGCTTTGATATTTGACGCGGCCGGGGTGCATCCACCGTTGGCCAAGCTTTGGGGATAAAAGATGCGGACAGTTTATGTGAACGGCGAATACCTGCCTGAAAACGAAGCCAAGGTTTCGATCTTTGATCGCGGGTTTCTGATGGCAGACGGGGTGTACGAAGTGACCTCGGTTCTGGGTGGCAAATTGATTGATTTCGAAGGCCACGCCATCCGTCTAAGCCGTTCGCTGAACGAATTGGACATGCGCAACCCGATCTCAAAGGACGACCTGCTTGAGGTCCACCGCGAGCTGGTGCGCCTGAACGAGATTGACGAGGGGTTGATCTATTTGCAAGTCACGCGCGGGTCTGACGGGGACCGCGATTTTGCCTTTCCTGATCCCGAAACGACCGAACCGACGATTGTTCTGTTCACGCAGTCCAAGCCCGGTATGGCCGATAGCCCTGCCGCCAAAAAGGGTGCCAAGATCATCAGCATCGAAGACATCCGCTGGGGTCGTCGCGACATCAAAACGGTTCAGCTGCTGTACCCGTCGATGGGCAAGATGATGGCCAAGAAGGCCGGTTGTGATGATGCGTGGATGGTTGAAGACGGGTTCGTGACCGAAGGCACCAGCAACAACGCCTATATCGTCAAGGGCAACAAGATCATCACCCGCGCCTTAAGCAACGACATCTTGCATGGCATCACCCGCGCCGCCGTTTTGCGTTTCGCCAAAGAGGCGCAGATGGAAGTGGAAGAACGCAACTTTACGATTGATGAGGCCAAGGAAGCGGACGAGGCCTTTACGACCTCTGCCAGCGCGTTCGTCATGCCCGTGGTCGAGATTGATGGCGTTGCGCTGGGCGATGGCAAACCGGGCCGCATCGCACCACGCCTGCGCGAGATTTACCTAGACGAGATGCGCAAGGCGGCGGTCTAGGTCGCCACTCCCCGATCCCAGATCGGGCGTGGCGTTGACCATTCCTGACGCGTGCTATTCCAGGGCGCAGCGTGATGCGCATAGCAGGCGCTACCGTCGCTTTCTCTGTGACGGGGGCGGTGCTATGACTAGGGCCGTAGCACAATAAGGATGACCACGTGTCTGACCCAGTTTCCGAGATTATCTTTCACGCCTATCCGCAATCACCTGTTGCCGAAAAGGTGAGGATCGCCTTTGGTATCAAAGGTCTTGCTTGGCGTAACGTCGAGATACCGCGCCTGCCGCCCAAACCGATGCTGACGACCCTTACCGGGGGGTACCGCCGCACGCCGGTCATGCAAATCGGGGCGGATATCTATTGCGACAGCCAGTGCATCATACGCGAACTCGAACGGCGGTTTCCGTCACCGACCTTGATGCCGACAGATGATCAGGGTTTGATGTGGTGCCTAAGCAGATGGACTGACGGTGCCTTGTTTGATCAGACGGTCAGGCATGTTTTGGGGTCGGTTGGGGACCAGCTGGACAAGGATTTCGCTGCGGATCGCGGGCGGCTTTATCTGGGTGAAGACTGGGCCAAGGGGTTGAAGAAAGCGAATGCGGACCTTCCTCATCTTGTTGCACAAATGCGCGCACCGTTGTCGTGGTTGAATGATCAGCTATCCGACGGCCGTGCCTTTTTGCTGGGGGCTGAACCTGCTGCGATTGATGCACAGTTCTACCACGTTGTTTGGTTCTTGCGGGGGCGCTGGGCGGACGGGCCGTCATTCCTTTCGGAATTCACGCATCTGGTGCGTTGGGAAGGGAATGTGCAGGCAGTCGGCCATGGCACCCCAAGCGCGATGTTCCCGGAAGACGCCATCGCGCGCGCGCGCGAGACAGAGCCTCTTGCGCAAGCCGGAGTGGCTGCAAACGAACCGCAAGGCCTGGAGGTTGGGATGCCCGTGACGGTCATGCCTGATGTGAATGGCGGAGAGCAACCGGTCGCGGGAAAAGTGCGTTTCGCCAATGCTGAGACGATTGTGATCGAACGCACCACCGATGAGCTTGGCACCGTTTGCGTACATTTCCCGCGCTCGGGCTACCGTATCGATGTAACCTGACCGCCGATGGTTCAAATCACGCGGCCGGCATCATTGCCGTCCGCGTTTGTATTCTATTCCCAAAGCTTGCTCAGCTTTTACAAAGTGAAAAGCTCTATCGCTTCCCGACATTTTCCTCGAACGCGACCTTAAAGGCTTCTTGCTTTTCGGGCTTTGCGTCCGTCTGGTAGTTGGCTTTCCACTCATCCATCGTCATGCCGTAAAACAGCTCGCGGGCTTCTTGTTTGCCCATCTCGATGCCGCGCTCATTTGCGGCCTCTTGGTACCAGCGCGACAGGCAGTTTCGGCAAAACCCAGTCAGGTTCATCATGTCGATGTTCTGCACATCGGTGCGGTCCTGCATCAGATGTTGTTGCAGGCGGCGAAAGGCGGCAGCTTGGAGTTCGATCTCGGTTTGTGTGGGCATGGTGTCTCTCCTGTTTGAGATCAAAGTTGGGTCTGGGCCAGCGCGGTTTCAAGGATCGGGGCCAAACGATCAGCCCAAACCTGTTGGCCAGCGGCATCGGCGATCAGATCATTGCGCAGTTCTATCAAAACATTGGGGCGGCCATGTCGCAAGGCGTGGCGATCTACTGCGTCGCCGGGCAGATGGCCGGAATAGGGTTCATTGTCGCCGACGGTCAGGTCACGCTCGGACCGCAAAAGGTCCAGCAAGGGGCGGGCCAGCCGCGTGTCATGGGCATAAAGTACGCCAATTTCCCAAGGCCGCAGGCCGCGCCCGCGCAGTTGTGGCGTAAAGCTGTGGATCGACACGATCACGGTTGCAGGGCGCGCGGCCAGTTTGGTCAAGGCATCATGATAGGGGCGGTAGCAGGTGGTCAGGCGGTGCTCGCGCTCTGCCACATCCGCGTGGCGGTTGGCAGGGATGATGGTGCCGTCGTATAGCTTCATCAGCAAGGTCGGGTCGTCTTCGCCCCGGTTGGGGTCAATGACCAGCCGCGAAAAGTTGCTGAAAATTGCAGGCGCATTCAGCCGTTCGGCCAGTGCCGCAGACACCCCGGCGGCCCCGATGTCAAAGGCGATGTGGCGGGCCATGTCCTGCGGCCCCAGCCCCAGGTCGCCATCAGCCACGGTCGGGGGCACCGTATTTGCCGCATGATCGCAGGTCACCAGCCAACGTCCTGGGCGGCTGGCACCCTCGATTGAAAAGGGGGAGTATGTCATTAATTTGCAACCTTTCGCAGCGCATATCTAGGCCAGAGGGGGTAAAATGCAAAGGACCAGTTATCGCTAACATTTTTGCACTCTACTCTGACCCTTAGCCATGATAAACAGCATTTGAATTTAACTGACCGGCCCGGACGAAGGAAAACACAGCATGAAACGCACGCGGAACGTAAAAATAGTTGCCACCCTCGGGCCTGCGTCTGACACGCACGAAATGATCTCTGCGTTGCACCTTGCTGGGGCGGATGTGTTTCGCCTGAACATGAGCCACGGCAGCCATGATGAAATCCGCATCAAGCATAGGATCATCCGGCAGATCGAAGAAGAAACGGGGTCGACCATTGGCATCCTTGCCGACCTTCAGGGGCCAAAGCTGCGGGTCGGCGTGTTTTCCGGCGATAGCGAACAACTGGTCGAGGGGGCGGCGTTCCGTCTGGATCTGGACGAGGCCGAAGGCGACGCCAGCCGCGTGTGCCTGCCCCACCCCGAGATTTTCGCCGCTCTTGAACCGGGGGCCAGCCTGCTGGTCAACGATGGTAAAATTCGCCTCAAGGTCAAGGATTGCGGGCCTGATTTTGCAAATTGCGAGGTCGTCATCGGCGGCGTGATTTCGAACCGCAAAGGCGTGAATGTGCCTGACGTGGTGCTGCCACTGGCGGCCTTGTCCGACAAAGACCGCGCGGATCTTGAATTCGTGTGCGAACTTGGCGTTGACTGGCTTGCCCTCAGCTTTGTGCAGCGCCCCGAGGATGTGCTTGAGGCGCGTGACCTTGCCAAAGGCCGTGCTGCGTTGCTGTCAAAGATCGAAAAGCCGTCAGCCGTGGCGCGGTTTGATGACATTCTGTCCGTTAGTGACGGCATCATGGTGGCGCGTGGGGATCTGGGTGTGGAACTGCCGGTGCAAAACGTGCCGCCGATCCAGAAGCGACTAGTGCGCAAATGCCGTGCCGCAGCCAAGCCGGTGATCGTCGCCACCCAGATGCTGGAATCGATGATCGAAAGCCCGATGCCCACCCGCGCCGAAGTCTCGGACGTGGCGACCGCGATTTACGAGGGTGCGGATGCGGTAATGCTGTCGGCTGAATCGGCAGCAGGGGCCTATCCGATAGATGCGGTTAAAACGATGGATAACGTCGCGACCGAGGTCGAGATGGATCCGACCTATACCCAGATCATCGAATCTTCGCGCACGGCTGACCGGATGACAGTGGCCGATGGCATTGTCGCCGCGGCCCGCGAGATCGCTGAGACGACCAACATCAAGGCAATCTGTTGCTTTACCCAAAGCGGAACCACCGGCTTGCTGATCGCCCGCGAACGTCCCCGCGTGCCGATCATCGCCATGACCCCGCTGGTCAAAACCGCCCGGCGTCTGGCGCTAAGCTGGGGCACGAACTGCATCATCACCGACCGACTGGACCGCTTCAAGATGGCGGTGGTCAGTGCCGCCCGTGCGGCGCGTGAGGAAGGCTATGCTGGCCCAGAGGATCTGATCGTCGTGATTGCGGGCGTGCCGTTCAACGTCGAAGGCAGCACGAATATCTTGCGTGTCGCCCCCTGCGACGAGCGTTTGATCTTTAACACTGATCCGGAGTAAACTTTGCGCGTTGATTAAAATCATGACTCGGCAAAGGTATTCTTTAAATGGACTCTGATCTGGCACTTGTTCTGGGACTGGCTCTTGCGGCTTTGTCGATCCCTTCGATTATATCGGCGTTTTCGGATTCCCGGGCACCGCGTGCCTCTGTCCTTACGATCTTGATTGCGGGAGGTTTAATTGTTTATGCTATCCGGTCACACCCCGGTGGCTATGCGCTGGATGATATCCCTGACGCCGTTGTGCATGTGATCGCGCGCTATAAGTTCTGGTAAGCATCCGGCATTGCCTTTTGGGCTTGCCATAGCCGCCAGTCCCTCCTATACGCCAGCTTCGTTCCGCGCGTCCGGCCCACGTGGCATGCCGAGTCGCGCATCTACCGAACTCAAGTCAAGGAGACGGAAATGCCCAAGATGAAGACCAAGTCGAGCGCTAAAAAGCGCTTTAAAGTATCGGCGAC
>NZ_JBFEKM010000174.1:0-8413 GCF_041552635.1 Sulfitobacter sp.
GCCGTCAGCTTGGCGAAATGCTTGTCCAGAGCGGGGGTTTTCGCGGAAGCGGGTGCCATGCGCGGCACTGCCTTGGTACTGGCCGCAGCCTTGAACCGTATCCAGCTGGTCATCGACAATTCGGGCGTGCCCGGGTGCCAGTCCTTCGAGATCGGGATGCGGTGCAAAACGACAGGATCATCACTGTAGATGCTCATGAAATATTTAACGACCTTTTGGCAGACCTCGCTATCGTCCTGTAGTATTTCAGGGGTAAGGCCACAATTGCGCGCGACTTCTTTGGCCACGGGGTCACCGTCTTTGACAATCCCGTACGCCAACACGCATTTGGACAAGGTTGAATTCCAGCGCATTGCCTTGCGCGCCAGCTTTCGGTCGCCTTGGTTTTCCGGCAGTCGCGCCTTTTTATACAGACCCCAGCCTTTTGAAATCTCGGCCTCTTTTTGCATCTTGTAGCCATAGTCAGACAGCGCACGGGCCATGGTATTGGCAATCGACCCGGCAGTCGCAGCGCCGGTAATATCGGCAAGGCGCAGGCTCTCCATGACGACGCCGGTCAAGGAAAACAATGTGTTCAGGGTTTTCTGGCTGACCTGGATTGTGGCGTTGGCCAGACGGCTGGTGATCGCGGGGCCATAAACGGAATCGTTGCCATAGGTCAGCGCGGTGTTTTTCATCCACAAGTTCAGCTCTTCTGATTTTTTGACCAGATAAGCCACATCAAATGCCAATTGGCGGATGGCACCGGCAATGCTTGCGCCGGGCAGAAACTTGACCAGCAGACCGACACCGCCAGAGGTAAGTTGGTCGATCACCGCCCACTTTGTCTTGACCGCTTCGGCCTCGGCGATCAGCTTGTCCATCGCGTCCATCGCCTTTTTGGCTTTGGCCTGATCAGCAAGATCTTCTGGCGTTGGTGTCGCATCCGCGATCAGTGCCATTAACGCTTCCTGACGCTCTGCGGTTTCCTTGGCGATATCCGCCTCTAGGGCTGCCTTGAAAGCAGGGTCGGATTTGATGCGCTTTTCATAATCCTTGAATTCTGCCTCACGGGCTTTTTCCTCTTGTTCGGCATTGGCGAGCGCGAGTTTGGCCTGCAATTTTTCTGAATCCACGGCGTGGGCGACGGGGAAAGCATCAAACAGCCCGTTGGCCCCCTTCAACGCAGCGGTCATCGCGTTCAGGTCACTATCTGTCCCAGCCTCGCGAAGGGCCTTCATTTTTTCGGTTTCTTGCGTCGGTGATGTTGAATGGACGTCGGCACCGACGGTTTCGCGCACCCCGCTTGAGGCAGGTTCATAAGTGCCAATCATGATCGCCTCGACCACATTCAGCCCGATGGCACCCATCAACGCCTTGCCGTTGATGTCCTTGCCAGTCGCATGCGCGTCTTTCACCAATTTTGCAATTTGTGCAGCGTTTGCCGCGCCAACTATCCCGGCCGAGACATAGGCCCCGACTTTTGCCCATTGTCCGTTGGTTCCCGGAACCGGATCACCATTCGCATCATTGCCCGCTGGCACATCGAAAGCGGCAAAGGCATTGCCGACAGCATCCGCAACGGTCACGGTCAGCGATTTGGCGATGCTGGTAGGGTCATTGGGAAGCGTATCAAGCATTTCCTTGAACCGGAACACCACCTTGGATCCGGCAAGCGAATAGGAAACCAGCTTTTTCGCCGAATTGGTGGCCGCCTTATAGTTTTGCGAGTTGGCGGTGTCCTTGTCGTTCACCGCACGTTCTGCCTGATCGGCAGAGATGGAATCAATCGCCGCTTTCGCCACGACCTCGAACGCCATTTCGGCGATCTTCCAGTTCCGCTTTTCGTCGGGTTTATCCAATGCCTTGTCGGCCAGATCGAAGGCACCGTTCGCCAGCCCGAACGCCAGCGTGGTATATGCTTGTTGCTGCTTGGCGCGTTTCGCGATCTCGGACTGCGCCTTTAGCTCCTCAAGCGTTGCTTCATTCTCGGGTGGTAGGGTACCCGCTTTTTCCTGCGCCGCTAGATCCGCCATCTCGTTCTTTTCCGCCTGCGACATTGACGCGCCTTCGAAATTGCCGATCGCGATGGCTTGCGATGCGGTTGTGCCCAGCAGACTTACCGTATCCTTTGCAATCGACAGACCGCGTTTCAGTTTCTCATGCTTCGATGCGGTCTTGGTGTGTTCCTTGAGCTTTTCGCCGTAGATTTCACAAGCCCCGTTAAAAACCTGCGCTTCCTGACTGTATTTATCCGCAACCGCGTTGGAGGGCAGAATATTGGCTTTGATCAACGGTGACCAAAGTTCACGTTCGATATCGCGCGCGGTAAACAGGGGATTGCCGTCGCTGTCGGTCGCCTCTTCCATTTTGGTCTGAATCTCAACCAGTTTCTCATGCATTTTCTGCACGGCGCGGGCTTTTTCGGGGTCGACCTGCATCCGGGTCCCCTCGCCTGTCTCGACGTCGTAGGTTTGGCGCATGTCATGGCGCGTGTCGATTTCACTGTCGCGATCGCCGTCGGCCCAAGCCATGGATTGCACCACGCGGGTTTCGGTTTTCGCCTGGCTCCAGAAGTGCTTGCGCTGTTTCTCTGTCCACTCGACAGAGAAATCCTGCGCCGCAACCAGATCGCTGCCCAATTGGCCAACATCCCCCAAAAGCTGTTCCAGCGCCTCGCTCTTTTCTTGCTCGTGCTGCATCGCATTGGCGAATTCACCGCTTTTTCCAACAGCCGTCTGAAGCCATCCGATCTGCGTCTCTGTAAATCCCGACATAACTTTGATCTCCCAGAAAATTGCTTACTTCGGAATTGCCGTCAAAAGCTTGACTTCAAGACGCGACAACGCCTGCACTGCGATATCCAGTTCGGGGGTGCCGCTGGTGAAGGGTTGGTTGCGGAAATGCGCAAGCGGTGCGTTTGCCTGCAAGGCACCGGTCAGGGTGCGCAGCGCGCTCAGCGCGGCCTCGCGGGGGGGACGCGGGTCGCTTCCGGTGGTGTCGATCGCCTTTTGCAGCAGCTTGCCGTTGTCTTCCAATTTCTTGATATCTGCATCGCGCAGCAGGCCCGCCACGGTATCCAGATAGGTTTTTACATCCGACTCTGTGATGGCATCACCACTGCCCGTTGCAACCAGTTCGCCGACGTCACCGACCTTTTCAATAACCTTGTCAAAGCCTTTGACGGCGGACACGAAACCGCGCAATTTATCAGCGCATGCCGCGGTTGCGGCTGCGGCATCCAGTTTCGACAATGCTTTGATCTCGACGGCGGTCTTGCTGTGGCGTTCTAGATCGGCCTTCAGTTCTTTGAGGCGTTCAATCGCGGCTTCATAATCACCCGACACTTTGGTCGTGGCTTTCAGACCGTCGATTTCTGTCAACGCCACATCCAGTTCGCTGGTATCGAGATTAAGTTTTGAAAAAGCCTCAATCAGCTTTTGGAACTTGGGCTTAAGAGCATCCCTTTCGGTATCGAAAATCTTCTTGTTCTCTTCGCGGGAATTTTCCTTTTCCTGCCCCGATACGCAATCAGTTTTCAACGCCGTCCATACGGCAAGCTCACTCCCGTTCAGCGCGTCTCTGGACCCTTTGGCCCAGCGTTTCAACGCGACGGCGGTGGTGTCCTGAATGTCTGACACCAGTTGGATCAACAGAGTATTGGCCCGGCTCAACGACGCCTTGTCACGCTCGTCGGCAACGCGCTGTGCCTCGGCCAGATCATCCACATATTTTCCGTAATAACCGGAAATCTCGACATCACCGATCTTGCTGTCCGCCATTGATTTGGACAGGGACTTAATCTCGGAAGTGACTGTTTTGGCAAGTTTTTCACATTCTTTATACGCCGCATGACAGGCACGCGCGTCATCCTTGACCAAGACAGCCTCATCGTACAGCTCTGCGATCTCAAGATGGGATTTCACCGGATTCTTTGACGCATAGGTTTCTTCGAATTTTTTGACCCGCGCGGCCAGATCAACCGTGCGAACGGCCTCGTAGGCGGCGTATTTGGTCTTGAGGCGATCCAGCTTTTTGTTCACCAATCCCAGCCGGATAATGACATAGTCAAAACTGACCGAATTATCCGACAACGAGGTTTCGAAACTTTCGAGGTCGTCAAGATATTCCTTGGCAAGTTTGAGCGCATCCACTGAGTCAGTCTCGAGCAGCTGCCGCGCCGCCAACAGCTTCATTTCCAGCTCATCGAGCGCTTCTTTCGGGACTTTCTTATCCTTTCGATTGCCCTTGAACAAACCGCTTGTTTTGAACATGTCGTCGTATTTTGCCTGAAGGTCTTCTAGCTGCGTATTCAGTCTCTCGACGTTGATTTGCTCTTGTGTGGCTTGCAACTTTTTCAGATTTCCAATCTCTGTCATCCATTTCATCTCAAGCCGGTCAAGCCCCGTCCGGCGTATTTGCATGAAGGTCGGGTTTTCCACCGCGTCCAGCTCAGCACTTAGCAGGTCTGCGGTAACAGGGGCGTCCATCGCCCTAAGCGTCGCGATCTGCTTGAGAATTCTTTTCGTCGTTTCAACACAAAATTTAGCGTCTTCGACCTCGAGCTCAACCTCCTGAACCAGTTCTGCGACAGCGTCTTTATGAAAGTCGAACACCTTTTCGGGGGTGTTTCTTTGGGTCTCTTCGATCAGCGCACGCAACGCTTCCAGGCTGTGTTTCTTATCGTCTGCACAGGGGGTGAACCCGACCGTCCGCAGCCAAGACAACTGCCCATCGATTGCACCCATCGGCAACGTGAGGCGGCTGTCAAAAGCATCCTCTTGATTTTCGATGATGGTGGCACCGGTGCGCGCACTGCGGAACACATTCAACTGATCGGTGGTGGCAGTGATCTTGGCTTTGGCCGCGTCCACATCGCCGGTCAGATAGATCAGCATTGCCTCATCCAGCATCGCATGGAGGATTTTATATTCCTCGGGGCAAATCGCGGCATAAGATCGCTCTATCTTGGCCCCGTCCACGATCTTGACCATGCTAAAGACTTCGCCGCGAACCCTTTCGATGTTGCCGGCAACCATATTGCGCATGGCTTCAACCAGCTTAAAGTCGCTTTCCCGTTGCTCTTTGGGAACCTGTGCAAATGGATCACCGGCCTGTTGTTCCAGTTGATCCTGCAACGCGGCGACACGCCTGCTGGCATCCATGAGATCCTTATCAAGATCTTTCTCGACCTCGGTCAAGGTGACCAGTTTCGTCGCCATCTTGTTTCGAACATCCCGCGCGGTCTTATCGGCGGCCTTGGCTGCTTCATAGGCGTCTTTGGCTGTTTCCAACGCGGCTTCGGCGCGCTCTTTCTCGGCAGGATCATCCTGCGCATCCACCGCCTGTTGCAATGCGTCCATTTTCGATTGCGCCTGCAGCTTGGCACTATTGGCCTCCAACGCATCCGAATTGGCCTTGGCATGCGCCTCCGCAAACCGGTTCAGCGGGGTCGCCATCAAATCTTTGTCCGATGACGGCGGCTTTAGCGGCTTCCAGCCTTTGACCTTGTTAAATTTTTCGATCCATCCTTGGACAGTGGTCGGCGTAACGTCCAGCGTATCGTTATCTTCTGGCATCTTGATGCTTTCTTTGTCTGGCGGACTAGACCGTCGACCCCGCAAGGTCGGCGTTTAGGCGGCAATCATCGTTTTCATGGTGTTGAGCGCCTTGATTAAAGGGGCTCGGATCGCCATCGAATGGCCGAAAGGATTGTTTTCGCACAAAGCAACAATCGGGTCGGACCCCAGAAATTCCGAATAGGTGTCAATTTCCTTGCCAAGCGCCTTTGCGCTACCAGCCCGCGCCGCACCAGCCGAACTGTTAAAGACAAGGATTGCGGCCATCAGGGCAGTATTGTTGCCTTTTGTGACCCCGTTCAGACCAAAACGCGCAATCCGCGTCAGGTTCGGGTCATCGGATTTGGCCAGCTCGGACATCAAGGGCGATAGGGTGGCGTCAACCTGCCCCTTCGCATCAAGCCAAACATCCGCAGGATTATCGGGAACGTATTCACCATCCAGCACAAATTCTGCCGGATCGTCTGCCGTCGCGACTACTTTAACCTTAAGAAACTGCTCAATAAAATTAATTTGGGTATCGGAAAGATTACTATCGGCCAAGTCATTACCTTCTCTGCTCGATTATCTTAAATTCGCCACGGATAATAACCATGGCTTTGAAAATCTGGCGGTATTGCGCTTGTTTTTAGTCTACGGCGCTGAGACGGCTCAGGTCAAATGTCTTATGCGGATTTTTCATTGCGCCAAAACATGGAAGCACGCGAACGCCCCGACCCAGAAGTCTGGACAGAAAACGTTGGGTTATTCAAGAAGGCGTAAATATAAGATGCAAGTGGCGCGGTTGACGGGGCTCGAACCCGCGACCCCCGGCGTGACAGGCCGGTACTCTAACCAGCTGAGCTACAACCGCGCAGTGCATGCTTTGTCGTAAACTTCAAAGCGTTGGGCGGTAATAGGGTCTGGCATTGCCCCCGTCAAGCGGGGTTTTGACCTGTTTTCGCTGATTTGCAAATATTTTTCAAAAACGCCCCCCCCGCCAGAAAAAAGCCCGCGCATTGCGGCACGGGCTTTCGGTTATTTCTCGGAATATGTGCTCCAGACGTGGTCTGGCGGAGGCGGCGGCAGATCGGGTTTGCCGCGCAACCGGTGCATGTTGGCTTTGGCGATGAAATTGCACGATATGGGTGCCGTTACGAAAAGAAACGCCATCACCAGAATTTCATGAAGCGACCCATCCCCAGCAGCAAACGCATAGACGATTGACGCCAACAAAAGCGATCCGACCCCCAGCGTTGACGCCTTGGTTGGTGCGTGCAGGCGCGACATGGAGTTATCGAGCTTCATCAACCCGATCGAGCCTACCAATATGAAAAAGGCACCGATCACCAGTAGGGCCGATATGATGATTTCGCTGATTATTCCCAGTTCACTCAATGATATCACCCCTCAAGACAAAGCGCGCGATGGCGACAGTGGAAACAAAACCCAACATCGCGATGATCATCGCGCTTTCAAAATAGATCTGTGTGCCAAGGCGCATGCCCAGCAGAATGATCAGCGCAATCGCATTGATCACCATCGTGTCCAGCGCAAGAATCCGGTCACCGGTGTTCGGGCCTTTGACCAACCGCAGCATAGCCAGCAGTTGCGACAGTGCCACCGCCACAAAGGCAAGGTTCAAAGCCATCAGGATCATTCGAAAATCTCCTTTATCCGACGCTCATAGCGCTGTTTGATGTCGTCGCGCACGGCGTCGGGGTCTGCGGCGTCAAGGGCATGGACCAGCAAGACCCTGCCGTCATCAGACAGGTCGGCCGAGACAGTCCCCGGTGTCAGCGTAATTGTCCCGGCCAACATCGTAATCGCCTCGGGTGTGCGCAGATCGAGAGGGATAACAACCCATTGTGGGCGCATGGCCTTGTTGCTTTTGAACAAAACGATCATTGCCACGATCACATTGGCCACAAGTATGTCCCACAGCACCAAGCCCATGTAGCTGATCATTTTCCAGGGTCGGCTGAAAATGGGTCGATCTGGCCAATAGGCTGCCGTCGCGATCGGGATCAGCAGGCCAAGTATCAGGCCGAAAACGATGGTGCCCAGCTTGATCTCATTGACCAAAAGGCACCAGACCACCGCCAACAGGACGGTCAGCAGCGGGTGGGGCAACAGACGTGAAAACATATCAGTTATCCTTTACCGTTGAGCCGTGGGCATCGTCGCCGGCCTTACTGTCGTGACTTTCAGCGGCACCCTGCCCGGTCGCGACTGTCTCTTTGGGCTGGTTGGCTGCGTCATAATCAGATTTGATCTTCTTGCCCGGCGTCGTCAGCACCACATCAATATAGGGTGCAGGATTGAACAGCTGCGCCGATGTTGCAGACAGAACCCGTGTAACAGGCCCCGCCGCTACGGTAAGGGCGATCAGCACCGCCAGCAATCCCCCGATCGAAACCATTGCCAACGCGGTCGATGGCTCGGGCTCGGGTGTCTCGGGGGCGATATCTTGGTCGCGCGCCTGATGCGCTTTCCAAAACACAACACTGCCCGCGCGCGAAAATCCGACAACTGCAATCAACGACCCCACAAGGATCGCGCCCCAGACCCACCACATCAGGTCAGAACTGCGCGCCGCATCCAGGATCAACAATTTGCCGACAAACCCTGACAAAGGTGGCAGACCGGTCATGGCGATGGCCGCAACAAAGAACAAGCCCGCCACCAGCGCCCCGCCCTGCATCGGCGGCGCATCGGCAAAGCTGACCGATGCTGCACCACGACGCGCGCGGATCACATCGACCAACAAGAACAGCGCGGCTGCCGCAAAGGTCGAATGGATCGCATAATATAACGCAGCGCTAATGCCCGCTTGCGTAAACACCGCCACCGACGCCAGCAGCATCCCCATCGAC
>NZ_JBFEKM010000175.1:0-8349 GCF_041552635.1 Sulfitobacter sp.
CTCGACATCACTCGCGAAGAAGCCTTGCGTGGCCTCGTTGATTTTGGCCGCATAGAAGAGATGCTGGTGCGGGTTAATGGCCGCATCGACCACCGCCGTCTCTCTCGGGTCAGCCCCCTCTCCGCACCGCTTTTCTTGGAAATGGGCCGTGTTCCAGTCAAAGGCGATGCCGAAGAGCGGCTTTTGGCCCAAGAGGCCGAGCGCCTGATGCAAGCATCTGGATTGGCCAACATCACTCCGGCACCCGCAGACAAACCACGCTGGCGGGTTGGGTATTGAATTTGGGGGTGTCCGCAAATTGTGGTGGTCTGCTCAGCGGGACAAAGCGGCCCCCTGTTACTGCTTGATTGCGTATCGATCCGCCTCCTCAAAGACGTCGATGACGCGCGTTCCGGCTTTGATAAAAGCCCCGTGTTCAACGCCCGCTGGAATCGAGTAACTATCACCGGCTTTGTAGACCTTTGCCTCTCCACCGATGGTAAATTTGATTTGCCCTTCGACAACCGTCCCCCACTGAGCGCCATGAGAGTGAGGGGGGAGTTCCATATCTTTAAGGAAAGTAAAAAAGGCCACTAGGCCATCGTCGGACCGGACAACTGCTGTCTGAACGACATCTTCGGGAAACGGCACATCAATAGCGGGAAACGCTTTGATAAAATCTGGATACGGCATATTTGTCTCCTGTTCGCGTGATTTGGTCAATCCTGATGCAATACAGGTTAACGATGTCAGAGCGTTTGGATTTTTGCAAATCATGCAACAAGTTGGGCTTAGAGCCGCCATTCGTTGGGTCACGCTTCACACCAGATCAGTTCTGCGGGTGTCACTCCAGCACGCCGTCCCTCAGGCCATCGTATGTCACCATTGAGGTTCGTCGTGTCTGATCCGCAGAATTTCTTATGAATGTGTCTTAGCGGGCGTGAAGTGAGCTCACATTCTGTATGTTTTGGCTCCCGGCTGCGCCACGTGGACCTAGCTTGCTGCCGACGACAGATTGCTCGTTTCCACGTCGAGCAGCAACATTTGGACATGCGCGGGTAAACAGCTATTGGGCTTTCCTCAGCTAATCTCACATGGCGGTAAAGGCTGGAGAGCCGATGACCGTAAGGGGGGAGGTGTCCCCGAAAATTGGTCATCGTACCTTGGGTGTGGGGTCTTCTGCTTCACCGTTCTTCAAACACTCAAATTCAGTGTTCTAATTCGCAAAACCGCCAGTGTTCGGCCCTCTTGCCCCCATGACTGTTTTACCCGATGAATCCGGGATGAGCGTTGGTCATGAATTTACCCTCGCAGGCGCACAGCTTGCAGCACTCGGGTCTGGTGCCCTTTGGTGGGCCGACCAGCAGTTGCTTTGCGTGTCTGACCTCCACCTTGGCAAGTCGGAACGGATCGCCCGCCGCGGCGGCGCAGCTTTGCCACCTTACGAAACACACGACACATTGACACGGCTGGAGGCTGAGCTGGAGCGCCATCCAGCTCGAACTGTGATTTGCCTTGGGGATAGCTTTGACGATCTGGACGCTGCGCGCGCGCTACCGGACGCCGTAAGGTTTTGGATTGCGCGACTGCAAGCCGGCCGGCAGTGGATCTGGGTCGAAGGCAACCATGATCCCGGCCCCGTGGATGTCGGCGGCAGCCATCTGGACAAGGTTTCAGTTGAGACGCTGACATTCCGACATATCGCGGATCCCTTGGCCAAAGGTGAGGTTTCCGGGCACTTTCATCCAAAGGCAAGCCTGAGTTTAGGCGGGCGCACTATTTCGCGGGCGGCGTTTCTTTATGATACAAAGCGGCTGATACTGCCTGCATTCGGTACCTACACGGGGGGTCTGCGCAGCACATCGGATGCGCTGAGTGATCTCTTGGCTCTTGACGCCATTGCCGTGCTGACCGGCCCGCGACCAACGGCGATCCCGATGCCGCGTTAGATGTTTTCCTTGTCGCGAAAACATGCCAGCCTGACACAAAAGGGACCGTCCAATGACACCAGAAACCACAGCACGCATCAGAACCAGCTTTGCCGCTCAATCCATGATGGCGACCTTTGGCGCAACCCTTGTCGATATCGGCACAGGCACCATCAGGATCGAGGCTCCGATCTTGCCAGGTGCACTGCAACAGCAGGGCTTTGGCCATGCCGGGCTGACCTTTTCGATTGGAGACAGTGCAGCAGGCTATGCGGCTTTGACGACGTTGCCGTTGGACATGGAAGTCGTCACAGCCGAGATAAAAATCAACCTGCTTGCCCCTGCGCGGGGCGAAAAGCTGATTGCCATCGGCAAGGTCATTAAACCCGGCAAACGGCTGTGCATCGTCACCGCCGAGGTTTTTGCCCATGACCAAGGAAAAGATACGCTGATCGCAATTTTGCAGGGGACGATGGTGCCTGTCCCTGCCTAAATCAGCCCCGCCTCTTGCACAAAGGGGCGATAACTGCGGCTGACAGGAATTTCATCCCCGTTTGACAGGATCAGAAAATCGCGCCCCTTGTCGCGGCGGTGTGCTGCAACTGCTGCCTGTGCAACCCAATGCGACCGATGCACCTGAAGCCCCTCCACCCCGGCAAGTGCGTCAACCGCATCCTGCATGCGCATCAGGACAAGCGCGCTACCCGACTGCGTCACCACGTTCAAATAGTGGTCTTGCGCTTCCATCCTGATCAACGGTGCGCGCTTTTCCAGCGGGATGCGCCGCAGAAAAACAGCCTGCATGTCCACGGGAACAGCGTCATCCGCAGGGGCGAAAACACTTTTGGCCAACGTAATAGCCCCGTGGACCACGATCACGGTAACCCCCACAATGCCGAGCAAGTACAGAAAATGGCTCGCGCCCTGCCATGTTTCGAAGAGTGCGCTGTTCACAAGATGGGTCGCGCCGGAAAGGGTTATAACATACCCCGCCCACAACACAGCCCGCCGCCGACGCGGCCGCATGCCACCCATCCTGATGCAAAAAGCAGTCCCCAAAACTGAGAGGGCGACGATGCCAGCCCAGTAGAAAAACCGCGGCACCACATCCAGCACAGCATGTGTGCCGAAGGGACCGGCGATGGTACATAAAACTGTCGCAAGCCCCCACACAGCAAACGGCACCGCAAGGCCGTTTCGTTCACGAAGCGTGTATGACATCCCCGACCTTTCAACGCATTTCACGCAGCAGCACCGCAATCCGCGCAAGCCCGCTTGGGGCTTGCCACGTAACTTTGGCATGCAGAGCAGACAAAACGCAACGGAGTATCCTCATGTCACTGTCCCCCCTTTTTGATGCAAGCCCTGCCATCCAGATCCACACTTTTCTGGCCATCGCAGCGGCGATCCTAACTCTGGCGATTTTCAGCCTCAAACGCGGCACCAGCGCACATCGTTGGATGGGCTGGTGTTGGGTGATCCTGATGGGGGTGGTTGCGCTTAGCAGCTTTGCGATCTCTGAAATAAAGATGCTTGGACCGTTCAGCCCAATTCACTTGCTGTCTGTATTCGTGCTTGTCCAACTGGTGGTGAATGTGCGCGCGGCACGATCAGAACAATTCCGGCGCCATGCCCGCGGCATGAAAGGTCTTACCTTCGGTGCCCTGTTGATCGCAGGAGGGTTCACCCTCCTGCCCGGACGCATCATGTATCAAGTCATCGCAGGTGGTTAGGCCGTCAATCCCTCGGGCTCGGCCAACCCGTTTGCGCGACAACAGGCGGTAACGGTATTGGCCAGAAGGCACGCAATGGTCATCGGCCCCACGCCACCCGGCACAGGGGTGATAGCACCCGCGACAGCAGCACAGCTGTCAAAGTCAACATCACCCACCAACCGCGTCTTGCCTTCACCCTTTTCGGGCGCATCCAAGCGGTTGATGCCAACGTCAATGACAGTCGCTCCGGGCTTGAGCCAATCCCCAGGCACCATCTCGGGGCGACCGACCGCTGCCACAACGATATCGGCACGGCGTACTACTTCGGCCAAATTCTTGGTCCGCGAATGGGCGATCGTCACCGTGCAGCTGTCGTTCAGCAAAAGCTGCGCCATCGGCTTACCGACAATATTGCTGCGACCAATGATAACCGCGTCCATACCAGACAGACTGCCGTGATAATCCCTTAGCATCATCAAACACCCCAGCGGCGTACAGGGCACCATCGACTTTTGCCCGGTCCCCAACAGACCCACGTTCGAAATATGAAACCCGTCAACATCCTTGGCCGGATCGATCGAGTTAATCACCAAGTCTTCGTTCAGATGCTTGGGCAAAGGAAGCTGTACCAAGATACCGTGAATCTCGGGGTCCGCATTCAGCTGCGCAATCAACGCAAGCAAATCGGCCTCTGCCGTATCCGCCTCAAGCCGATGCTCGACCGATTTCATACCGACCTCGACGGTCATCTTGCCCTTGGACCGGACATAGACCTCGGACGCGGGATCAGCGCCAACCAGAACCACGGCCAATCCCGGCGTAATTCCGTGATCGTTCTTCAGACGCGCAACATGCTCGCCCACTTGCTCCCGTACACGCGCCGCAAAAGCCTTGCCGTCAATGATTGTCGCTGTCATGGAAATCGTCCTTCAACTTCTCTGGCTCTTAAATATCCCCGCCGGAGGCAGGAAAGGGCGCGGGGGTTTTCCCCCGCGCCCTTTTCATAGGCGTTTAAAACAGACCTTCAACATCACCATCTGCATTCAGTCGAATATTTTCGGCCGATGGGACACGGGGCAGGCCCGGCATGGTCATGATCTCACCGCAAATCGCCACAACGAAACCCGCGCCTGCAGACAACCGCACTTCACGGACCGGAATATTGAACCCAGTTGGGGCCCCTCGCATTTCGGGGTCGGTGGTAAAGCTATATTGCGTCTTCGCCATACAAACCGGCAGATTACCATAGCCTTGATCTTCCCAATCCTTAAGCTGGCTCAGGATTTTGCCATCCATCACGGCCGCATCGGCGCGGTAGATCTTGGTGGCAATGGTGTTAATCTTGTCGGCAAGGCTCATCTCGTCTGGATAGATCGGCGCAAAGTTCGCCTCGCCCTTTTCGATCACTTCAACCACCTTGGTCGCCAGATCAGCAGATCCTTCGCTGCCCAGCTCCCAGTGCCGTGACAATACCGCTTCCGACCCTTGCGAAGCGACATAATCCTTGACCGCCTGCACTTCGGCATCGGTATCGGTGACAAAGTGGTTGATCGCTACGACGACCGGCACACCAAACGACTTGAGGTTCTCGATGTGACGCCCAAGGTTGGGACAACCGGCCTGAACCGCCGCGACATTCTCGGTCCCAAGATCGGCCTTGGCGACACCACCGTTCATCTTCATCGCGCGCACCGTCGCCACGACGACAACACAAGACGGGGCCAGACCGGCCTTGCGGCACTTGATGTTCAGGAACTTCTCGGCCCCCAGATCAGCCCCAAAGCCTGCTTCGGTCACCACGTAATCGGCCAGTTTCAGTGCCGTTGTGGTCGCAATCACTGAGTTACAGCCATGCGCAATATTCGCAAATGGGCCACCGTGCACAAAGGCAGGGTTGTTCTCGAGCGTTTGAACAAGGTTCGGCTGCATCGCGTCTTTCAGCAGCACCGTCATTGCGCCGTCCGCCTTGATGTCACGGGCATAGATCGGTTTACGCTCGCGGGTATAGGCGACAATCATATCGCCAAGACGCTTTTGCAGATCGCTCAGATCGCGGGCCAGACACAAGATCGCCATGACCTCGGACGCGACAGTGATATCAAAGCCAGCTTCGCGCGGGAAACCGTTGGAAACGCCGCCCAAGGATGCCGTGATCTGGCGAAGCGCGCGGTCGTTCATGTCGACAACGCGGCGCCACACGACGCGGCGCAGGTCGATCTCAAGCGCGTTACCCCAATAGATGTGGTTATCAATCATCGCGCTAAGCAAGTTGTGCGCAGACGTGATCGCGTGGAAATCGCCTGTAAAGTGCAGGTTCATTTCTTCCATCGGCACGATCTGGGCATAGCCACCGCCAGCGGCCCCACCCTTCATACCAAAGTTCGGTCCCAGCGATGCTTCGCGGATACATACAGCGGCGTTCTTGCCGATGCGGTTCAGACCATCGCCCAGACCAACGGTGGTCGTTGTCTTGCCTTCGCCTGCGGGCGTCGGGTTGATCGCGGTCACAAGGATCAGCTTGCCATCGGTGCGGTCCTGAACCGAGTTGATAAAGCTTTGCGAGACCTTCGCCTTGTCATGCCCGTATGGCAGCAAATCGTCGCTGCTGATCCCCAGCTTTGCGCCAATCTCCTGAATGGGTTTCTTGGACGCTTCACGCGCGATTTGGATGTCAGTTTTAAAGGCCATGGTATCCCCCATTCAGTGCCGCTGCGGCATGTTCTATCGCCTGCATACAGCGGCCCGCCAGTGGCGTGGGTCAGGATTACGACATTTCCAAAGCGCGTTGCGGCGTCGTGTCACGGCCAGGTTTCTTTTAAGAAACCGAATCCGCGCAGCGGTCCCCTGCTGTGCCGCTAAACGTGCCGGTGCACGGCCACAGTTCGGCGACGACATTTGCTAAATGATCAGGCTCCAGACTTAGGCTCAGGAAGCAAGGAAGATATATGCACCAGATCCTCAACGGTGATCGGCTTGTTATGGAAGGCCTTGACGATGCTGAATGACGCAGCGCGTTTCTTGTCGCTGGGGTCAAGTGACGTCGTTAACATCACAACAACAACCTTGGCAAAGGCAGGCCCGACCTCTGCAATCGCGCGTTCCAGAAATTCGAAACCGGTGAGCCGTGGCATATTGATATCTAAAAGCAAGACGTCGATCTCGTCGCAGTCAGGGGTTTTCAGATACGCAAGGGCTTCGTCGGGATACTGAAAGGGAATGATTTTTCCGACCAATCCCGAACGGTTAATCACCCGCTTGTACATCATCTGGTCGACCTTATCATCGTCGACAAGCATGATGGTTCCTATTTTGGCTTGGTCGTTCATGGTGACTTTCTAGGGAGTGAAACTGTAAAGACTGCGCCAGCCCCCAATTCGGAGCAGACGCGAAGCGTGCCACGGTGGTTCAGGCAAACCCGGCGGCACAGCGCAAGGCCCACACCAGTGCCAGGATAATCCTCGCGCACATGCAGACGTCCGAAAAGCCTGAAAATCCTTTCGTGGTTCTCGGCCGCGATACCGATGCCATTGTCTTCGAAAGTAATTTTCTCGACCCTGTTGAGCGGGTCGGTCTCACTGCTGACCCGGATCACGGCAGGGCGATTGCTTGCGCGAAATTTAATGCTGTTGCTGATGAGGTTCTTGAAAAGGCTGCGCAGTTGCGCTCGGCTTCCGATCACCGACGGCAGAGTGTCACGCTCCAATGAAATATCGTATAATTTCAAACCACCGTTCACGTCATCTGCTATCTCGTCAAATAAGGTGTTCAGATTGACGGTTTGGAACGTATCTTTGTCCCCTATGGTCTGGGTGTATTCAAGTATATCCTGAACCTGTTGCTTCATACGCATGGTCGTTGCGAGACCAAGGTTGAGAAAATATCGGCCCTCGGTACTTAGTCGTTCTTCTTGCAATTCGCTTAACAGCATCGACAGGTTGTTCGCAGGCGACATCAGGTCATGAGAAATCGCGTACGTAAAATCACACTGTTCCTGTCGCAATTGCTCGCTTGTGTTCAGTGATGCATTCAATCGGATCGCGTCGGTCACGCAATTGGCCAACTGCTTCAATGATGCGACTTCCTCGTCTGACCATTTGCGCGCCTTCTCCTCAATGACGCACAAGGCTCCGACGGGCTGCATTTCCGGTGTGTAGACCGGCACACCAAGATACGCGCCGACGCCAAGTTCCGAAATGGCAAGGTTGTCTTTGACCAGCGAGTGGTTTGGCGCATCGTCCACGACGAGCGGGGCATCCTTGCGCACGACATGCTGGCAAAACGAATGTGAAAGCGGTGTTTGTTGGGCCGTGGCCCAAGGCTCAGAAAGTCCCAATTGGCTTTTGAAGAACTGGCAGTCATTATCGAAATCAACAATTGATATAAGCGAAACAGGCGTTTTCAAAAGATGTGCTGCAAGTTGCGTTAGATTATCATACACTGGTTCGGGCAGCGCATCGACAAGTCCGAGTTCTTGCAAAGTAAATTTCACGGTGTTGCTTGGACCCTCTGGCCGGTCAGTTTCCCCTAGCAGAAAGGCTAAGTCCTTTCTATTAAGATGAAATGAACATCCTCGGTGCTAGGGCGAACCCAAACCGGCCTTTTGGTTTGGACCGCGAAAGAATGAATGCACAAAATCAGAGGGACACATTATAGTGCCCGACCACACCCACCATGACCCGATCGTGTTTCAGCCGCCAGCCAATGCTCCTGAAGGTATAGACAACATC
>NZ_JBFEKM010000176.1:0-7853 GCF_041552635.1 Sulfitobacter sp.
ACTATCTCACCGCTATTCACCTAACAAAGGAAAGCCAGATGTCGCCATTGTGTCCAGCCCATGCCCAGCCGGATCATCCAAAGATCCCGACACCCAAAGTGGGCATTCTGTTGGCCAACCTTGGCACACCAGACAACTATGATTACTGGTCCATGCGCCGTTATCTAGGTGAATTCCTGTCTGACCGCAGGGTCATCGACTACAGCCCATGGCTGTGGCAACCGCTTTTGCAGCTGATCATTTTGACCAAACGCCCCTTCACCAGCGGCGCGGCGTACAAGTCGATCTGGAATGAAGAAGCGGGCGAAAGCCCGTTGATGACCATCACAAAAGCCCAAACCACCAAGATCAAGGCGTCGATGCAGGCGCGGTATGGTGACGCAGTCATGGTCGATTTCTGCATGCGATATGGCAACCCTTCAACCAAATCCAAGGTCGAGGCAATGGTCGCTGCGGGCTGTCAAAAAATCCTCTTTTTCCCGCTGTATCCACATTACGCAGGGGCCACTTCTGCGACTGCGAATGATGCGTTCTTTGCGGCCTTGGGGAAAGAAAAATGGCAACCGGCGGCCCGCACGGTACAGCCCTATTTCGACCGCCCCGATTACATCGACG
Organism: Sulfitobacter sp.; assembly: GCF_041552635.1. Classification (GTDB taxonomy): domain Bacteria; phylum Pseudomonadota; class Alphaproteobacteria; order Rhodobacterales; family Rhodobacteraceae; genus Sulfitobacter. Next base: position 616 of record NZ_JBFEKM010000176.1, read on the forward strand.
CGCTGGCCACCTCGATCGAACAGGCCTACGCGAAAATGGAAACCAAGCCTGACAAGCTGCTGTGTTCGTACCATGGCGTGCCACAACGCTATCTGATGGAGGGCGACCCCTATCATTGCCAATGCCAGAAAACGACTCGCCTGCTGAAGGAACGGTTGGGCTGGGACGACACCCAGATTATGACCACCTTCCAGTCGAAATTTGGCCCCGAAGAATGGCTTCAGCCCTATACGGTCGAAGAGGTGGCGCGTCAGGCTGAAGCGGGCAACAAAAAGATCGCCGTGTGCGCCCCTGCTTTTTCAGCGGACTGTATCGAGACGCTGGAAGAGATCAACGAAGAGATCAAGGAAAGCTTTGAACACGCTGGCGGAGAGGGGTTTCACTATATCCCCTGCCTGAATGACGATGACATGCACATCAAAGCACTGTCCAACATCATCGAAGAAAACCTGCAAGGCTGGATCGACTGATCCCAAGACAATGCGGTCGGGTTAGAAACAAGAAAAGCGCCTGTTTTCAGGCGCTTTTTTCGTGGCAATTTCAACTTCGCAGGAAATTTTGCCAAAAAAAAAGACGGTGCAGAACACCGTCTTTTTCTATTGTATGCTTCGACTGGATTAGTCAGCAGCAACAGCAGCGGCAACGATAACCAGCAGCAGCAAAGGAATCAAAATGCCCGAGGAAGAAGAGGTGGACTCTTCAACGATTACGGGTGCTTCGATGATTGGATCTGCCAGCGAGCCAGCAAATGCATTCGATGCAGCAGCTGTCAGAGCAGCGGCGAGAACTAGTTTCTTCATATCATATCTCCAGAATAGGCGTGCCTCACAGTGTGATAGCACGCGCCCAAGACTTACCTCGTGAAACTTTGTAAACAGGATAACCGTAGAATTGCAAACCCAGATTCAGCGGATCAGCCTTAGAAACGCCGCGAAGATGTCAAATAAGCAACACTTGCGTGCCGACCTTGGTAAAGCTGAAAAGTTCAGCGATATGTTCATTATACAGCCCGATGCAGCCGTTCGACGAACGCCGTCCGATCTTGCGTGTGTCGTGGGTTCCGTGGATGCGATAATACGTCCAGCTTAGGTACAAGGCATGCGTGCCCAGCGGGTTGTCGGGGCCCGCCTCAATCACTGCTGGCCACTCGGGATTACGCTCCAGCATGGAGGGAGTCGGCCGCCATGTCGGGCCTACTACCTTCTGGATCACGCTTGTGCGCCCGCGACGGGTGAGTTCGTCGGTCAACGGAACACTGGACGGGTAAAGTTTGTAGATCGACTGGTCTTCGGACCAAAAGTGAACGGCGCGGCTGTCAATATCGACAAGAACGGCCCCATTTCTGGTGTTGTCGAAATACGGCTGCCAATCCAACGTCCGGAAGCTTGATATATTGCGACGGACGGACTCAGTGAGATCCCGTTCAACTTCGGTGGTGTCTGTGCTGTTTACGCTGGTTTGCGCAAGCGCGGGTGACGCCAGCAATGCCGCACTGCCGGCAAGAAATGCCCGGCGCGACGAAAGGTTGAATTTCTTGTCAGACATCCACTGTCTCCTGAGATGGGTAAAAATGCTGTGATTATATCGTTATATATGGCTCGAAAGTCGCAGTATCAAATCAAACCATCGTTAACAGGCACTCTCACGCCGATGTGCGTTTGATCTGCAACGCTGGTCAAGGTAAGGCTGCGCAAACCTAATAGCGTGGAGCTTCGCCATGATCCGTCTTTATTCCATCCTGATCGCACTGACCGTGGCACTGACCGCCTGTACCCCCGCCCCACCGACCTTGGGCCCTGACGGCAAGGCGCTGCCGCGCGCCTATCGCATCAGCCGCGCCGAATCTGGCAAGATCCAATTCCGCATGCTTGATTCCGTCAATGCGCTACGCGGGGCCTCTGGGCTGTCGCAGGTCCAGCTTGATGCAAGCCTGAACGCAGCCGCCGCAACCCATGCCCGCGACATGGCCGTGCAGAACCGCCCGTGGCATTTCGGATCTGACGGATCGTCCCCCGTCGACCGGATTCAGCGCGTTGGCTACACTGGGTCGCTGGTCGGCGAAGTTATCTCGGAAACCTATGAGACCGAACTTGAAACCCTTGCCGCTTGGATGGACCAGCCGGACACACGCCGGATCATCATGGCACCAGAGGCCGTGAACCTTGGGTTCTCGTGGCATCAGGAAAACAACGGAAAAATCTGGTGGACGATGGTGATCGGCGATTGACCTAATTAGGTCACGCCAACCACCCCCGGAAAGCCTACTTTAGGCGTTGATGGCAATCGGTGTGCCGGTGCCAACCATTGCATAGATGTCTTCGATCTCTTGGTTAGAGACTGAAATACATCCCCAGGTCCAATCATTGATGTTCTTTTTATCCGCGGCTTTCTGGCCGTGGATAAAAATATCTCCACCCGGCTGTTTGCCCAATGCCGCAGCGTTCAGGCGGTCGTTGGTGTTTGGGTAGGAAATCCCAAGCGACAGATGGAATTTGCTGTTTGGATTGCGCCTGTCGATCCAATAGCGCCCTTCAGGCGTGCGCCCGTCGCCCTCGTGGGCCTTGTGACCCAGAGGGGCAAAACCCAGCCTGATGTCGTATGCCTCAAGCACCTTGTCCTGATGCATCAGATACATCCGGCGGTCGCCCTTGTTGACGACCACATAGGTGACCTGCGGCCCGCTATAGCGTTTGAATTTACTGTCTCCGCTGCAGGCACCAAGTGCCACCAACGCCGTACCACCCAGAATAAAATTTCTGCGTTTCATCAAAGAATGCCTCGTTTTTGCAGCCGTTCCGGCCCTTATAGGAACCGACTAACATGTAGCAAAAAAACGGGTAGTCAAAAAGACGTTACTGTCAGGATTTTTCCGCAAGCTGTTTTTCAATTGCCTCAAGCTTGCGCAGGACATCATCGCGGTAAGCGTCGGTGCGTTCTGTTTCTTCCTCGTTGTGGGCGTCCTGCATCGAGTTGACAACAAGACCCACCAAAAGGTTCACCACAGCAAAGGTCGTGACCAGAATAAACGGCAAAAAGAACATCCATGCGTAAGGGAACACATCCATCACGGGACGGACGATTCCCATCGACCAGCTTTCCAGCGTCATGATCTGGAACAACGTATAGGCGCTGGACGGCAGCGACCCGAACCACTGTGGAAACATGCCGGAAAACAGCTTGGTCGCGATGACAGCGCCGATATAAAAGATGATCGCCATCAGCAAGAACACCGACCCCATGCCGGGCAATGCGGTGATAAACCCTTCGACCACGCGGCGCAGGCTGGGGGCCACGGAAATAACTCGCAAAATCCGCAAAATCCGCAGGGCCCGCAAAACGGACAGGCCCTGAACCGCGGGAATAAGAGCAATCGAAACAACGAAGAAATCGAACAGATTCCAACCGTTCTTGAAAAAGCCGAACCCACGCCCGGCGATCTTGAGCGCGATTTCAAGAATAAAAATCCCAAGGCAAATGCTATCAAGGAATTCGATCACCGGCCCGAAACGCGCCATCGTTTCGGTCGACGTCTCTAGCCCCAACAAAACGGCATTAAAGATAATCACGCCAATAATGAAATTGCTGACAAGACGGCTTTCGACCCAATTATTCAGACGTTCGCGCATATTTCCGGTGCCTTAATGACGTTTGCGTTTAATTTCTGGCGCGGTGAACTGCGCCGCAAGCTCTACATGCGACGACCAGCGGAACTGATCGACAACCTGTACCCAACTCAGCGTATAGCCTGCCGCGATCATCACAGCGGCATCCCGTGCAAAAGTCACCGGATTGCATGAAACATAGGCGACAACCGGCGGCATGGCCTTGACGATCTCGGCCACCTGCGCTTCGGCACCTGCACGGGGCGGGTCAAGAACAACAGCATCGGTTTTGGCCAATTCATCCGGCAGCAAGGGGCGGCGGTACAGATCGCGCGCCTCGAACGTGACGGGTTTGAGGCCCTTTGCCATGCGCCACCCATGATCCAGCGCCGCCGTCATCCGTGCGTCACCTTCAACGGCATGCACCTCGGCGGTTTCGGCCAACGGCAGGCTGAAAGTACCGCAGCCTGCGAACAGATCAATGACATGTCGCGCAGTACCGACGGCTGCACGCACGGCACTGACCAAAGACGCCTCGCCATGGGGTGTCGCCTGCAAAAACGCGCCGGGTGGGGGCGTAACCTTGGCCGCGCCGAACCGCTGCACAGGCGGGGTGCGCATCGCGATCACCTCGCCCTCCCACGTCAGGCGGGCAAGGCCAAGACTGTCGCACAGATGTGCCAGTTCCTGCCGCAGCGGGCCATCAAGCGGCTTGCCGTTCTGCACCGAAATATCCAAGCCAGCCCGCGAGGTCGTGACCGTGACCGCCAGCGCCGCCTTGCGGCTTGTGCCAATCATCGCCAGCTTTTCCGCAATCGGCAGGGCGGCCATCACATCGGGATCAAGCAGCTTACAATCGGGGATTTCGATCACAACATCAGACCCGCGCCCGTGAAATCCGGCCATAGCGCCTTTTTTCGTGCGCTTCGCAGCAAAGGTCGCCCGACGGCGTGACTGCGCAGGGGATGTCTGAATAGGCTTGAAAACAGTCTCTATCCCGTGCGCGTCCAAAGATGCCTTGACCACGCCCAGCTTGAAATCTGCGACAAACCCGTCTGATGCATGTTGCAACTGGCACCCGCCGCAGGCTTTGAAATGCCTACACGGTGCTGCGACCCGGTTTTCCGAAGGGGTCACAATGCGAATGTCGGTCAGGGTTTGGCCCTCGGGCGTGCCTGTCACGACTTCCCCCGGCAGGGTCATAGGGGCAAAAAGTGGGCCAGCGGCAATGCCGTCGCCCAAATGGCCAAGTCGTTGGATTACATATTCTGTCATTCCATTCGCATAGCCTGAAGGACGCGCCAGCAAAAGCCCCTATTCTGCGGCCTTCATATCCAGAAATCCCCCCGACTGCCGCTGCCAATAGCGCGCATAAAGCCCGTCTTGTGCCAAAAGCGCGTCATGTGTGCCAACCTCGACGATCCGTCCGGCGTCCATGACGGCTATGCGGTCCATCTCGGTCAGCGTTGACAGGCGGTGCGCGATGGCAAGGACTGTCTTACCCTCCATCACACGCGTCAAGGCATTTTGGATCGACGCTTCGACCTCGCTGTCCAGCGCGCTGGTCGCTTCGTCCAGAATCAAAATTGGCGCGTCCTTTAGAATAGCGCGGGCCAAGGCGATGCGCTGGCGTTGCCCGCCCGACAGTTTCACACCGCGTTCGCCCAAATGCGCGTCATAGCCTTTGCGCCCGGTGTGATCTTGCATATCCTTGATAAATTCATGCGCTTCGGCCTTGGTCGCGGCGGCGATGACTTCGTCCTGTGTCGCGTCGGGTTTGCCATAGCGGATGTTGTCGAATGCAGACCGGTTGAACATCGCTGTTTCCTGCGTGACCATGCCGATCTGGCGGCGCAAGCTTTCTTGGGTGATGCCCGCAATATCCTGACCATCAATCAAAATACGCCCTTCTTCCAAGGTATAGAGCCTGAGCAACAGTGAAACGAGGCTGGATTTGCCCGCACCAGAGGCACCAACGATGCCCAGCTTTTCCCCCGGTTTGATATTTAGCATCAGATGTTCAACACCGCCGGTATCGCGTCCGTAGGTAAAGCGGATGTCGTCCAGCGTTATCGCACCCTCGGTGATGATCAGATCCTGTGCGCCTGCGACATCGCGCAATTGCTGGCGCGGGGTCAGCGTGCGCATGCCGTCTTCGACTTCGCCCATATTGGCGTACAGCCCCATCAGCGTGAAACTGACCCAACCAGTCATCTGCGCCAGCCGCAAGGACACGGCACCGGTCGCGGCAATATCACCCGCAGTGACAAGCCCGCGCGACCAATACCAAAGCGCACCACCGACCAGAAGCACCGGAAGCAGCCCCGCAATTGTCATCAACCAAAACCGGAACGAGACACTAACCCGCCCAAAATCAAGGCTGGTGTCCAGAAACTTGCGCATCGCCCCAAGGGCAGCGCGGTCTTCGTGATCGGCATGGGCGAACAATTTCACTGTCTTGATGTTGGTGATCGTGTCAACAACCTGCCCCGTCACCATCGCCCGCGCCCCTGCCCGCGCCTGCGAAAATTTACGCACCCGCGGCATATAGTGGCGGATCAGGAACACATACCCGACCATCCAGAATACCAACCCCATCGCAATGCGCCAATCGACGGTGCCCAGCAACATCACCGCGCCGACAAAGGACGCAAGCGCAAAGAGCAGTGTGTGGATCATCTCGATCACGACGTCGGTCAGCGCACGGCTGGTCTGCATTTCTTTCTGGGAAATCCGTCCGGCGAAGTCATTGTCAAAAAACGTGACCGCCTGCCCCAAAGTATAGCGATGTAGGCGCGACAGGGCGATGTTGAACACATTCGGCCCCACCACGATCGACTGCATATAGGAACTGACGCCGAACAGCAGTGGCCGAAAAATAAGAAAGAACGCCATACAGCCCAGCAAAAGTGGCATTTGATCAGAGAAAATCGAACTTGCCTCGCCCGACAGCGCCGCATCAATCACCCAGCCCAGCACAAGGGCGGCAAGGACTTCGACAACACCGGCCAAGATCGACAGAATGGACGCGACCCCAAGTGCTGCACCGCACCCTTTCAATGTCCAACGAAAGAACCGTAGCAGGGTTTGCGGCGGATCACCGTCGGCTGGGGCAAAAGGGTCAATCCAGGGGGTTGGCTTCATGGCGCGTCATCTTCCGTCTTCAGGAACCCACCTGATTGCCGGGCCCAGAAACTTGCATATAGCCCGCCTTTTTCCAAAAGCATCTCGTGTGTGCCCTCTTCGACGATTTGGCCCTGATCCATCACCAGAATCCGGTCCATTTCAGCGATCGTGGACAAGCGGTGCGCGATGGCGATCACCGTCTTGCCCGCCATCATACGATACAGCGTCTCCTGAATGGCGGCTTCGACTTCGCTGTCCAACGCGCTTGTCGCCTCGTCCAGCACCAAGATCGGCGCATTCTTCAGGATCACACGCGCAAGGGCGATGCGCTGGCGTTGGCCGCCAGACAGCTTGACGCCACGTTCGCCAACCTGTGCATCATAGCCCGACCTGCCATCGGGGTCAGCCAGATCCGTGATAAACCCGTGGGCCTGCGCCTGCTTTGCCGCCGCGATCACCTCGGGCTCGGTCGCGTCGGGGCGGCCATACAAGATGTTTTCACGGATGGAC
>NZ_JBFEKM010000177.1:0-7846 GCF_041552635.1 Sulfitobacter sp.
ATGATATCACCTGCCGCGTGGGTCAGACCAAGGTTGCGCGCCGCCGAAATGTTGGGCTGGTCGAAAGGCACCAATTTCAGTTCGGACGCGAAAGGCAAGGTTCGGGCCGCCGCGATACTGCCCGGATCAGCAACCACAACGACCTCAAAATTCCAGTATTGCAGTTGCGAAATGCCCGTCAAAGTGCATGTCAGTGACTGTGGTCGCCCACGGCTGACAATCACGACACTGACGGGCAGGTCAGTCATTCCAAGCCCATTTGCGCCATCATTGCTTCGATCTTTGGCACGTCTTCAGGGTTGTTCAGCTCCCAAAACTGACGGCCTTTTGCATCAACTTCGACGCACAGCACCGTATGGCCGTTTTCCATAAAGCGCAGCTGTTCCAGCCCTTCTAGCTGTTCCAGCGGGCCAACGGGCCAAGACGGATAGGCCGCAAGCGCATCGGGACGATACGCATAGACGCCGACGTGGTGAAAGACGGGGGTCGGATCAGCATCGGCATAGGTTTTCGAGGTAAACGGAATCACCTCTTTCGAGAAATACAGCGCCTTGTGGTCGGCAGCAAAGACAGATGTTGTCCCGCCTACACGACCGGCTTTGCGGTCAGCCAACAGGCTGTTCAGGGTCGAACCGTCACAGCGCAGCACAGGGGTCGCGATCCCTGCTTTAGGGTCGTTTTGCAGACCCTGTACAAGGCTTTCGACGAACCAATGCGGGGTAAGCGGCGCATCGCCTTGCAGGTTGACGACGATATCGTACCCACTGCCCAACACCTCGTGCGCCTGCGCGCAGCGTTCGGTTCCGTTGGCACATTCGACCGCCGTCATCACCACCTCTGCCCCGAACGCCTCGGCCGCGTCCTTGATCCGGTCATCATCGGTGGCCACGACCACCTTGTCGACACCCTGCACCTCGCAGGCTGCCAGCCAGCTGCGCTCAATCAGACTGCGCGATGTGCCGCTGGCCCCTTTCAGCAGGGCCAACGGTTTCGCCGGATAGCGTGTCGAGGCATAGCGCGCCGGAATGACGATGAGGACAGACATCAGGATGCTTCCAATTCAACGCCCGGCGCGTAGGCGATAAAGAACGGATTGGCGAAATCGGCCTTACCATATGTCAGCGGCGTCAGATCATCAAAGCGCACCACGGCACCGCCTGCACCATTCAGCACGGCATGACCTGCGGCAGTGTCCCACTCCATCGTGCGGCCAACGCGGGGATATAAATCCGCCTCGCCTGTCGCGATCAGGCAGAATTTCAACGACGACCCTGCGCTTTTCATGTCGCTGACGTTGTATTTGGCGATGTAATCATCCGTTGCCTGATCGCGGTGCGATTTTGACGCAACGACCAATAGGGCAGAATTGTCCGGGTCAGAGACTGAAATCGCCGTGACCGGTCCCATTTCATCCTTTGGGAAATCACCGGCTTCTTCGACCGCCTGACCATCTGCGAGGGTAAAGAACATCCGCCCGCGCGCCGGAGCATAGACAACACCACGGGTCGGCACGCCCCCTTCGACAAGGGCGATGTTCACGGTGAAATCCCCCCGGCGGTTGATGAATTCCTTGGTGCCATCCAGAGGGTCGACAATCAAAAAGGTGTCACCGCGTGCGGAGTGAGTGTCGGACTGTTCTTCAGTCACCAGCATAACGTCGGGAAACGCGGCACGCAGACCGTCGGAAATGATCTTGTCCGCTGCCTCGTCAGCGATGGTGACAGGGCTTTCATCAGATTTGGTCTTCACCTCAAAATCATCAGAGCCGTAAATTTCCATGACCTTGTCACCTGCCTCAAGCGACAGACGGCGCATTACCGTCACCAATTTTTTATAATCCATACTGAACCGGCCCTTTAGTTTTGTTGATTACTTTGCTGGAACCCCTTATGATTGCCGATTAACGGAACAGCAAGAATTCCGTGCAAAGACACAGCTTAAAGAGGCAGCCCGAGATGTTTCAACCAAAGCGAACTTCGCGCGGATCGCTCAGCTCGGCCATCAATATGGCAGAGCTGGTATATCACTCTGTCGTCAGGTCCGTGCGCAAACAGCACAACAATGCGTTTGCCGCGATCGGCATCAACATCTTGCAGGCGGTTATCTTTGTTGGCGTTTTCTATGTGATGTTCACGATGCTTGGCATGCGGGGATCCGCAATCAGGGGCGATTTCGTCATCTATATCATGACAGGTATTTTCCTGTTCATGATGCACACCAAAACAGTGACCGCCGTCGCGGGGTCTGAAGGGCCGGCAAGTGCGATGATGCAACACGCCCCCATGACCACGATGATTGCCCTAGCTGCATCTGCCTTGGGCGCGCTGTACATCCAGATGCTATCCTTGGTGATGATCATGTCCGTTTATCATCTGGCATGGAACCCGGTCGTGATAGACGATGCGCCCGGCGTGCTTTTCATGATGATGGTGTCGTGGGGTACTGGCGTAGCCGTCGGCATGGTGCTGTTGGCGATCAAGCCTTGGGCCCCGTCCTTTACGACCATTTTCACGTCGCTATACCAGCGGGCGAACATGGTCGCATCGGGCAAGATGTTTCTGGCGAACAGCCTTCCGTCATTCATGATTGCCATGTTCGATTGGAACCCACTGTTCCATATCATTGATCAGGCGCGCGGCTATGCTTTCATCAACTACAACCCGCGCTACAGCAACTGGGAATATGCGGTGTGGGTTGGCGTTGTCCTGATGGTGATCGGGCTGATGGGCGAATTTTACACCCGCAAACACGCCTCTGCCAGCTGGAGCGCGCGGCGCTGACGTTGATTATTCAACGACGCGCAGCGTCAGGTTGATCCGACCACCCTTGGGCAACAGCTTGGATGACCCCGCCCTGATCCGGTCAATTCCGTGATGGTGCAGCCGCGCTTCGCCACCCATGACCACCACATCCCCCGATTGCAGCCAGATGCTGTCTGTCTTGCCGCCGCGTTTCTGACCGCCAATGCGAAACAGACCTTCATCCCCCAAAGACACTGACACCACCGGCCAGCGAAAATCGGCTTCGTCGCGGTCTTGGTGCAGGCCCATTTTCGCATCTGAATCGTAGTAGTTGATCAAACAGCATTCCGGGAGCCGCTCCAGTCCGGTCAATCTGTCCCAGATCGCCAATGCCGCTGTTGGTATTGCAGGCCACGCAGCGCCGTTCGGGTGCGCGGGTGCATAGCGGTATCCTTGGGCGTCGGAATACCAGCCATATTTGCCTGCCGACGTCATCCGAACCGACATTTTCTGCCCGCCCGGTGTTTCAGGCCGAAAGAACGGAGCCGCCTTGACCACAGCCCTAACGCCGTCCAACAGCGCCTGTTGTTCAGGGCGATCCAGCGCCCCTTTGTGAATTTCAAAGCCGCGCAAACGCAGAACTGTCATTTATTTGCCCTTCTTTGCCTGATTAGCGAAAAATCCACACAGATTCTCCAATTCCTTTCTCATGCAACGGTTGCAGGGTCCAGAACTGCTCCTTATATACCCATCGAACCGCTGAGGGCACACGGCCTTTAGCTTCACAGATCGGGGCGAAGGTGCCGAAACGGGCCTGAACTTCGTGTCATCGCCTTAACTCAATGAGGGATCAAATCATGGCCAAAGTAATTGGTATCGACCTAGGAACCACCAACAGCTGTATCGCCATCATGGACGGCAGCCAGCCTCGCGTCATCGAAAACGCGGAAGGTGCACGCACAACCCCATCGATCGTCGCGTTCACCGACGACGAACGTCTGGTCGGCCAGCCTGCCAAGCGGCAAGCGGTTACAAACCCAGAAAACACAATTTTCGGCGTCAAGCGCCTGATCGGTCGTCGCAATGACGACGTGGATCTGGCCAAGGATAAAAAGAACCTGCCATTCAAGGTCATTGATGGCGGCAACGGCGATGCATGGGTCGAAGCCAAGGGCGAGAAATACTCACCTTCGCAAATCTCTGCGTTCATCCTTGGTAAAATGAAGGAAACAGCGGAATCGTATCTGGGCGAAGAAGTCACCCAAGCGGTTATCACTGTGCCTGCCTACTTTAACGACGCCCAGCGTCAGGCCACCAAAGACGCAGGCAAGATCGCCGGTCTTGAAGTGCTGCGGATCATCAACGAACCGACAGCTGCCGCGCTGGCCTACGGTCTGGACAAGAAAGAAACACAAACCATCGCGGTCTATGACCTTGGTGGCGGTACATTCGACGTTACAATCCTCGAGATTGACGATGGTCTGTTCGAAGTAAAATCCACCAATGGCGACACGTTCCTTGGTGGTGAAGACTTTGACATGCGCATCGTGAACTATCTTGCGGATGAGTTCAAAAAGACGAACGGCGTTGATCTGACCCAAGACAAGATGGCGCTTCAGCGTCTGAAAGAAGCTGCCGAAAAGGCCAAGATCGAACTGTCCAGCGCCAGCCAGACAGAGATCAACCAGCCGTTTATCTCGATGGGCAAAGACGGATCGCCGTTGCACATGGTGATGAAACTGACGCGTTCCAAACTGGAACAGCTGGTTGGTGACCTGATCAAAGCGTCGATGAAGCCTTGTGCCGCTGCGTTGAAAGATGCGGGTATCACTGCTTCTGAAATCGACGAGGTTGTTCTGGTCGGTGGTATGACCCGCATGCCGCGCGTCATCGAAGAAGTGACCAAGTTCTTCGGCAAGGAACCCCACAAGGGTGTAAACCCTGACGAAGTGGTTGCCTTGGGCGCTGCCATTCAGGCCGGTGTTCTTCAGGGCGACGTCAAAGACGTTGTTCTGCTTGACGTGACTCCTTTGTCGCTGGGTATCGAAACATTGGGCGGCGTCTTTACCCGTCTGATCGACCGTAACACCACGATCCCGACGAAAAAGTCTCAGGTATTCTCGACCGCCGAAGATAACCAGAACGCTGTGACCATCCGCGTGTTCCAAGGCGAACGCGAAATGGCTGCGGATAACAAGATCCTTGGCGCGTTCAATCTGGAAAGCATCCCTCCCGCACCACGCGGTATGCCCCAGATCGAAGTGACCTTTGACATCGACGCAAACGGTATCGTTGCCGTTGGCGCGCTGGACAAAGGCACAGGCAAGGAACAAAAGATCACGATCCAGGCCTCTGGCGGTCTGTCCGATGCCGACATCGAAAAGATGGTCAAGGATGCCGAAGACAACGCCGACGCAGATAAAGAACGTCGCGCGCTGATCGAAGCGAAAAACCAGGCGGAATCGCTGATCCACTCGACCGAAAAGTCGGTGGAAGAGCATTCTGACAAGGTTGATCCTACAACTGTCGAAGCGATCGAACTGGCCATCGCTGCCCTGAACGACGAACTGGAAACCGACAACGTCGAAAAGATCAAGTCGGGCATTCAGAACGTCACAGAAGCGGCAATGAAACTGGGCGAAGCCATCTATAAGTCCGCACAGGACAGCAATGAAGACATGGCCGAAGCAGCAGATGCCCCGCATGGCGATGACGACATTGTTGATGCCGATTTCGAAGATCTGGACGATAACAAGCGCGCATAAGCGTGCCATTGGAACCACTGATGGGGCCGGTCCGCTTGCTGGGCCGGCCCCGCACGTTCCAGCGTAGGAGTTAATCCATGGCCAAACGTGACTATTACGAGATTCTCGGCATTGCCAAAGGTGCCTCTGCCGACGAAATCAAAAAAGGCTACCGCACCAAAGCCAAGGAACTGCACCCTGACCGCAATGCAGACAATCCAAATGCCGAGGCGCAATTCAAAGAGGCCAACGAAGCCTACGAAGTCCTGAAGAGTGCCGATAAGAAGGCCGCATATGACCGGTATGGTCATGCCGCATTCGAGGGCGGAATGGGCGGGGGCGGACAACGTCCCGGCGGCGGCTTTGGCGGCGGGCAAGGCGATTTCTCGTCCGCGTTCTCGGATGTTTTCGACGATCTGTTCGGCGACTTTATGGGCAACCAGCGGGGCGGCGGCGGTCGTCGTGCAGCCCGTGGTGCCGATCTGCGCTACAACCTTGGCATCACCCTCGAAGATGCGTTCAAGGGGATGCAAAAATCGATCAACGTGCCAACGTCAATCGCCTGCGATTCCTGTAGCGGAACCGGTGCCGAAGGCGGCGCAGAACCGACTTCTTGCCCCACCTGTTCAGGTATGGGTAAGGTTCGCGCGCAGCAGGGTTTCTTTACTGTTGAACGCACCTGCCCCACCTGTTCGGGTATGGGCCAGATCGTCAAGAATCCGTGCAAATCTTGTCGTGGTGCCGGACGTGTTGAAAAAGACCGTACCTTGTCGGTGAACATCCCTGCTGGCGTTGAAACCGGCACACGCATTCGTCTTGCCGGCGAAGGCGAGGCGGGCATGCGCGGTGGGCCATCCGGCGATCTTTACATCTTTATCGAGGTCCAAGATCACGAGTTGTTCGAACGCGACGGCGGCAACCTGTTCTGCCGCGTCCCAGTATCAATGAGTACCGCCGCCCTTGGGGGCAGCATCGAGGTGCCCACGATCGACGGTGGCCGTGGCCGTGTGCAGATCCCGTCAGGCAGCCAATCCGGCCGCCAGATGCGCTTGCGTGGCAAGGGTATGCCACCTTTGCGCGGCGGTGGCACGGGCGACATGATCATCGAACTTGCGGTTGAAACGCCTGTAAACCTGACCGGTCGCCAAAAAGAATTGCTGCAAGAGTTTGAAAAGGAATCGGAAAACAACAATCCGGAATCCAGCAGCTTCTTTTCATCAGTCAGATCCTTTTGGGATTCGATGAAAGGCTGATATGGGGTGGGGCGATGATTTGCCCCACCTGATTTTTCACGACCTTCCCGCCAAGAATTAACCCCATCGTAACCAAGATTGGGAATGCTTCGGGCTATGGGAAAAAACAACTCTTTGGCTGAACCTGTGTTTCCGTTTCTGCACGACGAGGCAGTGGAAACGGTACCCGTTTCGGGCAAACAACCGTCTTATATCGTGGATCACCGGCAACGATTGCGTGCCCGCTTTATGCAAGGCGGGGCTGGCGCGTTGCCGGATTATGAATTGCTCGAACTTGTCCTCTTTCGGGCGATCCCACGGCGTGACGTGAAACCTCTGGCCCATGCGCTGATGGATCATTTTGGCGATTTCAACCGGGTCATCACCGCGCCCGAGGCGCGTTTGCGCGATATCTCGGGTATTGGTGATGCCGTGATTGTCGAGCTCAAGATCATCGAGGCCGCAGCCCACCGGCTGGCGCGTTCAAAGGTGATGCAGCAACATGTCGTGTCCAGTTGGGACGCGCTGCTGGACTATTGCCACACAACGATGGCCCACCGCGAGACCGAACAGTTTCGCGTGCTATATCTTGACCGCAAGAACGTGATCATCGGCGATGAGGAACAGGGAAAAGGCACGGTCGACCATGTGCCGGTCTACCCCCGCGAGGTCGCCAAACGCGCGCTTGAACTTAATGCCAGCGCGCTGATTTTGGTACATAACCATCCCTCGGGCGACCCAACCCCGTCGCAGGCTGATATCGACATGACGCAGCAGATTCTTGCGGCCTGTACGGCACTGGGCCTGACCTTGCATGACCATCTGATCATCGGAAAGTCCCGCGAACTTAGCTTCCGGTCCGAAGGCTATCTTTAAGCGCGCGAAGCCTGTTCAGAATTGCAGAATTTACCTGCCTTACGTTCTGGATTATTGTTCTTCGAATGTCTGACACACCCACTCCCACCCCCACATCTCTTAGCGAACGCGTTGGTTTGCCGGATGCCATGCGCAGTCTGGTCAAGGAGTATCCCCGCAATGGCTGGGAAAGAAACGCCAACTATTCGCATCTGATCGCCTTTTGGCTGGATCGCCATTTGATGTTTCGAAAGCTGCTGGATCAATTGGATGC
>NZ_JBFEKM010000178.1:0-7740 GCF_041552635.1 Sulfitobacter sp.
AGCCAGCGTCATCGGGCATTCCCAGATCAATGAGATGCCATCATAAAGCTGCATGGAGCGTGCAAAGTTGTTTTCGAGCATGCCGCCCAGAATGAAGTCGATCAGCAACGGTGCCAACGTTTAATCCGCAAATTTTAGCGCGGTAGCACAGACCCCGAAGACAACGAGGATCAAACGTTCTGTCGCGCTGTTCTAGCTAATATAAGCCCCGTGAGGGTAAAGAATAAAATGAACAGTATTAGATGGTTACGCGGGATCAGCAGCACCTTGGCGATATAGGGTGTCAGCGGCAGGTTCAGGATCAACAACACCAGATTGCCGGTGAACATCGACATGGTGACAGACCAGAAAATCTGCGGCTCGTCGATCATTTGGCGCGGACCCGGCGAAACATTCAGCGTCAACAGCGGTACAGATGAACCGGTGCAGGCCGCGTTGTTAGCTGTCTCGGGGGGGCGCAGAGCCCTTGATCGATCCCTTGCCAAACTCTGCTGGCTCCTGTTTGGTCGAAAGGTTGCGTTCCACCGCATAGCCCAAAAGACTGGCGATCGTCGCCCCGGCCCCCGACAATAAGCCGATAAAGAACCCTTGGATCGACTGGCGGCCAATCACGGGCGCGATGGACCGTGTGATGTGCATTCACTATCTGCAGTGCCAGCCACCTTGGGTTTGAGAACCAGAAACAGCGCCTCGGGCAACGCAAATACCGCCATCACCAGCGTGATAAAGCCCAAGCCTGATTGCAGGTTTATAATCCCGCCCGCAAAGCGTGGCAGGTTGAACACTGCGCCTTCGCCAGCGGTCGCCATGATCAGGCCATGGACGTCATTATCATCGCTTTTGCAACCTGGCCCTGCTGCGCCATGGGATAGCCATTGAAACTGGAGGCAACGGTTCCGGTCACGCCCGGCGCGTTGAGCAGGATCGAAGAGGTGGAGCCGCCAAAGATGGCAACGTAATAGACCCCGGCCAGCAAAATCAATGCGGCGGACGGGTCGCCCATTGAGGTCGCGATGGGGATCATGATCGCAATGATCGACATCAGCCCAAGTCCGGGTAACATACCGATGAATGTGCCGATCAGGCAGCCGGCACTAACCATCGCAAAGTTCTGGAATGACATGGCCGTTTGCAGGCCAACAAGAAGTCCTTCTAGCATGACAACTTCATTTGAGTATTGGTCAAGAAGCTGGGCAGCGGGCGCATGTAGATGCCAAGCAGCTCTTGCACCAGATACCAGACAATGAAGGTTGCGATGACGGCGATGCAGGTCATCAAGATTCACTTACGCTCGCCCAGAATAAAGGAGCTGAGGAACAGAAATGCACTGGTCGAGAACACAAAGCCCGCAGGGCGCAGCAGCAGCGCATCTTTTGCCTTCGGATTTTCCGACAACGATGATGCGGTCTGCCCTCGTTTTAAAGGCAGTGCCCAATCCCGCCTTGGCCGAAGCATTTGTCAGCCATCTGATTCTTGGGGAATCTGATGGCGCGCGTCGTGGTTTCCCCTTGGTGCCACTTGGGGCGTTCCAAAACATCGCAGGTCGTTCGTCGATCAGTCTGGAGCCTGCATTGATGACCTATCTCGGTGCGCTCAAACGGCAAACCTTTTTGCGCGAATGGGAAAGCGCGATCATTCAAGATTGAAACGCCGGGCTGTTCACCCGTCTTGGGGGCAGTGTCCGACCGGACACAGAACCATGGTGGGACTGTTAATTTAAAGGGCGTCACGAATCCACAAGTTGTCTCGCACCGCTGCCTGCTGTCCGCCAAACAAAAAAGCCGCCCCCGAAGGAGCGGCCTTTTCTAACTGGATGCAAACAGTTCTTAACCCTGACGGGCTTTGAACCGGCGCTGCGTTTTGTTGATTACATAAACGCGGCCTTTGCGACGCACAACGCGGCAGTCACGGTGCCGGTTCTTGAGCGAGCGGAGCGAATTGCGAACCTTCATGGTCGTTCTCCTGTGTCGTGGCGCGGGCCTGCGCCGGGTTGCGGGCAGTCCAGCGGATGCTGGACCAATGAATTAGGTGGTGGGCGATACTGGGATCGAACCAGTGACCCCTTCGATGTCAACGAAGTGCTCTACCGCTGAGCTAATCACCCCCTATGTAGCCCGAAAACCAGCGCCCCAAACAAAAACGGGGCGCGAAATTTCCGCGCCGATAGGGGGGCTATAAATAGAGTCGCAGGTATGATCAAGGGGTTTTGGCTTTGTAAAAACATGCGCTATGATCATTCTTGAAAGGTGCGCGAATGCCACACTCTGCTTATGACGTTATACACCCTGATCGCACCCTGTCTTGCGTGGTGTTTGCATCGCCCCATTCCGGGCGCGATTATAGCCCTTCTTTCTTGCAGGCTAGCGTTTTGGACAGTCATACCATCAGGTCTTCCGAGGATGCATTTGTCGATCAACTGTTCAACGTGGCCCCGCAATTCGGGGCACCATTCCTGATGGCGCGTGCGCCGCGGGCCTTTGTCGATTTGAACCGGTCCTGCGAAGAACTGGACCCCGCCTTGATTGATGGGCTGCGCAGACAGGGGCATAATCCGCGTGTTTCTTCGGGTTTGGGGGTGATTCCACGGGTCGTTGCCAATGGGCGGTCGATTTATCGCGGCAAAATCACCATGCAAGAGGTGCAGCGGCGTTTGGACGACTATTGGCATCCGTATCATGGCATGCAGCAAGTACTGCTGGATTGCGCGCGTCGCCGCTTTGGTCAGGCGGTGCTGATCGACTGCCATTCAATGCCCCATGAGGCGATGGACGGCGTCGCCCGCCAAGGCATGAAACGCCCTGATGTTGTGCTTGGTGACCGTTTCGGGGCTGCGGCAAGCGGTGATGTCGTGGACCGGGTCGAGGCAGCTTTTGTCGATGCCGGGTTCAATGTGACGCGCAACACGCCCTTTGCGGGGGCTTATATTACGCAGGCCTATGGGCGTCCGTCGCGGGGCCAGCATGCGGTGCAGGTTGAATTGGATCGGTCTTTGTACATGGACGAATCACGTGTGCGCCCGAATGGCAACTTTGAGGCCGTTCAAAAGGCGCTACAATCGGTCGTGGCGCAGATCGCGGGCATCGGTCAGGGCCGCGTACCGCTGGCGGCCGAATAACCAACCCAAGGGTCAACGCAGTGCGCGGCCTTTGACGATGGCCTTGTCGCCGAATTTTTCGCGAATCGCATCGGTGGCGCGTTCGGCCTGACCCCGGCGTTTGGCGTCTGGGTCCAACAGGTCACCGGATTGGTCGGCCCCGTCGGCAGGGCCAAGTTCAGAGATGCCACAGCCCAGCAGACGGTAGGGGCCGGGATCGTTTAACTGGTCAAACAATCCGCGTGCAGTGCGATAAATACGGTCGGCCAGCTGTGTCGGATCATACAGCGACACGCGCCGTGTGATCAGCGAAAAATCTGACCGCTTGAGCTTAAGCACTACAACACGCCCCGCCAAATCCTTGGCCTTGGCGCGGTCAGCGACCTTTTGGGCCATGCGCCACAGGTGGCCGTCCAGCAGTTCAGGGTCCGACGTATCGTCGTTGAAAGTGGTTTCATTGCTGATCGATTTCATCGGCGCATGTGCAGATACGCGACGTTTGTCCTGACCGCGCGCCAGATGCCACAATCGGTCGCCCATGCCGCCGAAACGGGCCACGAGATCGGTCCGTTCCCATCGCAGCAGATCCGAGAACGTCTTGATCCCCGCCTTGTTCAGCGTGGCAAGGGACGCCGCGCCGACACCCCAAATCATGCTGACGGGTTTATCGCTTAGAAAATTCTGGGTTTCGTCCGCACCGATCACAGAAAATCCGTTGGGCTTGTCCAGATCAGAGGCGACTTTGGCCAGAAACTTGTTGTGCGACAGCCCGATAGAGCCGGTCAGCCCCAGTTCGGTTTTCATCCGCCGTACCAACCGCGCCAGCATCACCGCAGGCGGTGCGCCGTGCAATTTGGTGGTGCCGGTCATGTCTAAAAATGCCTCGTCCAGCGACAGCGGTTCAATAGCGGGGGTCAACTCCTCCATCATGGTGCGGATAGCGCGCGAGGCTTCGACATAGGCCTC
Organism: Sulfitobacter sp.; assembly: GCF_041552635.1. Lineage (GTDB taxonomy): Bacteria > Pseudomonadota > Alphaproteobacteria > Rhodobacterales > Rhodobacteraceae > Sulfitobacter. Next base: position 4,061 of record NZ_JBFEKM010000178.1, read on the forward strand.
CATCCTAGGCTTGATGATGATGGCCTCGGGGCAAAGCTTGAGCGCTTGAAACATCGGCATCGCAGATTTCACGCCCTTGATCCGCGCAATATAGCAAGCGGTCGATACAACGCCGCGCCGACCGCCGCCGATGATCACTGGTTTGCCGTTCAGCGCGGGGTTATCGCGTTTCTCGACCGAGGCATAAAACGCATCGCAATCCATATGGGCAATAGACAGATCAAACAATTCAGGGTGCGCAAACACACGTGGGCTGCCGCAGGCCGGACAGCGGCGTGCGGGCGCAATTTGGGACAGGCAGTCGCGACAAAGGGCTGGCATATGGGGTATGTGGGTTCAGAATGGATTGCGGCAAGACTATCTGATGGGGCTGGGTTTGAACACGGATTTCGAGGGGGCAAAGATCGCGCTGTATCTGGGCGATGATCTGGTTGTGATTTTGCGCGATGACATTGACGGCCTGCCATTCCCCGGGTTTTGGGATCTGCCTGGCGGTGGCCGCGAAGGTGACGAGACGCCAAAAGCCTGCGTTCAACGCGAATGTTTCGAAGAATTGGGCTTGGTTATGACGGATGCGGATTTTCGCTGGGGGCGTTCCTTTGACACGAATGGGGTGGTGCATTGGTTTTTTGTGGGGCACCTGCCCGCCGGATGTGCAGGGGAAATCGTTTTCGGGGATGAGGGGCAAAGATGGGCGATAATGCCGGAACAGACATTCATCGCCCATGCCAAAGCCGTACCTATGTTCCAGGACCGTCTGCGGCTTTATCTGGCCGAGCGTCTGCCAGGAACTAGGTTTTGACTAAGAGGGTATGAAAGGCCCCCCGCATAAAAGCGGGGGGAGGTGACGAACTTCAGGAAGAACCAGTTCGTCGGGGAGTATCACCATAGTAAGGGTGCCATACGATCGGCGTATTTCAAAATGAAAATTCCCGCTAAAGTTTAAAAATGTCGTTCTGTTACCGAATTAACACAGGTCTAGCCGAGCGCTTTGACGTTAAGGAAGCTCAGACAGGACGGCGCGTGCGGCAGCGGCGGGGTCTTGGGCCTGCCAGATGGGACGTCCCACAACGATGTGATCTGCGCCGTCTGCGATGGCTTGGGCCGGGGTCGCCACCCGCTTTTGATCGCCCAAGGCCGCACCTTGGGGGCGCACGCCGGGGGTGACGATCAGCTTGCCAGCCGCTTCGGGCAGGGCGCGGATCAGGGCGGCTTCTCGGGGGGACGCAATCACGCCATCCGCGCCCGCATCAAAAGCGCGTCCGGCGCGGGTGACGACCAGATCGGGAATGTCTCCGGACTGGATCAAGCTTGCGTCCAGATCGGCGCGGTCAAGCGAGGTCAGGATGGTGACAGCGAGGATTTTCATCCCCGACCCTGATGCGCCCTCCATCGCGGCACGCACCACATGGGGGTCGCCATGGACAGTCAGAAAGTCCAGATCGAACTTGGCCAATCCCCGCACTGCGGCCTCTACCGTGGCCCCGATATCGAATAGTTTCATATCCAAAAAGACGCGCTTTCCATGATCTTGGATCAACTCATTGGCAAGGCCAAGGCCCCCGCCGGTCAACATGCCAAGGCCAATTTTATAGAACCCCACGCTATCCCCCAGCTTTTCGGCAAGTTCGAAGCCGGCGACGGCGTTGGAAACATCAAGGGCGACAATCAGACGGTCATCAGACATAGGGGGCTCCGGGTGCGGGGAAGGACAAACGACGCTGGCTTAAGGGGTATGGCGTTGCATGTCCATGAAAACAAAAAACCCGGACTGCACAATGGCAGTCCGGGCAAGTAACAGAGACAGTATAGGCAGCAGTCTCTGGGGTTTGCGGTGTCGTACCGGGGCGGGTACGACAGGCAGTTCCGCAAAATAGGGATGATCAGGCGGCGCGCAGGCCAGGCAAATTGGCAACGCGCTTCAGCCAAGATTTTGGGTCAAAGCGGGGACGACCAGCGCGCTGGTCCGGACCAAGGCGCTTGATTTCCGACCGCATGCCCCCGCGGCCCAGATGGCGGCGGTTGGCTTGCTTGGCCAGTCCCAAGGCGGCATCAGAAAACGAGGTAGAGATCGGCGCGTTGATGGCGCAAGCATATTTGAATGAACGGCCCGTATCATGGACGGTGACGATCGCTTCAAAGCATTGTTCTGCAGCGTTATAAATTACGTCATTCAGTTGGATTTTACACGTCTTCATGTGTCTTACCTCATTGATCATTTTGTCTGCTCGAAACTTTGGGTTAGGCCCCATTGCGAATTAAACTCGACTGTTGTGGAAAAGTTCCATCAATTCCAACCCAAATTGTTAACAAAGTTAATTTTATATTACAAAACAGTCAGTTGAGGTGTGGATATTTGCCCGGTGAAATGGGTGGGATGTCATGTAGAATTTGTATAGATCAACATTTTCGATTGCTTCTAGAAGCTGTTTTTTGGAAATCAAATTTCCAAAACCCCGCCGATTCGCATGAATGAGAAGCGCAAATTTCCTGGACCAGCCTCTTGAAACGGACCGCCTTAAACCCTTGATTCAGATCAAGGCCAACATTCCGACGCGCTGCTAATCAGGTGTCGGTACCGATTGGCGCTTAACTGAAAAGGAGAGAACCATGGACTTAAGCAAGTTCACGGAAAGATCGCGTGGCTTCATTCAGGCAGCGCAGACAATTGCGACCCGCGAAAGCCACCAGCGCCTGACGCCGGAGCACCTGCTAAAAGCACTGCTGGATGATGATCAGGGACTGGCGAGCAATCTCATCACAGCGGCAGGCGGTAACCCGTCGCGTGTTGTTGAGGCGTTGACGCTGTCGATGGGCAAGCTGCCCAAGGTGACAGGCGACGCGGCACAGGTTTATCTGGACAATGCCACAGCCAAGGTTTTGGCCGAGGCCGAAGATCTGGCCAAGAAAGCTGGCGATAGCTTCGTTCCGGTCGAACGCGTTTTGATGGCGCTATGCATGGTCAAATCCGCCGCAAAAGATGCGCTTGAGAATGGCAAGGTGACGGCGCAAGGCCTGAATACTGCGATCAACGACGTTCGCAAGGGGCGCACTGCCGATACGGCAAGCGCCGAAGAAGGCTATGATGCGCTCAAGAAATACAGCCTTGATCTGACGGAACGCGCCCGCGAAGGCAAAATCGACCCGATTATTGGGCGGGACGAAGAAATCCGCCGCGCGATGCAGGTGCTTAGCCGTCGGACCAAGAATAATCCGGTGCTGATCGGTGAACCTGGTGTCGGTAAAACTGCGATCGCCGAAGGTCTGGCTTTGCGGATCGTGGATGGTGATGTGCCTGAAAGCCTGCGCAACAAGCGGTTGCTTGCGCTTGACATGGGGGCACTGATTGCCGGTGCGAAATACCGTGGTGAATTCGAGGAACGTCTGAAAGCTGTGTTGACCGAGGTGACAGAAGCTGCGGGCGAAGTGATCTTGTTCATCGACGAAATGCATACGCTTGTGGGGGCGGGCAAGGGCGAGGGCGCGATGGATGCGGCCAACCTGATCAAACCGGCCTTGGCGCGTGGCGAATTGCACTGCGTTGGCGCGACAACCTTGGACGAATACCGCAAATACGTCGAAAAAGACGCGGCTTTGGCGCGGCGTTTTCAGCCCGTGATGGTGTCAGAACCAACGGTCGAAGACACGATCAGCATTTTACGCGGCATCAAGGAAAAGTA
>NZ_JBFEKM010000179.1:0-7567 GCF_041552635.1 Sulfitobacter sp.
ATAGACCTGCAGCATGAACAAGGGGCCCGTCAGCATCAAAATGTTGACGAAAACGCTGAACAAGAACACCGCAAGCAGCAGCCCCGCACCATTGCGCCGCGCCTGACGCAACTCAGGCAATCCGTATTTCGCTCTATTCACAGTGGCTTTCTTTCAAACTTAAAAACTTTGGATTTGCGTACTGATCATAGATTAACCGCTTATGCCAGTCGCGCCAAAGTTACGCAGGCGAAATTCTGCCTCATTATTAGGCAATCTTTCGCCCGCAAACGCCCACGGCACCAAGGTGCGCCCGTACAGTTGGATCAACTATTGGGGTACGTTTTCAGATACCACAGCCCCACCTTCGGCTGTCAAAACGGAAAGTTGCCTTGAATTTTAAATACTTATTCGGGAATTTCAGCCGGGATCCAAAAGACCTAGGGTGGTGCTGATCCCAAGCCACTGCTTGGAAATGAGCCGGGTCAGCACGTTCCAGCCCGCTAACATAACGGTGCATTGGGCCGAGACCCTAAAATGCAACCGGTCATCATCTGTGTCTGAGTATTCTGCCCCCTGCTTCATACCGAAGGAGCAAGACGCGAAGGACGAATTCCTAACCAAACAGTTACAGAGTTTGTAACCTTGAAACGGACGGTGAGCCCGACAGGCAAGAGGTTTCTGTATTATCAATGGGATATAGTGGTGCGGGTGAAGGGACTCGAACCCCCACGCCATAGGCGCCAGAACCTAAATCTGGTGCGTCTACCAATTCCGCCACACCCGCATTGGGTGTTCAGTATCAAACAAGTTTGGCATATGCGAGGGCAAAAAAGACAAGACATAAACACTTTTTTACCTTATTCAGAACGATACCTGAGGTAGGTAAACAAGAAAGTGACGCCCATGAAACCGAAAACGGTCGGGCGCGTAAGCGGACAGGATTCGCGAACGGGCCAGTATATGCCCTATGTCAGCGTCGATAGCGGCCTGATATCTGGTACAAAATTGCTAACACTCGACGGGGAAATTCCAGTGGAAATCCTTAGTGTCGGGGACAAGCTGATTACCCGCGACAGCGGCATTTCCAAAGTAACGCATATTCAGCGAACGACACGCAAGGTTCACACGATCGCCTTTGCGGCTGGATCATTGGGGCACACGCGTCCCGAATGTGACACGCTTTTGGCGGCAGATCAGATGGTTTTAATCCGCGACTGGCGCGCGCGGGCGATGTTCAGTTCTGAACGGGCTCTGGTTGCCGCTCGCACGCTGGTTGATGGGGAATTCATCCTTGATCAAGGCGAACAAAACCAGATGCTGATCCAGATTTTCTGCGACGGGCCGCATATCCTATATGCGGGTGGCCTAGAGTTGGGGACCACTGACGCAAACCGCGCGCGTGGGGCGGTATTGAACGCCGCTTGAAACAATTGCGATCCAGTTTGATTGGGTCGTAATTCAGTAGATCGAGGTCGCCGCCAATTGCACGGTTCTTTCGTGCGATATTGAACATTAGAAACCTTGCAGATGACGCTCTGCAAGGTCCTGACTCTGTCCATTTTTTCTTTACACACTAACCACACTCGTTTGCAACGCGCGATGTTGATGCATCGCAGCAGGCTTTTGCGCTTAGCTACCAGCCACTCATCTGCCGCGACCATTAGCAGACCAGCTTCTCCGCCCCCTCCCTGCATCAGGCCACACAGCCTGTAGGAATCGCTCTGGGATTAGACCTGTGCGAAATAGCCCATTGTAACAGGCCAGCTGACTTCATTTGACCGCAAACCTCACGTGCCCCCACTCACAGATTTTCATTTCGCTTAAATTTTAACCGCATCGCATATTTATCGCGCGCAGCGATGAAAAATTCAGCGTCAGATGTGGACTTCACCGGACGCTTGGTAGACCGTCGATCTGGTCAATGAAATGACGCTTATGGATAAGTGCAGACATCGCAACTGGCAGGGAGGCCTCAGATGAAAAAGATCGAAGCTGTGATCAAACCGTTCAAGCTTGATGAAGTCAAAGAGGCCCTTCAGGACGTCGGCGTTCAAGGGCTTAGCGTGATCGAGGTCAAAGGCTTTGGCCGTCAAAAAGGTCATACCGAACTGTACCGCGGTGCCGAATACGTCGTCGACTTCCTGCCCAAAGTTAAGATCGAGATCGTCTTGGATGACGATCAGGTCGATGCGGCAATCGAAGCGATCGTAAGCGCTGCAAAGACTGAAAAAATTGGCGACGGCAAAATTTTTGTCAGCGCAATTGAACAGACAATCCGCATCCGCACCGGCGAAACCGGTTCGGACGCGCTTTAATCCAACCTAAAGTTCAAGAAAGAGGATATCACCCAATGAGCACCAAGGACTTTCTGCAGAGGATCAAGGACGAGGACATCGAATACGTTGATGTGCGCTTTACCGATACACGCGGCAAGCTGCAGCACGTAACGGTCGTTTGCGATCTGGTCGATGAGGATTTCATCGAAGAAGGCTTTATGTTTGACGGCTCTTCGATCGCAGGCTGGAAAAGCATTGAAGCTTCCGACATGAAGCTGATGCTGGACGTGAGCACAGCTTACATCGACCCGTTCTATGCTGAAAAAACGATCTGCGTTCACTGTTCGATTGTTGAACCAGACACAGGTGAATCCTATGATCGTGACCCCCGCGGCACTGCGCAAAAAGCCGAAGCATACCTGATTTCTTCGGGCATTGGTGACACCGCCTATATGGGTCCAGAGGCCGAATTTTTCTTGTTCGACAATGTTAAATTCTCTAATTCAATCAACAAGGTATCCTACGAAGTTGATGCGTCCGACGCGTCCTGGAACACCGACACTGATTACGAGATGGGCAACACGGGCCACCGCCCCGGCCTCAAGGGCGGCTACTTTCCGGTGAACCCCATCGACGAAGCACAAGACCTGCGCGCCGAAATGCTGTCGACGATGAAACGTCTTGGCATGAAGGTCGACAAGCACCACCTCGAGGTTGCGTCCTGTCAGCACGAGCTGGGTCTGATTTTCGGCACTCTGACGCACCAGGCAGACGAGCTGCAAAAGTACAAGTATGTGATCCACAACGTGGCACACGCTTATGGCAAGTCGGCAACCTTTATGCCCAAGCCGATCTATGGCGATAACGGGTCCGGCATGCATGTGAACATGTCGATCTGGAAAGACGGCAAGCCGTTGTTCGCAGGCGACAAATACGCGGATCTTTCGCAAGAAGCGCTGTATTTCATCGGCGGCATCCTCTCCCACGCCAAGTCGTTGAACGCCTTCACCAACCCGGCGACCAACAGCTACAAGCGCCTGATCCCAGGTTTCGAAGCCCCCGTTCTGCGCGCATATTCCGCACGCAACCGGTCCGGCTGCGTTCGTATTCCATGGACAGAAAGCCCCAAAGCAAAGCGCGTCGAGGCACGTTTCCCCGATCCCGCAGCCAACCCCTACCTGTGCTTCTCGGCACTATTGATGGCTGGCCTTGACGGTATCAAAAACAAGATCGATCCCGGCGAAGCCATGGACAAGAACTTGTATGATCTGCCCGCCGAAGAACTGGCCGATATCCCAACAGTTTGTGGTTCCCTGCGCGAAGCGCTCGAAGAGCTGCAAAACGACATGGATTATCTGCTGGCCGGTGACGTGTTCACCAAAGACCAGATCGAAGGTTATATCGAACTCAAGATGGAAGAAGTGCACAAATACGAGCACACTCCCCACCCTGTTGAATTCGGCATGTACTACAGCTGCTAATCAACGCAGCTTAACAAGAAATGAAGGGCATCCCATCTGGGGTGCCCTTTGTTATCAGATATCAACGGGCTTTTGGCCGCCGCAGATCACTAGGCAGCGCCGCACGCAACGGTTAAACTCTCGGAAATCGCTTTATCCAGAGGTAACCAATGCGTACAATTTCTTCTTTTGCAGTCACGCTATGTGCGATGGCGGCACTCGCATCCCCCCTTTCCGCCGCACAATGCGGCAACAATTCCGGTGGCTTTAACACCTGGAAGGCCTCCTTCGCCAAAGAAGCCGCCGCCGCAGGTGTGGGGCAGCGCGGGTTGAACGCCTTGGCCGATGCCCAATATGCCAGCCGGACGATTGCGGCCGACCGCAACCAGAAGTCCTTCAAATACACGCTGGACAAATTTATGCAGGTGCGTGGCGCGGACACCATTGTCGCCCAAGGCCGCAAACGCAAGGCGCGCAACCCTGCCTTTTATCAGTCGCTTGAGGCCCGGTTTGGTGTACCCGCTGGTGTCATCATCGCGATCCACGGGATGGAGACCGCCTTTGGCGGCTTCATGGGTGACAGCGCCGTAGTTTCCGCGATCACCACCCTCACATATGATTGTCGTCGCTCGGATTTCTTCGCACCGCACGCAATCGGGGCGCTGAAACTGGTCGATCAGGGCGCAATCAACGGTGCCACCAAAGGCGCAAAACATGGCGAACTTGGCCATACACAGTTTTTGCCCGGCAATGCCCTGCGCTACGGCGTAGACGGCAATGGCGACGGGCGAGTGGATTTCTACAATCAAACCGATGCTTTGGCGTCGACCGCGAATTTCCTGCGCCAGAAAGGCTGGCAACCCGGTGCCGGATATCAGGAAGGCCAGACCAATTTCAGCGTAATCCAGCAATGGAACGCTGCCGGCGTCTATCAAAAGGCCATCGCGATTATGGCTTCCCGCATAGACGGCTGACCCAAATTCTGGACGCGCGCCCGAACGGGTGCGCGTCCGCCTTTTCCAAATGGTCGAAAATCCTCGCCGAAGGCATTCCGTCCCCTCCCTTGACGCTGCCTCTTGAAATCAATCCGCTGATCCGCCATATGGCGTCCATAGGGAAAGGCCCCTGCCGTCCGCATTCCGGTGAAGCCCTTTAAACTACGATACACCTTCAATCTCGCCGATTGACGGGCAACGCGGACCCCCTTCGACTTTTGCGAGAGCAGGAGTGTACCAATGACATATCAATCTAATTCGACCCAGATCCCATCGACAGATGTCCTGAAAATCCAAGCCAAGCGCCTGCGCGGCGATCTTGCGGCCAAGGGCACGCAGGTGAGCCATGCCGCCACCCTCGAAATGGTTGCCCACCAATGGGGTGCGCGTGATTGGAACACGCTCAGCGCGCGTGCCAGTGCGCCGCCCGCAGGCTGGACGCCGGGCGACAGGGTTTCCGGCCACTATCTTGCACACCCCTTCAAAGGGGTCGTCATCGCCGCACGGCTTTCAACCAGTGGCATGTGGTCCCTTACCTTGCGCTTTGATGAAGCCGTCGATGTGGTCACATCGAAACTGTTCAGCAACCTGCGCAAGCAGGTCAACGCTGTGGTGGATGCTCAGGGCATCTCACCGCGCAAAACCTCGGACGGCCAGCCGCATCTTGTGCTCGCCCCGCGCTAAGCGATTGCGTCTGCCTGAGTTTCCCTCGGGCAGGCGCATTTTTCGATCAGATTACTAACCACGCACAACAAAACTATGGATCGTAAAAATGACCGCATCTGTCTTGGGCAAGCGCAAAATACACTGCCGCTCTGATCGGGTGAAAGGCATTTCAGCTCCCACTTCACGGCGGCGGGGTTGGTGTAAATCCGCATCCGCATAGCGCAACTTGTTGAATCGCCACAGTGGCTGCCCCACCCGAACAGCATCAAACAAGCGCTGCACGCGGCGGGCAATATTATCGTCATATTCGTCAACCGGAGCATGAATGCCGGTCAAGGGACGCTCGACCTTTTCAGCCAAGCGCCAGTTCGCCGGAAAGCATAGAACCGCTGCCGTCAACACATGTTCATCGCCACGTTTCTGCAAAATACAGATGTCTTCCTGAACCAAGCGACCCAAGGTACGCAGTGGGGCCGCCCGATCAATCTCTACACGGCGGCCATCTGGGCAGGTCACGCCCTCTGCCCCAATCTCGAACCCGAGCCCTGGCAAAATTTCCAACGCTTGATCCAAGACCTCGCAACAGGCTTCATAGGCCGCATCACTTTGATACAATACATTCTTGGTCTGCTGCTTCAAAAGCTCGGCGCGATAAGCCATTTGCGCTAAATAGGCCTCATCCACCCGCAACCAATCATCCGGGCGACAAGGTGCCATCCCCGGCAAGCCCGGCGCGCCCTGCTGTGCCTGTGGTAAACTGTCTTGCAAAATCATACTCATGGCCCAATCATAGGTCCCGCGTGTGCCCAAGTCACACCAAAATCGCCTTTAGTGTGATCTGAAATGCCGCCTTATGATGTTACACCATCATGGTGAAACCTAAACGCGCGACTACATCGTCCGCAGATCACAGCGGCCCCTGTTTCTCTAGCTCTTAAATATCCTCGCCGAAGGCTTTAAATCTCTTCTGGACCAACAGCAAAGATTCTATGCTTTGGGCGAGGGTTTAGAGCCACTTGGAAATAGGACTCACTCAGCCAAAGCCGCATTTAATGCGGGCAAAAAGCGCTGTTCATAGTCACTCCCAACCAGCGGGCCCGCAAAGCGAAACAGGACAGTGCCGTCACCACCAATGATGAACGTCTCAGGGGGGGCCGTGACGCCCCAGTCAATTGCGGTGCGCCCTTGTGGGTCAAAGGCCACGCCTTTGAACGGATTGCCGTCATCGGTCAGATAGCTTGTCGCTGCGCGCTCTGTGTCTTTGAAGTTAACGCCGACAATGGCCATACCATCTCTTTGCATTTCAAGCAGCTTGGGATGCTCTGCGCGGCAGGGTGGGCACCAACTGGCCCAGAAATTCACCAATGTGACCTTGCCAGTCTTCAAATCCGAAGAAGAGGCCGCCGGAAAATCTGCCAGCGTCTTGTCGGGCAATGCAGGGGCTTGCTGGCCGATCAGGGTTGAGGGCAGACCTTCGGGATCGGGGCGGAACATACCAAAGGCCGCCAGAGCGACAAACGCCACAAAGATCAGAGGTGGCGCGATCATCAAGGGTGATATCTTAGCCACGGTCTTGCGCCTCGATCTTTGCAAGTTCAGCGCGCGCGCGACGCCCTTTGCGCAGGGTCAACACGACCAGACCAGCAAGCAGAACCAGCGAAGCGCCGTAAGCCGTCATAACCTCGGCTGTGTATTTACCAAGTTCGGGCATCAAGCATCCTTTCGGTTGCGCGCCAACAGCGCACGGGCGCGGCGCAGGCGGATTTCAGTTCCGGTCCGGTACAATACAAGCGCCACAAACAGCAGGCCAAACCCGATCATGCTGATCAACAGCGGATACCAGAACACATCCGCCACGGTGCGCCCACCAGTCGCCACGGGAACCGATGTACCTTGATGCAGGCCTTGGTTCCAGAAATTCACGGCATAACGCGAGAGAATCGCAAAGACCGATCCGACAAGGCACAAGACCGACGTCAGGTCCGCCGCTGTATCGGGGTCTTCGACGGCTTCCCACAGGGCAATGTAGCCCAGATAGAACAAGAACAGGATCAGAAATGACGTCAGACGCGGGTCCCAAGCCCACCACGTCCCCCACATGGGTTGCCCCCAAATTGCACCTGTCACCAGCGCGATCACAGTCATGGTGATCCCTACGGGGGCCGCTGCTTTGGCAGCCAATGCGCTG
>NZ_JBFEKM010000180.1:0-7523 GCF_041552635.1 Sulfitobacter sp.
AAGTCGCTTCATAAAGGAGCATCCTATGATGTCAGCTTGGAAATGCACAGCATCGTTTTTCCTCAGCGAAAACAATGACCTCGAGGGTGCACGCATCTTTAACACCTTTGCCGAAATTGGATTTGTCTTTTGTCGTCTGGACCGCATGGCCGTAAGCGATCCAGTCGACAACGGACCCGCCCAGACCGGGGATGACGCCCACGATAACCCCGATGATAGAGCACCGCACAGACAGCCAGATATTGGCAAACCAGTCTTTGACACCATCGATCCATCCACCGCCGATTTGCGGCTCTTGGCTGATGGCGCGGTCTTGACGCAGCAGCGAAATAATCTCGGGGATAGCAAAGATGCCAAGACCTACGATTACCAGCTTTAGCCCGTCAGTCAAATAGGGGTAGTCGTAGGATGACATCCGCAGATCGCCCGAAGAGGCACCTTCGCCGATCGTGCCGATCAACATGCCAAGACCAGCCGCAACAATCCCTTTGATCGCAATGCGACCGGCCAGAATACCGACCATCGACAAGCCGAAGATAGTGATCATCAAAAGCTCTGGTGTGCGGAATTCCAGCACGATTGGACGTGCAATCAGGATGAACACCGTCAGAAAGCTGGCCCCGACAAGTCCGCCAAACAAGGAAGAGGCGAATGCCGCTGAAAGCGCGCGTGCTGCCTGACCCTTTTTGGCCATGGGGAAGCCGTCCAGCACGGTCGCCTGACTGGCCGAAGATCCGGGAATGCCCATAAGAACAGAGGCAAACGTATCAGATGTCGGGACAACCGCGACCATCCCGATCATCAGCGCCAGACCTAAAATCGGGTCCATGCCGAACATAAACGGTAGCAACAGCGATAGACCTGCAATGCCACCCAATCCTGGGAATACCCCGATGCACAAGCCCATCAGCACACCCATTACCAGATATCCCAACACCACCGGCTGCAATATCAATGACCAGGCGTCGCCAAATGCAGGCAGAGCCTCCATGATGACTTCCATGAAATGATCCTCCCACTTTCCTTGGGAAAACGCCCTGCCGCTGAGGGCAGGGCGTTCACAAAGGAAAGTTTAGTTCAGCGAAACGCCGTATTTTTCCTGCAGCCAGTTCACGATGAACGCTTTGGCTTCGGGCGATACTTTGGTCGCACTCGCCTTGGCCGTTTCAGCCGCAGCACCGGTCATCTGGGGGTATTCACCTAGACGCTTGCCCGAGATTTCCTTGAAATCAGGGCGTGCCTTGATCGCCTCAAAAGCGGCTGTGTAGGTGGCCATTGCGTCAGCCGTGGCCCCTTGTGGCAGGAAGACCATCTTTTGCGCAGGGAAACCCGCGATAAAGAAGGCTTTCCACGCATCCCATTTCTCGCCCGAGGTCTCGCAGCCTTCGGTGCTTTCGCAAACTTCCTTGAAGGTCGGGACGTCAGGGAAAGTGGGGTCACGCACGATGTTGCCTGCATCATCCAAGGCACCCCAAGTCATCATCGGCACCGCTGTACCCGCCTCAACCAATGGCGTCACGCCAGATAGGTAGGAAGAGGATGTCTGATAGTCGATATTGGCTTCGCCACGCTCGAACATCAAACGACCATCACCGCGACCCTTGATGCCCATAACGCTTTCGACGTTCAGGCCCAGCATTTCCCATGCCAGTGTTGGGACCAGATCAAGGCGCGTGGCACCTTGGTTGCCATAGATAAAATCTGTGTCCTGCAAGCCGGTGGCGTCCAAGCCATCCATCTTTGCGGCCAGCTCTGGCGGCAGATAGGCCACGCCACCGGTGCCAGAGGCAAGAACCACGTTCCAGTCAGAGTATTCGAATTTTACCCGTGGATCGCCCAGCAGATAAGGGAACTGTGTGGAGCCTGAAGACCCGAAGATCAGGGTGCCGTCGTCATAGGTCTGCTCTTGGAAAAAGTTGGCCCCTTTGGTTGAACCTGCTCCTGGCATAAACTTCACAACGATAGTCGGCTGGCCTGGTAGCGCTTCGGACAGCAACGGCGCATAGAAGTTGGCCCATTTTGCAGAGCCGCCAGTCTCGGAAAACGGAATAATCCATTCTACGGTTTTACCCGCCAGATCGATGCCATGACCGCCGGCATTCGCTTGCAGACCGAATGTTGCAGTGGCCGCGGCCACAAGGCTCATGGCCACGCGGCGCGTGGATTTGAAAGTGGACATATATTCCTCCCGGTTTTGTATGCCCCTTCTCCCAAAGGGGCTAATTTCGAATCGCTCCGGGGGTGTCCGCCCCCGGTTGATGTATTCCTTTTGACCTGCGAACCTTGCACCAGACTTGCACTATCGGGATTTATTCAAATTGCGGATCACACTTGTTGAGGACAACGTCAGCCTTGCAAAAGGTATCACCTACCGTCTTGAGGACGCTGGGCATGCTGTGGATGTGTTGCATGACGGCAGTGCCGCACAGGATTATCTGGCCCATGATCAGGCCGATTTGGTCATCCTTGATATCAACCTGCCCGGTCAGGATGGGCTATCGCTGCTCAAGCAGATGCGCGGGCGGGGCGATACCCGGCCTGTGATCCTGCTTACCGCACGTGCCGAAACGCAAGATCGCGTGACAGGCCTTGATGCGGGGGCCGATGACTACCTGATCAAACCCTTCGAGATGGCAGAGTTGGAGGCTCGGGTGCGGGCCCTGTTGCGCAGGCGGGACATTCCGCAGCAACAGCTTCGCACCTTCGGAGCGTTGCAGTTTGACCCCGCTGCCCGCCAATTGTTCGATGGCCAGACCGAAATTGACCTACCTCGCCGCGAGATGTCGGTCTTTGAATGCCTCTTGGCTGCAGAAGGGCGCACGGTTTCGAAAACCGCCGTTTTGGATCATGTCTATGGCGTGGGGGCAGATGTCGAAGAGACCGTCGTCGAAGTCTATGTTTCGCGCCTGCGCAGCCGCCTGAAACAACACGGTATCAATATCCGTACGCGACGCGGTATTGGCTACCAGATGTCAGCCGGGACATGACCATGAAGTTGAAGTCTCTACGCGCGCGGCTCATCCTCATTATCCTGCCGCCGCTTCTGGTCATCTCTCTTATCGCCGCCGCGTGGCAATTCCGCACGACAACAGATCGCGCCGAAAACATTTTTGATCGCGGTCTCTTGTCAGCGGCGCTTGCGATCTCGCGCGATGTGGCTCTGTCTGATGGCGACGCGATCAGCCCATCCACTCAGCGGCTTTTGAACGACACATCCGGAGGGCTTATCTTCTATCACGTCTATGCGCCTGACGGGGTGTTCGTGACCGGCTACTCAACGCCGCCCGTTTTGCCAACCGCCCTTCCAGATGAACCAACCGATCCGCAGTATTACAACAGCACCTACCAGAACGAAAAGGTCCGCGTCCTGCGCTATCGCGACAGTACCGTCGTAAGTGGCGTGGCTGGGGTTTTCAGTATTACCGTTTGGCAAAACGCGGACGTACGCAGCAGTTTTGTGCACGATGTCCTATCACGCTCCTTCGCGGTGATCACGCTTCTTGTACTCAGTGTGGCGGTGGTGGTCTGGTTCGGCGTCGGGCTGGGATTGCGCCCCTTGCTTGATCTGGAACGCGCTATTGCAAAACGCAACCCAAGTGAACTTGAACCCATACGCCGTGCCGTGCCTGCTGAAGCACAGGGTCTTGTAAATACGCTCAACGCTTTGCTGGACCGCATTTCGCGCCGGATCAGCTCCAAGGATGAATTTATCTCCAACGCGGCTCACCAACTTAGAAACCCCGTTGCCGGAGTGCTCGCGTTGGCTGAAGCCGTTGAAAGCGCGCCAAACCCGAAAGCCGCACAAAAGCGTAGTGCCGAATTGCTGCTTGCCGCAAGAGAGGCCAGTGATCTGACGAATAAACTTTTGTCATTCGAACGGGCAAGCGGCACAGATATTCTGCGCTCAGGATTACCCGTCGAACTCGGAACTTTTGTGCGCAACGTCGGGATCGCGTTCACCCAGCAACTTCCCGATAGTGGTGTCGAGCTTGCCTATGTCCTCCCCTCAACGGATGTAATTGTAACAGGGGATAAAACCATGCTGCATGAGGCCGTACTGAACCTGCTTACCAACTCAATCATCCACGGCGGAGCGGAGCTGACACAGATCACATTGGATTTGTCGCAGGACGGATCAAACGCAATTTTGGTCATTAGTGACGATGGCACAGGCATCCCTGCAGACCGTCACATTGAAGCTCTCAGCCGTTTTTCGCAAGCAGGTGGAGGGCCAGGCAGTGGCTTGGGGCTACCCATTGCAAGCAGAGTATTGGAAAATCATGATGGTCTCTTAGAGATCCTGGAAAGCGCATCGGGCGCATCGATCAGGTTAACGATACCTTTGGCAACTTATTAAAACGAGAATCGCCGCATGCGTGCCAGAAGATCAGATGCTTAAGCTTGCACTTAACTGCTACAACGGTTTGATCGACAGTAGGATTGAAATTTTCAAATATTTATAAAAATTTCAAATGCTTAATTCTAGCTATGCACAAGTTTTAGCTAAGACAAGCAGGTCAGGATTAAGTCCAGCCCTTCTGATATCCTGTGTCGCAGGGAAGGGTGGATCGAACAATACGCTTCAGAAGTTTGAAACCGATGATCTTTCACAGAATGCTTGGCAGACAAGTCGATCTTTCTTGCATAGAGTTCCGACCAAACTTCCGGCTCTGCGAACATTAACTCAAAGGAAGGATCGGATCCATGTTTCTAGATCATTACGGCAATGAGACTACTGTGGCATCCCAAGCGGCATTGGACCAATACGACAGGGGTGTTCAGTTGTTTTTAGGGGCGGGTTTCGGCGCGACTGAAGCATTTCGATCTTCAATTGAATTAGACGATAGATTTGCACTTGGGCATGTTGCACTAGCAAGGTCACTTATGATGTCTGGCCAAATGCCGCAGGCAAAGGTTGAGATGATCCTTGCCCGAGAACTCTCGCCAAAACTGGACAACCGCCAGCGGCAGCATATTGAATGTTTCGCGTTGCTATTTTCCGGACAACCAAGCAAGGCGCGCGCGCTGGTTAAGCGCCACGTTCAGGACCACCCCCGCGATGCGCTTGTTGCTCAACTTTGTTCTAATGTTTTTGGACTGATCGGGTTTTCAGGCGAAGTTGGCCGAGAGGCAGATTTGCTTGCCTACACATCAACGTTGCTGCCGCACTACGGTGACGATTGGTGGATGATGTCGATGCACGCGCTTTCGTTGTGCGAAACAGGGCAGATCGCAGCATCAAGCCGATTGATGGACAAATCACTTGCGCTGAACGCGCGCAATGCAAATGCTGCACATTTCAAATCTCATGCGCAGTATGAGGCTGGTGAGACGGCTGCAGGGCGCAGCTATCTGACCAATTGGCTTGCTGATTATGATGATCGTGCAGTCTTGCATGGCCATTTGAGCTGGCACGCCGCCCTGTGGGCCCTGCATGATGGCGACGAAGCGGCAATGTGGGCCGCGATAGATTCCGGTGTCGGACCGGATTCAGCAAAGGGCCTGCCAATCAATGTCCTAACCGACACGGCTGCGATCTTGTATCGCGCCGAACTCGCGGGTGTTTCAGTCGCTCCGCATCGGTGGTTGGCGTTGAGCGAATACGCTAAACGCTTCTTCCCTGATACAGGGCAAAGTTTCGCGGACCTTCATGCCGCCTTGGCGCATGCTATGGCTGGAAATGGCGAAGATTTGGCGCATATTTCAGACACTGCCACAGGATTTGCAGGGGACTTGGTGCGACCT
This sequence comes from Sulfitobacter sp., assembly GCF_041552635.1. Classification (GTDB taxonomy): domain Bacteria; phylum Pseudomonadota; class Alphaproteobacteria; order Rhodobacterales; family Rhodobacteraceae; genus Sulfitobacter. Next base: position 5,746 of record NZ_JBFEKM010000180.1, read on the forward strand.
GTTGCTCGCGCTTGGCGCGCGATTGCCGCGCAAGACTGGGATAGCGCGCTTCTTGAACTTGTTCAGGTCATGGGGTCTACAGAACGACTTGGCGGCAGCCGCGCTCAGCGGGACCTTCTGGAATTGACCTATGCGAATGTCCTGCTGAAACTCGGGCAGACATCAGAAGCGCGCCGAAGTCTGGCAACGCGTAGGCCTATTTTTGCGCACACAGCACCATTGATGGATTTGCATCCTTAGGGAAGAATAAGCGCTAGACGGAAACGGTTTCAAAATGTCTTTTCATAGACGGACGCTGCATAAACGCCGCAGCGTATGCTGACACAGGTGACTGGCCAGCTGGTCCAAGACTGGGCCAAGACGGGACCGGCGGTCATGTTCCGCCGATCCCGAGTGAAAATCAGCGTGTCAGTTCGGTCCAGATTCGGGTATAGAGATCCTGCGCTTCTGGTTCGCAGAGAGACTGGTCGATGGCCGCGCCTTTCAGTTCCTCTGGCACATTAAGCTCGGGCGCGTTGACCAGGTCGGGGTTCATGAACTCTTCGGATCCCGCGATGCCGTTGTTGTACATCGTGTAGTTCGAGATCATCGCGGCATTCTCTGGGGTCATGATGAAGTTCATGAACAGTTTCGCGTTCTCGACATTGGCCGCATCGGACAGAATTGCGACGCTGTCCATCCATTGCATATATCCGGTTTCCGGCCAGCCATAGGCGAAGCCGTCGTTCAGGCCACGCACACGGGCGGCGGCACCGCTCCAGAATACCGAGGCGTTAAGATCTTCGTTGATGAACTTCTCAAAAGACGGATAATCGACCGAGGCCCAATTCTCCTTGGCCGAAAGTAAAAGATCGCGCGCCTTGCTGAGGCTTTCGCGGTCGGTGGTGCAAGGTTCCGCTCCGATATAGCGCAGGGTCATGTCGATCGTATCGTTCATCGACGGCACCAGATTGATGCTGCCCTTCAACTCATCCGGCGGATCGAGGAAGATCGCGGCGGTGTTGATATCGCCGTCATAGACCTTCTTGTTGACCATGACGCCGGTGGTGCCCCAGACCCACGGCACGGTGTACTTGCGCTCCGGGTCGTTGGAGATGGATTTCCACTGTTCCGCGACGTGCTTGAAGTTCTCCATCTCGGTCGGGTTGCTCTCCATCAGCAGACCCTGTTCGACATAGGCCGGGATAAAGTAGCCGCTGATGATGGCCACGTCCATGCCGTGGCCGCCGGCTTGGATGCGGGCGATGGCCTCTTCGTTGGCGACGAAATCGGTCAGGGTGACCTCGACGTCGTATTCTTCCGAGAATTTTTCGAGCAGGTCCGGCGGGGTGTAGAGCCCGAAGTTGTAGATGTTCAGATTGCCTTCGGCCGTGGCGGACTGCGCGAGCAGGGCCAGACTGGCGGCAAGCGCGGTGCGAGTAGGGGTGAGTTTCATTGAAAAGCCTCCGATGTTGGATTGGGGTTGGCAGTTTCTTCTTGGTTATTCCTTGGTTCGGGTAATGACCCACGAGGCCGCGACGATGGAGATGCTGGCAAAGAGCAGCAGCGCCGATATCGCGTAGATTTCCGAGGTCAGATTGCGGCGCAACTCGCCCATCAGATAGGTGGGCAGGGTTTCCTGGCCCGGCGATTTGACGAAGCTGCTGACAACCACATTGTCGAGCGAGATCACAAAGGCCAGCATGAAACCGGCGAGGATCCCGGGCAGCAACAAAGGCAGCGTAACGCGCCGGAAGGTGTAGAAACGGCTGGCGTATAGGTCCATCGAAGCGGTCTCA
>NZ_JBFEKM010000181.1:0-7510 GCF_041552635.1 Sulfitobacter sp.
ACGCGACTGCGCGTCAAAGATAAACGCCCACCTGACGGGGCCTGATGCTGATTTGGCGCTGTGTCCCGGCGAATTGGTCTTGTACATGGACCAATTCGTGCAAAGCTGCGGCGCGTTGATTGAACAGCATCCTCAGTTGGTGCGTGTCTAGGCAGGTTTCTTCAGATCGACCGGGTTTTCGGCAGTACAATAATCGCGCGGAAATCATTCACATTTGTCAATGTCGGCCCCGTCACCACCTGCCCCTCAATACGGTCAAAGAACCGATGCGCGTCGTTTTCGGCCAAGGCACGCGCAGGGTCGACGCCTGCGATGTCGGCGCGGTGCAAGCTATCAGGGGTCACGATAGCACCTGCCACTTCGGCAGCGCCATCAACACCGTCCGTATCGCAAGCTAGTGCGAAAATCTGCGGTGCCCGGTTCAGCGCCAACGCCAAGGCAAGGCAATATTCGGCATTGGGACCGCCAACACCGTCCCCACGCCGTGTAACCGTCAATTCACCCCCCGAAAGCAAAACGACCGGCGCGTCATCCGAGCCAAGCTTGGCTTGCGCGGCCAAGGCACGTGCCGCATGATCTTGCGCAACCTGCCGCGCTTCGCCTTCAACATCGTTGCCAAGGCGGATTACGGTCAGACCATTCGCGACTGCCAATGCCTCTGCCGCGTCAAGAGACTGCGCGGGGGCGGCGTAAATCTGATTTTGCACCTTTGTCAGGCTCTGATCGTTGGGGGCGATTACTTGCGATCCCTGCTCAAGCGCTGCTGCAACCGACGCGGGCGGGGTGATCTGCCAACGCGCCAAAATTGCACGGGCATCTTCGGTTGTCGTCGCATCGCCCACCGTCGGCCCAGACCCGATCATCGACATGTCATCCCCCGGCACATCAGAGATCATCAGCGCCAGCATTTGCGCCGGATAAGCCGCAGCGGCAAGCTGCCCGCCTTTGACCCGACTTAAATGTTTGCGGATAACATTCATCTGCTGGATCGGCGCGCCCGATGCCAAAAGCGCGGCATTAACCGCCTGTTTTTCCGCCAATGTAATGTCACCCAACGGGGCCACCAACAACGCCGACGCCCCACCCGAAATCAGGGCAAGCACGAAATCATCAGGGCCAAGACCCTCTAGCAGCGTCAACATGCGTAGCGTCGCGGCCTGCCCTGCTGCGTCAGGCACAGGATGCGCGGCCTCTACGATCTCGATTCCCTGACAGGGGCGCGCATACCCATAGCGGGTGATCACCAACCCTTCGCAAGGTCCCCATTCGGCCTCGACGGCTTCGGCCATGCGCGCGCTGGCCTTTCCGGCACCGATGACGACAACGCGGCCCGCGGGCTTAGAGGGCAGAACCCGTGCGAGGCTTTGCATCGGGTCGGCCACTTCGACCGCGCGATCAAACAGGGACCGCAAAAGCGTTTCGGGATCTTCTATTGTCATGATCAGCCTCTAATCCAGCCTAAAACCCAACCGCGCCGCCGTCTTTGCGGTGGTCAGACCCCGCCACATAGCCATCCCCATGCCGCGCTATCAACTGTGCGCCGCCGAACCCAAAGGCATTATCTGGTGCTTCGCGGACAATCTTGTGACCCATGCGTTCCAACGCCGCCACGGTCGCGTCGGGCATTGTGCTTTCGACGGCCACCTCTTTGCCCGCGACGAACCGCCAACGTGGCGCATCGCTTGCGGACTGCGGGGATTGCCCGTGGACCATCATCCGCGTCACCATCTGCACATGGCCTTGGGCCTGCATCGGGCCGCCCATAACCCCAAAGCTCATCAGGGGTGCGCCATTTTGTGTCACAAAACCGGGGATAATCGTCTGGAAGGGCCGCTTGGCCGGACCGATCCGGTTGGCATGTCCTGGCGTGGTCACAAACCCCGCCCCGCGATTTTGCATGCTAATGCCGGTGTTCGGAACAACGACCCCCGACCCGAAGCCCATATAGTTCGACTGGATCAACGACACCATTTTTCCAGACGCATCGGCTGCGGTAATATAGACAGTGCCGCCATGCTTGGGCGCACCTTGCTGCGCCAATATCGCCTTGTTAGGGTCGATTTCCCGCGCGCGGCGAGCCAGATAGTCAGGGGCCAGCATCTGATCTGGCATCACCTCCATATGCGCAGGGTCTGCAACAAAGGCTTCGGCATCGGCCAAACCCAGTTTGATCGCCTCGATCTGCAAATGCAGCGCTTGCGGGCTGTCGGGGTCAAGGCTGGCAATGTCGAAATGCCCGAGCACCCCAAGCGCGCTGAGCGCAGCGATCCCCTGCCCGTTCGGCGGTATTTCATGCAAGGCCACGCCCGCATAATCCTGCTGGATGGTGCCGCACCAATCGGCACGGTGGTTCGCCATGTCGTCCATCGACAGGTCCGAACCGTGGCGCGCGGCATCTGCTGCAATCTGTTCGGCCAACGTCCCTGTGTAAAACGCGGCACCCTTTGTCTCGGCGATCAGCCGCAAGGACTGCGCTTGTGCCGGATTGCGGAACGTTTCGCCTGCTTTGGGAGCCTTGCCGTTTGGCAAGAAACATTCTGCGAAACCGGGCTGACCGGCTAGCGCCTCTCCGCCAAGTTGCCAAAGCCGCGCGACGATCGGCGAGACGGCAAAACCGTTTTCTGCATAGTCTATTGCCGGACCGAACAGTGTCTCAAAGGGTAATGCGCCAAACCGCGAAGACAGGGCGACCCAAGCCGATACAGCCCCCGGCACGGTAACGCTGCCCCAACCGCGTTGCGATATCTCATCTGACCCGAGCCCCGCCGGGGACCGCCCCGAGGCATTTAGCCCGTGCAGTTCCGCCCCATCCCACAAAATTGCAAAGCCATCGCTGCCAAGGCCGGTGCCGGTGGGTTCAACTACAGTCAGTGCAATTGCCGCCGCCAACGCGGCATCAATCGCATTGCCACCACGGTAAAGCATCGAAAGCCCCGCCTGCGCGGCCAAGGGCTGTGACGTGGCAACAATATTGCGCGCCAACAATGGCCCGCGGCGCGTATCGTAAGGTGCTGAAAAATCCATGCGCTATCCTGCATTCGGAAGCCAGCAGGATGCAAGGGGCCAAACGACCGACGTCGCAACTGCCTAAAAAATAGGCGGCCATTTCACATCATGGCACAGCTTGGGACCTGCTTGTGGAACAGCTAAATAAATCCTGCTTGTGGTTCCTGAATTGCGCTCTAACGTTAAGACATGGAAAAAAATAAACAACATTTCGATGAAATGATCTCTGCGCCTGGCAGCGTCAGAAACCCCTACAGTGGTTATGATAAATGGTTTGCCCAGCAAGACCCCGATCATTTGACGCGCAAGTCCCAAGAAGCCGAAACATTCTTTCGCCGCAGCGGGATTACCTTTAATGTTTATGGTCAGGCCGAGGCCCAGGAACGGCTGATCCCATTCGACCTAATCCCGCGTATCATCGCTGAACGTGAGTGGGCAAAACTATCCAAAGGCATTGAGCAACGGGTCACGGCGATCAACGCATTCATCCACGATGTTTATAACCGTCAGGAAATTTTGCGCGCGGGCATCGTCCCTTATGAGCTAGTCGCCAAGAACGATGCTTTCTTGCCGCAGATGATGGGGTTCAGCCCTCCGGGAAAAGTTTACACTCATATTGTGGGCACCGATATTGTGCGCACCGGACCGGATGAGTTTTTCGTACTCGAAGACAATGCGCGGACACCTTCGGGCGTTTCGTATATGCTTGAGAACCGCGAAACCATGTTGCAGATGTTCCCCGAGCTGTTCAGCCAGGTGCGCGTCAAACCTGTCAGCACCTATCCCGGCAGCCTCCACCGCGCGCTGTGTGATTCCGCCCCACCGGCCTGTACTGGTAAGCCGCGCGTGGCCGTTTTGACACCCGGCATTCACAACTCCGCTTATTTCGAACATTCCTTTCTTGCCGACCAGATGGGTGTCGAACTGGTCGAAGGCCATGATCTGCGCGTCGTTGATGGGCGCATCGCCATGCGCACGACCTTGGGGTACGAGCCTGTCGATGTGCTGTATCGCCGGATCGACGATGAATATCTTGATCCGCTTAGCTTTAACCCCGACAGCATGTTGGGCGTGCCCGGCATCATGGACATCTACCGTGCGGGTGGCATCACCATCGCAAATGCCCCCGGCGCGGGGATCGCCGATGACAAGGCGATCTATTCCTACATGCCTGAGATCATTGAATTCTATACGGGCGAAAAGGCGTTGCTGAAAAACGTCGAAACCTACCGGTGCGCCGAGGCCGATGCCCTGAAATACACGCTGGATAACCTAAGGGATCTTGTGGTCAAAGAGGTGCACGGATCGGGTGGCTATGGCATGTTGGTCGGCCCCGCAGCCAGCAAACAAGAGCTGGAGGATTTCGCGGCCAAACTGCGTGCGCGCCCTGCAAATTACATCGCACAGCCAACGCTGTCGCTGTCGACCGTGCCGATCTTTGCCGACAAAGGCTTGGCCCCGCGCCACGTTGATCTGCGGCCCTATGTGCTGGTATCGCCAAAGGGCATCAACATCACCCCGGGCGGGCTGACGCGGGTCGCGCTGACAGAAGGGTCGCTGGTGGTAAACTCAAGCCAGGGCGGCGGAACCAAAGACACTTGGGTTTTGGAGGAGTAGCACAATGCTAGGCAAAACCGCAGGAGGTCTGTACTGGATGTTCCGTTTGCTTGAACGCAGCGAGAACACAGCACGCATGGTCGAGGCAGGGTTTCGGATGGCCCTGACCCGGTCCACCGACAGTGAAACGGAATGGAAATCGGTCGTCACCACATCAGGTGTGCGGCGCGGATACGACGAGATCTACGACCACTACGGCGCGACAGAAGTGATCGACTATCTGCTGCGCGACACCCGCAACCCGTCAAGCGTTTTGTCCGTGAGCAAATCAGCGCGCGACAATGCGCGGTTGGTCCGCACCGCCCTGACCACCGAAGTTTGGGAGGCCGTGAACGAAAACTGGATGGTTCTGACCGATCTGCTGAAGGTCCCGGTGCAGGAAAAAGACCTGCCCGCCGCGCTGGCCACGATCCGCCAGCATTCCGCCTTGGTACGCGGCGCACTGCACGGCACCATGCTGCGCAATGATATCTATGATTTCTCGCGGCTTGGAACGTTCATTGAACGGGCTGACAACACCGCGCGCATCATAGATGTGAAATACTATACACTGTTGCCATCGGTCAGTTTTGTGGGTTCGTCACTGGACAACGTGCAGTGGGAAACGGTGCTTCGGTCGGTATCAGCACATCGGTCTTTCCGCTGGCTGAACCAAGGTGACATGACCGCTTCGGCGATTGCGGATTTCCTGATCTTGGATCGCCGCCTGCCCCGGTCTTTGGCGTTTTGCATCAGTCAGGTTGTTGCGCAGCTGGATGCGCTAGCGGACGATTATGGCGTCAGAATGCCAAGCAATGATATGGCAGGCACTTTGAACAAGGACATGAAATCGCGGGATATCAGCACCATCTTTGACGATGGCTTGCACCAGTTCATCAGTGAATTCATTGCCAAGAACAATGCCCTTGGTCTACAGATAGAAACCGATTTTCGGTTTAACAAATAGGCGGATCCAGACATGCTTCTTCAGATCAGCCACACGACAAAATACAGCTATGACCAGCCTGTTGACTATGCGCTGCAACAGCTACGACTGACGCCGCAAGTGGTGCCCTGCCAAAAGATTGTCGATTGGAACGTTACCTTAAAAGGCGGCGTGATCGAGGCCTTTTACACAGACCATCATGGCAATGACGTACATCTGGTCAATGTCGATGCGGGCGGGCAATCGATTTCGATAACTGCCGCTGGCACAGTCGATACCACCGATACGGCGGGCATTGTGCCGCTTCCCAAAAACGGACCGCCTTTGTGGTACTTCAGCCAGCCTACAGCCCTCACGACGCCTGGCCCCGAAATAAGCGCGCTCGCCGAGCAGAACCGCAAGGATTCAAACACCTTGAACCGTCTTCACGGTCTGTCAAACCTGATCGCTGAAAAGGTAAGCTATGGGAAAGACGGCACCTATGTCGCCACCACCGCCGAAGAGGCGATGCAGGGTGGCACAGGCGTTTGCCAAGACCATGCGCATATCTTTATTGCCGCCGCGCGGGCGGGCGGTATTCCTGCACGCTATGTCAGCGGATATCTGATGTTGGACGGCCAGATAGACCAAGATGCCAGCCATGCCTGGGCCGAAGCTTATGTCGACGGGCTCGGCTGGGTCGGTTTCGACATTTCCAACACCCAAAGCCCCGATGCGCGCTATGTTCGCCTTGCGGTCGGGCGCGATTATCATGATGCCGCACCGTTTTCAGGTTTACGGGTTGGTGACGCAAAAGAAACTATGATTGTAAATCTTCAGGTCCAGCAGTAAGTCGGGCCATGGTTTCGGCGTTGCCGACTTAACAATTTTGAACGGAACTGAATACAATGACCTATTGCGTGGCGCTTCGCTTGGACAAGGGGCTGGTTTTCATGTCGGATACCCGCACAAATGCGGGCGTTGACAACTTTTCAACCACCCGGAAAATGTTCACCTTTCAGGTGCCGGGCGAACGGTTGATCACAATTATGACCGCAGGCAACCTTGCCACAACGCAGTCGTTAATCAGCCTGCTGGAAGAGCGTTCGAAAAAAGCGCTTGAACGCGATCCAAGCATTCTGCACGCACCAACGATGTTTCAGGTGGCGCGTCTGGTCGGCCAGACCCTGCGAGAAGTGATTGTCGAAATCCAAAGCAAAGGGCAAATGACAGCCGCAAGCTTTCAGGCGACCGTCATCGTTGGCGGGCAGATCAAAGACGGATTTCCCACGATGTTTTTGGTCTACCCCGAGGGAAACTTCATCGAAATCACCGAAGACACGCCGTTCTTCCAGATTGGCGAGACGAAATATGGCAAACCTATTTTGGTCCGCGCCTATGAACCCCACATGAGCCTGCAAGACGCAGTGAAATTGTTGCTGGTGTCGTTTGATTCAACGCTCAAGGCTAATCTGTCGGTCGGCCTGCCGATTGACGTTCAAACCTATGAGAATGACACCTTCGAAATCGCAACCAAGACCCGAATCGAACAAGAAGATCCGATGTATCAGTCGATCTCAAAGGGGTGGGGCGACGCGTTGAAAAGTGCTTTCCAGACCTTGCCGTCTTACGACATTGAATCGGGCAAGCGCCAAAAGTAGCGTATTAGAAAAATTGCGATACTTTGGAGAGATTCTTGCGCGCCAAAGTTCCGAATCCGCCAACGCCATTTCTGCGAATACTGCGATAGTCTTCGCTGCTTTTGCGCAGGATGTTGACGATTGAACCGTTGCTCTTGCCGCCACGTCGCATTTTGACCATGACCTCGGGCAGATAAGCAAGGTTAACCTTGCCCTTAGACAGATAGCGCAGCATCGCGTCGTAATCCGCACCGACAGAATAGGACGTGTCATAAAGCCCCCAGCTGTCAAACACGCTCCGGCGCAAATAGACGGTTGGGTGGGGGGGCATCCAGCCTTGGCG
>NZ_JBFEKM010000182.1:0-7263 GCF_041552635.1 Sulfitobacter sp.
ATGTTGACGATGTAGCGCGTGATTTCACGCGCCTCGTCAATGCGGGTGGATACGGAATCAAGGATCGACCGCGTTGACGTTGCATTCACTTGCATCCGCGCTCCGCGGGTGCGCAGCAAAGATGCCAACGGGGCCAGCAGCTGTGGCGCTATGGTGTCAGGATCAGGGGCATCAGAGGCAAAATTTTCAATCCAGCGGACCGATCCGATCAGTTGCAGCACCTGATAAAAACAAGCGATGACACCGATGAAGAAGACTATGATAATTACACCGTTCAAATACGGGTTCGCGGTAAAAATCGGCAGCACACTTGGCAATGCCAGAAACGCCCCGACGCAGGCCAGCCCGAGGGCGATCAGCATCAGAGTAATCTGCCGCACCGGCTGAGAGAACTGTGGTTTAGAATCGTTGTCTGACTGCGCCATGCCCCGTGGCTCCTGACACTTTTGTGCTTCTGTTACGGCAGCTTACACTCAATATTAACGAATAGGCCACGGATTTATGCACAAAGTTCTTTTACACGGCCATGCAACCACTCAAGTGATGCATCATGAAGCCCGATTTGCGCCAAATGGCTGGCTGTATTGAACAGGTATTCTGTGTTCGGCCCCATCCCGCCGACTGCTGTCGCAATGATCTGCGCCTGTTCTTCCAGCGGCAACCCGCCACAATATTGTTCATGTTCCGCATCAATCACATAGACCAATGCCTCCACGGTGCGGCCATCGGTCATTTGCACATCAAGGTTTTTTTCCACATAGGCTGATGAAATCAGTTCCCGGTCGCGCAGGTACTGCAATGTTTCGTCTTCGGTCCCCGGTGCAACCCGCAGCGCGATGCCGTCGCAAGCGGTACCAACGACGGCATCCAGCGCCAGCACAAGGCCAGGCTGTGCAACCGATCCGCGGTGGTGGATCGAGCGCATGCAAAAAGACCGCGCATAGCCCGGCAAGCGGCCAATCACGCTTTCTGCTACCTCAAACCCCGGTTTCCACAGCAAACTGCCATAGCCGAACACCCACATTGCCATCTCTCTGGTCCTCTGTTGTCCGCTTGGTTAAAGCGGCTATATCAAGGGTGTTAATAAGGGTTTGAGCGTCATGGGCAAGCTGATCAAGGTCATCGTTATGTTGACAGTTTTGTGGGGTGGATGGTGGGCCATCGCATCCGCCGGGCTAGAGCGTTCGGTGCGCGCATGGTTTGACGCGCGCCACGCGGAAGGTTGGCAAGCAGATGTCGGCACCATCGAAAAAGCGGGCTTTCCCCTGCGGTTGCAGACCCGATTGAACGACATTGCCTTGGCCGACCCCGCAACAGGCACGGCCGTCAGCATGGATCAGTTCGACATCACTGCGGCGGCTTATTGGCCCGGATATGTGAACGTCACCCTGCCCAACACCCCGATCACGCTGGCCAGCCCCAGCATGCGGGCAACGCTCAACGCGCAAGATGCACAGGCCGACCTGCGTTTGCGGCCCGGCACGGCGTTGTCCTTGGAAAGCATGGTGCTGACCAGTGGTGCATGGGCCATCGACACTGTCGCCAGTGATGTTTTGGCCGCAGACACGATCGCCGTTTCCATGACCCAGAAAAAAGCAGGTGCACCAGTTTACGACTTCCGGATTGATGCAGAAAATCTGACGCCGGGTACACTGCCACGTGGATTTCTGGGTCTGCCCGCCGATTGGCCCCTCGCCTTTGAGACATTTACCGGCAGAATGACCGTGGCATTTGACACCGTCTGGGATCGTCGCGCGCTTGACCAGCGCCGCCCGCAACCCACGAACATTAACCTCCAACTGGCGCAATTCGCTTGGGGCGCGGTAGAGATACTGGCAACCGGAGAGCTTGCCGTAGATGCGGACGGGTTTGCCTCTGGTACCATATCCCTGAAGGCTGAGAACTGGCCTGCGATGTTGAATATGGCTGAAACTTCGGGCTATCTGGCCAGCGGTTTCCGCCCCCAAGCCGAACAAATGCTGGGTGCATTGGCCCAGATGAGCGGCCAGACAAGTGGCCTTGATGTGACGATCACCCTGCAAGACGGACGCATGTCGCTGGGGTTTATCCCGCTTGGGCGCGCGCCACGCATTATTTTGCGGTGACTTTGGCGCAGTGCTGACCACAACGAACTGTCTGGCCCTGCAAACGAAAAGGCTTCGCCAGCAGGATTTACATAACCGTGGGACGGATCATTTCTTGGACGGTGCGCGCCCAAAGTTTGGCGCATCGGTATCCTGACCCGCTTCGATGATCCCGCGACGGATGGCGCGGGTGCGGGTGAAATAGGCATGCAGGTGATCGCCATCGCCGGTACGAATGGCACGTTGCAGCGCAAAAAGTTCTTCTGTGAAGCGGCCAAGAATTTCCAGTGTCGCGTCTTTGTTGGTCAGGAAAACATCCCGCCACATGGTCGGATCACTGGCGGCAATCCGGGTAAAATCGCGAAAACCCGCCGCCGAATATTTGATCACTTCGCTGTCGGTCACCCGGCGCAGATCATCGGCCACGCCAACCATCGTGTAGGCAATCAGATGCGGCGCGTGGCTGGTGACGGCCAGAACCAGATCGTGGTGTTCGGCATCCATCTCTTCGACATTGGCCCCCAGGCTTTCCCAAAAGCGGCGCAGGCGCGCGACAGCATCGGCATCGGTGTCCGGAACAGGCACCAGCAGGCACCAGCGGTTATCGAAAAGCTCGGCAAAACCCGAGCGCGGGCCGGAATGTTCAGTTCCCGCCAAAGGGTGCGCCGGAATGAAATGCACGTTCTCGGGCAGCAACGGGCCGACTTGGGTGATCACATCCGCCTTGACCGACCCCACATCGGTCACAGTACAGCCCGGTTTCAAAAAGCCAGCCATTTCAGCCGCAACCGACCCCATCACCCCAACCGGCACACAAAGCACCACCAGATCGGCGTCCTTAACGGTCTTGGCAATAGAATCGCACACCTCGTCGCACAGACCAATTTCGCGGGCGGTATCGCGGGTTTCGGCGCTGCGGGCAAAACCCGAAACCGTCCCCACATTGCCTGCCCGCTTCATGCCCCAGAACATCGAGGACGCAATCAGGCCAAGCCCGATCAGGGCGACTTTTTCATAGATAACGGGCATATCAGTCGCCTTTGAATTGACGGATCGCATGTACAACACGGCGGCATGCGCTTTCATCGCCCACGGTAATGCGCAGGCAGGTCGGCAGCTTGTACCCCGCGACACGTCGCACAATCAGCCCTTGGGTTTGCAGGTAGTCATCGCAGGCTTCGGCTTCGGCCTTGGACTTGAAGCGTGCAAGGATGAAGTTCGCGCAAGATACATCCGACGGCACGCCGATCTCGGCCAGCGCATCCGCCATCCAGCCGCGCCAGCGGGCGTTCTCGACCCGGCAATGGTCGGCATATGCCGTGTCTTTGATCGCCGCTTCAGCCGCGTTCAGCCCCGCTTGGGACAGGTTGAACGGTCCGCGCACACGGTTAAGGACGTCGATGATATGTGCCGGACCATAGCCCCAGCCGACGCGCAGACCGCCAAGACCGTACAGCTTGGAGAAGGTTCGCGTCATGACGATATTATCATGCGCTTCGACCAAGGCCGCACCGCCGTCATAACCTTCGACATATTCTGCATAGGCCCCGTCCAGCACCAGAATGGCCTGCTTCGGAATACCCTTTGCAAGCCGCTCGATCTCGCTCAGACCGATCATCGTGCCTGTCGGATTGTTGGGGTTTGCGATGAACACCAGACGGGTCTTTTTGGTGCATCCGGCCAACAACGCGTCCACATCGGTGACGCGTTCGTTTTCCTTGACCTCGACCGGGGTGGCCCCATTGGCCAGCGCCGAAATACGGTACATGCCAAAGCCGTGTTCGGTGTGCAGCACCTCGGTGCCCTCGCCCGAATAGGCCTGACATAGAAACGCAATGATTTCATCCGATCCGGCACCGCAAATGATCCTGTCGGGATCCAGACCGTGCACGGCCCCGATGGCGTGGCGCAAGCTGCTGTGGTCGGATGACGGATAACGGTGCAGGTCATAGGACGCGTCGCGAAACGCCTTCATTGCAGCCTCGGACGGGCCCAGCGGGTTCTCGTTCGAGCTAAGCTTGATTACATTTTCAAGCCCCGCCACATGGGACGCCCCGCCTTGATATAGCGCGATGTCCATGATGCCGGATTGAGGGCGAATTGCGGTTGTCATCTGTCATGTCTCCTGTCGGGCGGACCTTAGCTGCGTGCCACAGCCAGCGCCACTGCGATCTTGCACCCTGCGTCATATCGGCAGGGTCGAAACGCAAAAGGGCCGCGCCGGTATGTCCAGCGCGGCCCCTTCGGCATCTGATGTGCGAGGAACCTTAGTTCTTCGCGTAGAATTCGACCACGAGGTTCGGTTCCATCACGACAGGGTAAGGCACGTCACCCAATGTTGGGGTCCGCACGAATGTCGCTGTCATTTTCGAATGGTCAACTTCCATGTAGTCAGGAACGTCACGCTCGGCCAGTTGTGTGGCTTCCAGCAATGCTGCCATCTGCTTGGAACGGTCACGAACTTCGATCACGTCGCCTTCTTTTACGCGGTAGGAAGGAATGTTAACCTTCTTGCCGTTCACTTTGACGTGGCCGTGGTTCACGAACTGGCGTGCGGCAAATACGGTTGCAACGAATTTGGCACGGTACACAACCGCGTCTAGGCGACGCTCGAGCAGACCGATCAGGTTTTCACCTGTATCGCCTTTTACACGTTCGGCTTCACCGTAAATGCGGCGGAACTGCTTTTCGGTCAGGTCGCCATAGTAGCCCTTGAGCTTTTGCTTGGCGCGCAACTGGATACCAAAGTCGGAAATTTTGCCCTTGCGGCGCTGACCGTGCTGGCCGGGGCCATATTCACGACGGTTTACTGGGGATTTTGGACGGCCCCAGATGTTTTCGCCCATGCGGCGGTCAATTTTGTGCTTGGCAGCGGTGCGTTTGGTCACGGCTGTTCTCCTTCATAAGGCCCTTGCGGGCGGTAAAGGGCGTTGTCCTCTGGCACAAAGCCCGACAGGGATCCCTTTGCAGGGTCCACCAACACCAATGAAGCCGCGCTTATACGAGGGTGATGCGGGGAGTCAATGCGCGAATGCCGGGGACTGGACAGAAACGCGCATCTGTGAACTTCTCGGGTTGGATGCATTGGAAATAAGGGTGGAACAACATGGGAACGCTGACAGGAAAGATCGCGTGGGTGACGGGCGCAGGCGGTGGCATCGGCGAAGCATCCGCAATGGCATTGGCGGCAAGCGGGGCACATGTTGTGTTATCCGGCCGCCGTCAGGCAGAACTGGACCGTGTAGCCGCCGATATAACCGCTGCTGGTGGCAAAGCCGAGACTGCGCAGCTTGATGTTGTGGACGCACTGGCCACGCAGGCGATTGCTGATGACATCGTCGCGCGCCTTGGGGGCATCGACATTTTTATGGCAAATGCCGGCATCAACGTTCCCAACCGTTCCGTTGCCGCGATTACGGCGACGGATTTCGCCAAGGTGGTCGATGTCAATCTGAACGGCGTCATGAACGGTGTTCTGGCCGTCTTGCCGCAGATGCGGACCAAGGGTGCAGGGACGTTGATTTTGACCTCATCCTGGGCTGGGCGGCACCCGTCGCGGCTGACTGGTCCGGCATATACCGCCTCAAAACATGCAGTTGTGGCGCTAAGCCATTCGATCAACCAAGACGAGGGCGTGAACGGCATTCGTTGCACAGCGCTGATGCCGGGCGAAGTTGCCACCCCGATCATGCAATCGCGGCCCAAGCCCCCGTCAGCCGAAGACCTTGGTAAAATGCTGCAAGCCGAAGATCTGGGGGCCATGGTTCGCTACATCGCCGAGGCCCCTGCACATGTCTGCATCAACGAGGTGCTGATCAGCCCGACGTGGAACCGCAGCTTTGTCGGCGTGGCCGAATTGGGCGGCATGAAACTGTGATCTTAAATCGCAAGGTTACGGCTGCGGCACGGTAACCGAAAGGTCACTGATCAATGCCGCGTGCTGCACATTGATTAGTGACCCGCCCAGCGGCGCAAGATTTAGTCAGCAGCATTCGGCTGGTAAAAGTCAGAGGTCTTTTGCCGCGCTGCCAACCACCAGCCCGACTGTTCAGGCCATGCTTCAAACAGTGGGTCAGCGCCAAGCGATTGTGCCGCATGAAGGGCCCACATCGGATCAACAAGGGCTTCCCTGCCGATAGCGATCAGATCTGCGCGGCCTTCGGCCAGAATGTCCTCGGCTTGCTTCGGATGCGTGATCAGCCCCACAGCCATTGTCGTCATGCCTACATCTTTGCGCACCCGCTCGGCATAGCCGACCTGAAACCCCGGTTGACGCTTGCTGGGGGCATTTGCCGTTGCCGACCCTGCGATCCCGCTTGAGGAACAATCCATCACATCCACACCGATGTTTTTAAGCTCCCCCGCCAACACGACCGTATCCTCTATCGTCCAGCCTTCCGGTGTGCCGTCCACAGCAGACGTGCGAAAGAACAGTGGCAGATCGTCGGGCCAAACTGCCCGGACGGCCTTGGTCACGTCCAGCGCCAAACGCATTCTGCCCGCCAGATCACCACCGTATTCGTCGGTCCGCGTGTTGGACAGCGGCGACAGAAAGCTGTGCAGCAGATAACCATGTGCGCCGTGCACCTCTGCGATCTTGTATCCTGCGGCCAATGCGCGTCGTGCCGCTGCCACGAAATCCTGAACAAGCGCATCTATCTCGGCGTGGGAAAGCGAATGTGGCGTGGGCCAGCCTTGCGCTACGGGCACGGCCGATGGGCCAACCGGTGTCCACGGCATATCGCCGCGCGCCAAATCTGCATCATCCAACGGGCCGTTGCCGAACCATGGCCGCTGCATGCCCGCCTTGCGCCCTGCATGGGCAAGCTGGATCGCCGGAATGGCACCATTGCGCAGGGCAAATTGTGCGATACGCGCATGGGCCGGAACCTGGCTATCTTCCCAAAGGCCCGGACATCCATGGGTGATCCGGCCACATTTCTGCACGGCGGTTGCTTCGGTAAAAACAATGCCGGCACCGCCGATGGCATAGCGCCCCAGATTGACCAGATGCCAGTCGTCCATATGACCCTCATGGGCCGAATATTGGCACATCGGTGAAATGACCACCCGGTTGCGGCTGGTGATGCTGCGCAACGTCAAGGGCTGGAAAAGACGGGGTAAGGTGGTCATAAACGCTCCGGTTATGTGATGAAGGAAACGCTATAGAGACGGCGAC
>NZ_JBFEKM010000183.1:0-7243 GCF_041552635.1 Sulfitobacter sp.
ATCCACCACTTCAAGCTTTACACCGAAGGGTTCCACGTCCCCGCTGGCGAAGTTTACTGCGCCGTCGAAGCTCCCAAAGGCGAATTCGGCGTCTACCTTGTGGCGGACGGGTCAAACAAACCTTACCGCGCGAAAATCCGCGCGCCGGGTTATCTGCATCTGCAAGCGATGGATTACATGGCAAAAGGTCACCAGCTGGCCGACGTCGCGGCCATCATTGGCACCATGGATATCGTCTTTGGAGAGGTCGACCGTTGAGCCGGTCAGCCTTCTTCATTTTGCCAAATAAACTCCCGCCGGAGGCGCCTGTCGTTTCCGCAAGAACGAAAGCCTGATCTGATGCTGCGCCGTCTTCACCCCGACCAACCGACTAGCTTCGCCTTCACACCCGCCAATCAGGCATGGGCCGAAGCGCAGATCACCAAATATCCCGAAGGCCGTCAGGCCAGCGCCATCATTCCGCTGTTATGGCGTGCGCAGGAACAAGAGGGCTGGTTGAGCCGCCCGGCGATTGAACATGTCTCGGAAATGCTGGGACTTGCTTATATCCGCGGGCTAGAGGTCGCGACGTTTTATTTTATGTTCCAACTACAGCCGGTTGGTAGCGTGGCGCATATTCAGGTTTGCGGCACCACGTCTTGCATGATTTGCGGTGCCGAGGATCTGATCGCCGTCTGCAAGGAAAAGATCGCCGCCAAAGCGCACCAGATCAGTGACGACGGCAAATTTTCTTGGGAAGAAGTCGAATGTCTGGGGGCGTGTTCGAACGCGCCAATGGCCCAGATCGGCAAGGACTATTACGAGGACCTGACCACCGAAGGTTTTGCGGCGATGATCGACGACATGGCGGCTGGCAAGGTGCCGGTGCCGGGTCCCCAGAACGGCCGCTATGCCTCTGAACCGTTGTCGGGTTTGACCAGCCTCAAGCAGCATGACAGCGGAAAGACGCAATACAACGCCAGCGCACAATTGGCTGTTGATATCGGCGACAGCATCAAGCGGATCGATGGGACCGAAGTGCCGCTGACGGCCCCTTGGCAGGGCAAAGCCCAATCCGCTGCCGCCGCGAAGCGTGACGATCAGATGCCTCCCGCAGGGCCAGACGGTGCCCAAGGTGGACGCACTTCCGCCGAGGCTGCTGCCCCCCGTGACGTAGGCGACAGTTCGGATAAACGTTCCGAGGCCCCCGGTGCCGCAGAGGGGGTAGATGCCGTTGCAAAACCGGCCCCTGGCAGCGTGGCTCCCAAGCCGAAATCGTCGACCAAGACCACGACTGTGGCCGCATCCGCTGAAAAGAACGCCGAAACTGCGGGTACAAAGCCAGCGACGCTGGACGCGCCGCGCAGCGAAGGTGCTGATGATCTGAAGATGATCAAAGGCGTTGGACCGAAGCTTGAGAAAGTGGTTAACAGCTTGGGTTTCTATCATTTTGATCAGGTCGCAGCCTGGACAAGTGATGAACTTGCCTGGGTAGACCAGAACCTTGAGGGCTTTAAGGGGCGCGCGACCCGCGACGCTTGGGTAGAGCAAGCCAAGAAGCTCGCTTCTGGAGAAGAAACAGAATTCTCGTCTCGCGCCAAAAAAGATGATATCTATAAAAAATAGGGGATCATTGAACTGGCAGGGTAAGGGATAGACATGAGTAATTTGACGCAAAAAGAACAATGTACGCGGGGCTGCATGTTTGGCGGTGCCGGTTTTGGGCTCGCTGTGTTGGTGCTGCTTTGGCTGATTATTGGCTATGGATTTCTGATGTCCGCGGTCTTTGCTGTGATGCTTGGCGCGGTTGCGATCGTCGTTTTATCTTACCTGTTTTGTAACAAACCCGACGCCGTTGTTAGCACACCGCCAGCAGCGGCACCGGCAGATACTGGCGTTTCCGCCACGCCCGTCGAAGACGCTACACCAGCAGCAGCGCCCAAATCTGATGCAGCACCGGTTGCGGCACCTTCCAAAGCGCCTGCAAAAGTAGCGTTCTCAGGGATCAAGCCGAGCAAAGAACTGAAAGGCGAGAAAGAACTTGCGGAACGCAAGGGGGTCTACAAATACGAGGCACCCAAATCGACTGCGCCGCAGTCCGCCACTGCGAAACCGGTCGATCAAGCGGCTGTACCCGCCGCATTTGCAACGCTTCCCGATGATGACGATGGCGATGTCGCGGAAAGCCAGCCCGAAATTCTGACAGCGGCACGAACAGGCGGTGCGGATAATCTTAAGTTGATCAGTGGTGTCGGGCCAAAGTTGGAAGAAACGCTTAACGAGCTTGGCTTTTACCATTTTGATCAGATCGCCAAATGGGGCCCTGCGGAAATTGCTTGGGTTGATGCGAGGGTGCGCTTTAAGGGGCGCATCGTGCGCGACAATTGGATGGATCAGGCCAGAATTCTGGCCGAGGGTGGCGAAACCGAATTTTCGTCGCGCAACAAGAAATAAACCAAAGGCCTGGATGGTAACCGAGTGATGACCGAAGAAGAAAACAAAGCACTTGCCCGCAAGGGGCGAATGGTGGCGTTGGTCATTGCAGGCACCATGTTGTTGTGGATTGCAGTGCAATGGATGGCACCGCAGTTTGGCCTGCCCGGGCGCTATGCTTTGCTGTTTGACTTCGCAGCATTGGCGGCCCTGATCTGGGCGATGGTGAATATTTATCAGATGAGGCGGGCCCGCGCGGCCAGCCGTGACACATAAAGGTTAGCTTCATGCTTCAGGACCAAGACCGCATCTTTACCAATATCTACGGTATGCACGACCGCACGCTTAAGGGCGCGCAGGCGCGTGGCCATTGGGACGGCACAGCCGGTATTTTGAAGAACGGGCGTGACTGGATCATCGACCAGATGAAGGCGTCCGGCCTGCGTGGTCGTGGTGGGGCGGGTTTCCCGACGGGTCTGAAATGGTCCTTTATGCCCAAGGAAAGCGACGGCCGTCCCAGCTATCTGGTGGTGAACGCGGACGAATCCGAACCGGGTACCTGTAAGGACCGCGAAATCATGCGCCACGACCCGCACACGCTGGTCGAGGGGTGCTTGATCGCCAGTTTCGCCATGCAGGCGAATGCGTGCTACATCTATATCCGCGGCGAATACATCCGCGAAAAAGAAGCACTTCAGGCCGCCATCGACGAGGCTTATGATGCGGGGCTGGTGGGCAAGAACGCCTGCAAGTCCGGCTATGATTTCGACATCTATCTGCACCACGGGGCAGGGGCCTATATCTGCGGCGAAGAAACCGCATTGCTTGAAAGTCTTGAGGGCAAAAAAGGCATGCCGCGGATGAAGCCGCCGTTCCCTGCGGGTGCGGGTCTTTATGGGTGCCCGACCACGGTGAACAATGTGGAATCGATCGCCGTTGTACCCACAATCCTGCGCCGCGGGCCTGAGTGGTTCTCGAGCTTTGGCCGCCCGAACAATGCGGGCACCAAGCTGTTTGCGATCTCGGGTCACGTAAACAACCCTTGCGTTGTCGAAGAGGCGATGAGCATTTCGTTCGAGGAACTGATCGAAACCCATTGCGGCGGTATTCGCGGCGGGTGGAGCAACCTCAAGGCCGTGATCCCGGGCGGGTCGTCGGTGCCAATGATCCCCGGCGCGCAGATGAAGGACGCGATTATGGATTTCGATTACCTGCGCGAGCAGCGGTCGGGTCTGGGCACGGCAGCCGTGATCGTTATGGATAATTCGACAGATGTGATCAAGGCGATCTGGCGCTTGGCCAAATTCTACAAGCATGAATCCTGTGGCCAGTGCACGCCATGCCGCGAAGGCACCGGCTGGATGATGCGTGTGATGGACCGTCTGGTTACCGGCGACGCCAACCCCGAAGAGATCGACATGTTGCTGGACGTCACCAAGCAGGTCGAAGGCCATACGATCTGTGCCCTTGGGGATGCGGCCGCTTGGCCGATCCAGGGTCTGATCCGTCACTTCCGTGATGAAATCGAAGACCGGATCAAACACAAACGCACAGGCCGCGTCAGTGCCGTTGCGGCGGAATAGGCATGGAGATTTTTGCAGCTTACAGCCACGCGCTCGCCTCGCTTGCACTTTGGGGTGTAATGGTCAGCGTTCTGGGCGCGTTGTCGACCCGTGGGCGCAGTGCCGAAAACCGTTGCGATTGCGGCAAGCCCAAGCGCAATTATGATGACCCGGTTTATCGCAGCGAACGCGCCTTTATGAATGCGGTCGAAACCTCGGGCCCGTTTATATCCATGGCTGTGGCGGCTGTTCTGCTTGGGGCGTCACCGTTTTGGGTGAACCTGTTTGCGTCGGTGTTTGTCGTGGCACGGCTGGCAATGGCCTTTGTCCATATCCGTACCACAAACCAGCCCATGCGCAGTGCATTTTTCCTCGTTGGTTTGATCTGTCTGCTCGCGTTGGCGATTTTGGCGCTTGCCGCAGCATTCTAAAGTGCTCAGGCGGGGCGTGTTGATGTCCCGCTTTGACAAAAGGTAAAGGCGCTGATGGGGTTTTTGCGAAACTTTTGGGATGGTATCCTAAGCTTTGGGGCAGCAGTCTTGTCCTTTGCCATCTTCGCCGTGCCGGTTTGGTCCACGCATCTGGCGATCGCAGCCAAGATTGTTCCGGTTTGGGGCTATGTGGCCCTTGTTGGCCTGATATATATCGGTGGAAACCTGACAATCGCCTTCTTGCGCAAAGCGCTTGATGGCGTTGCTCCGCTTCGGGATCGGAGGCGATGATGAAAGACATGCATCTGGCAGAACTGAACGTCGGGCGGCTTTTGGCCCCGACGGATGATCCGAAGGTAGCCGAGTTCATGGAGAACCTTGACCGGATCAACGGCCTTGGCAAACGGATGCCCGGTTTTGTCTGGATGATGGAAGGATCGGGGGAGCCTGGGACAGGCAACACCGACTTCAAGATCGACGGCGATCCGCAGTATGTGTCGAATCTGACCGTCTGGGAGACAGCGGAAACCCTTGAGAAATTTGTTTGGAATACGCTGCACCATAAATTCTATGAGCGTCGTGATGAGTGGTTCGAGCATAAGACGGACAAACATTTCGTGATGTGGTGGGTGCCAAGGGATCACCGCCCGACATTACAAGAAGGGCTGGCGCGGCTGGACCATTTGCGCGAAAAGGGCGACAGTGATCATGCGTTTGGTTGGGCGTATTTGAGACAAGCAACGTGACGGATGCCGGCCCAAATCTGCGGAGTAAGAAGATGAAGCAAATTATCCTATGGTGTGCGGCGGCTGCGATGCTGTCAGCATGTACGTCGCGTGAAGACCGGGTCGCGTTTGATGGCAAGTATTTCAGTACCAAGATCAGCAAGGTTGACGGGCAGCGCGATGTTTTCACGCTGCGGGTCAAGAATGCCGCGCAATCAATTGATGGTGCCCGTGAGGCCGCGCGCTATGAGGCGACAGTCTATTGTGTGAGCAACTACGGCAGTTCCGATATCGACTGGGTCGTTGGCCCCGACACCCCGCCCGAGAATTTACGTCTAGTTGACAACAGTTTGACGTTTCAGGGGTCTTGCCCTTCGTGACGGATTGCGCGACATACCAAGGGCAAATGGCTGATTTCCGGATGTTATTGCATAACAACCCTATCAGTTCCCATGTGTGGACGGGGCACTCCGCCCCCTGCATGAGGAGAGTATGATGCGTAAGGTAATGATCGCCTTGATAAGTTTGAGCATGTTGGCCACACCCGTCGCCGCCAAACCACCGCTGCGTGATGTGGCTGCCGTGGATGACGCGCTGCTGTATTTGGGGCTGGCAGACCGGATTCGCAACGAATGCCCTGATATTTCGGCGCGGATGTTCCGTGCGCTTGGATATCTGAACGATATTCAGAAAACGGCAAAATCTTTGGGCTATTCAGATGACGAAATTGATGCCTATCGGAAAAGCGATGCTGAAAAAGCACGCATGAAGTCCCGCGGGGCCGCATATTTAAAGGCAAATGGGGTCGATACTTCTGATCCACAAAGCTATTGTGCGTTAGGCCGTGCAGAAATCCAAAAATCGAGCCGTATCGGTTCGTTACTGAGAGCGAAATAAGCATATGAGCGATATCCGCAAGATCATCATTGACGGTAAAGAAGTCGAAGTCGAAGGGGCGATGACGCTTATTCAGGCCTGCGAGGAAGCGGGGGTGGAAATCCCGCGCTTTTGCTACCACGAGCGTCTGTCGATTGCCGGCAACTGTCGGATGTGTCTTGTGGAGGTCGTAGGCGGTCCGCCCAAGCCAGCGGCAAGCTGCGCGATGCAGGTCCGCGATTTGCGCCCCGGCCCCGAAGGTCAGCCGCCGGTCGTGAAAACAAATTCGCCCATGGTCAAAAAGGCCCGCGAAGGCGTGATGGAGTTTCTGCTGATCAACCACCCGCTGGATTGCCCGATCTGCGATCAGGGTGGCGAGTGTGATTTGCAAGATCAGGCCATGGCTTACGGCGTTGATTTCAGCCGCTACCGTGAACCCAAGCGCGCGACCGAAGATCTTGATCTGGGACCGCTCGTTGAAACCCACATGACGCGCTGCATTTCATGTACACGTTGCGTGCGTTTTACCACCGAAGTCGCGGGCATTCACCAGATGGGCCAGACAGGCCGTGGTGAAGATGCCGAGATTACAGCCTATCTTGGCCAGACACTTGATTCGAACCTTCAGGGCAATATCATTGATCTGTGCCCCGTTGGCGCGCTGGTCTCAAAGCCCTATGCCTTTACTGCCCGCCCGTGGGAATTGTCCAAGACCGAATCCATCGACGTGATGGATGCGCTTGGGTCGAACATTCGTGTCGATACCAAAGGCCGCGAAGTGATGCGCATGTTGCCGCGCAATCATGATGGTGTGAACGAGGAATGGATTTCCGATAAAACGCGTTTTGTCTGGGATGGTCTGCGTCGCCAGCGTCTGGACACACCCTATATTCGCGAGAACGGCAAGTTGCGCAAAGCCGAATGGCCAGAAGCATTGGCCGCTGTCGCAACGGCGATGAAGGGCAAGAACGTCGCTGGTCTGATCGGTGATCTGGTCCCGGTCGAAGCCGCGTTTGCATTGAAGCAGTTGATCACAGGGCAGGGCGGCGTTGTCGAGTGCCGCACTGACGGTGCGAAACTGCCAGCCGGTAACCGGTCTGGCTATGTCGGCACGGCCGCAATCGAAGACATCGATACCGCGCAGTCGATCATGTTGATCGGCACGAACCCTGCGGTCGAAGCCCCCGTTCTTAACGCGCGCATCCGCAAGGCTTGGTCGCGCGGTGCCGATATTGGC
>NZ_JBFEKM010000184.1:0-7120 GCF_041552635.1 Sulfitobacter sp.
AGCACGCTGGAATATCCCGCAGACTGATCAATGGACCACTGCGTTTACCGCGTGGTGGGACACGGGCGCACGTTTTCCGACCCTGGCTGTCGGTCATTACGTTGACCGCACAAACCCTGACGGGCCATTTGGCACCTGCGATACCCAGACGATTCTGAATCCGCAGGATGGCGGTACGCCCAGCTATCGCGCCGAGCTTCTGACCCCCGGGTTTTGCACCCTTTCAATGCTGGCATCGACAGACGCGCGCGGACGACAATCACTGCGCATATCCAACGATAGACACTATTATGTCTCTGGCGGATCAGAGCAGCTTTGGGATATCAAGGATCGCCGCTTTCTGACTGCAGATGACGGGTGGGATACGGTTTCGCTGTGGGGAATGGGCATTGCCAGCCGTGACTTGAACGGCGACCAGCGGGATGAACTTATGCTGACCTCGATGGGGGATCAGTTGATGCAGATCGCGCAGGCAGATGGGCGTTATATCGGCGCGCCCTATGATATCGGCACCTATGCACATAACCCTTATATCAAGGGCGATGGTCGTCCATCAACCGGCTGGCACGCCAGCTTTGCCGACGTGAACAACGACGGCCGTGCGGATCTGTTCATCGCCAAAGGCAATGTGGACCAGATGCCTGGCATGGCGATGCGCGACCCCAACAATCTGCTGATCCAAGGCAAGGATGGTCGTTTTGCCGAAGCCGGAGGCGTTGCTGGTGTGGCGGACACCGCCCGGTCCCGTGGTGCTGCGCTGGCGGATTTCGACAGCGACGGGCGGCTTGATCTGGTCGTCGTGAACCGCCGTGCGCCGATGCGGCTGTACAGGAATTTGACGCCAGATGCGGGAAATGCCGTTCAGGTGCTGGCCATCGGGGCAGGTGGCAATCATTTTGCGGTCGGCGCGCGGGTGATTGTGACGGCTGATGATCATCAGCAAAGCCAACAAATCACGATAGGCGGCGGGCACGCTGGGGCGGTGGCAGGCCCGTTGCATTTCGGCATCGCTGCGGCCAAGACTGCGGTGGTTCAGGTGCAGTGGCCTGACGGATCGCTAAGCGATATGGTTGATGTGCTGGCTGGCGAAACGATCTTGATCGAGCAGCCGAATTAGTCTGCCGTAACGCCGCCAACTGCTAATCCGCTTGGCACGCTTTTCGGGATACCCAGTCGGCCGTTCAGGGCGGTTTCATCGTCCAACGTCCGAAGAAACGATACTAATACAGCGATATCGGCGGCATCAAGCCCGCGTGGCGCGCGTATCATTGCAGCTTGGACAATGCTTTCGCGGGCAGCAGGATCATCCATTTCGCGCCAGTCGTTCCCCATTAAAGGTGGCAGGCGCACATCAAGACGTGCGGTGGAACTTTGTGCAAACCGCGCAGTGCCTGCAACGGGGTCAAGATGATCGCGTAGGAAGTGCTCGATCTTGCTGTGACCCCCTGCATGCCCCCAAGGTCCGGTTTGCATTACGTTGCGCAAAGACGGTGTGCGAAAGGCAAAAGCATCGTCAGTATCGCCGGTCACGCGCATCCGCCCCGTGTCGTGGGCGTTATTTTCGAACGCTGCTGCCTTGCCGGGACCCAGCTGTGGTGCGCCCATTGCGTGAAACCCGTGATCGGTCTGAAACGGTCCTGAATGGCACACGTTACAGCCCGCATCGCCGTAAAATAACCCCATGCCCTGCTCCGCTTTCAGCGGTAGTCCGACAGTCGGGTCGCGCAAATAGGCATCAAAGGCCGACGTATCAGATCGCCATTCATGGGCGATAAAAACAGCAATCGCGTTCGAGATATCTGTAAACGCAATGTCATCGGGCGTATCAATATGGTCGTAAACCGCGCTGAAACGCTGGGCATAATCAGGCAGGTCTGCAACCCGACGCGACAGGATATCCCACGCGCCATTGGACCCCGTAATCAGACCCTGACGCACGGCCTTTGCCACGTTATTCTCACCCCCGTGGCCGGCCATTTCATCAGGGCTTAGGACTGGAAACATGGTCTGTGCTGACAAAAGCGACGCAAAGCCGCCAAGCATGTCATCCTCAAGCGGTGTCCGGAACCCCGACGTCATGGTTGAATCTACCTCGATCCGGCCGTCATGGAATAGAACCGTAAATTCGGATGCCCCAAGGTTGAACAACGCCGGAGAATTCCGCGGGATGCGGTGGGTTGGCATATTGTCGGGATCGCCGCGGCGTTCCAGCCCCAAGCCGACGCCGCCTTCGCCCAACCCCAGCGACACCCCGTCACTGGTCGCGAAATCCGGGTGGTGGCAGGTGGCGCAGGCTATGTTGCGGTTGCCCGAAAGGATGGGATCGTAGAACAGCAATTGGCCCAGAATCGCCTCGTCCATATCTATGGGCGCATAGGCCGTCCTGGATACGGGGCTTGGCAACGGGTCGGCCTGTGAAACACAGGCGCTGAAGGCCAGCAACAGAACGGATGAACGGATCAAAATCATAGGATGACCTTTGCCCAATTAGGCTGTCTGGACAAGCCCGCTAGGCCCAATTGATCAGCGCCTGTGACAGTCGCGCCAGCCCGTCGTGCAGGTTAACGGCAGCACCGCCGCCCACGCCAAGTCTGATGTGGCGGGGTTGATCATAGGCGCTGCCGGGCAGCAGAAAGGTGCGATACGGGTCGGCCAGCAGCCTACGTGCGAAATCATCGCTGTCGATCCCGTCCGGTAGGCGGGCCAGCCCGATCAATCCGGCGCGGGGTGGCACCCAAGACAGGCCAGCTTGTGCATCGACCCAAGCGTTCATCTGCGCCAGATTATCACGGCCATCGCGGCGGGCCGTTTTCATTGCTGCCGCATACCTGTCTGGGCGCAGCGCGATTTCAGAAATTACTTCACCCATGATGTTCATGATCTCGGACGAATTTTCCCGCAAGATCACCGCATCCATGATCATCTGCGGATCTGGGCATATCATCCAACCCGTGCGCAGCCCCTGAAGGCCCAATGCCTTTGAGACTGAGCCTGTCGTGATCCCCTTGGGGTAGAGGCCGGCGACCGATGGTGCACGGGGCCCGTCCCATTCCAGACCGGCGTATACCTCGTCGATCAACAGCCACGCGCCGACGCGATCGGCGATGGTGACAAGCTGGGTGATCTCTTCGGGGCTTAGCAAATCACCGGTCGGGTTATTGGGGTTGGTCAGGAATATCATCTTGGTCTGATCGCTGACCGCATCGGCAATCTGGTCAATGGGCAGCCGCCAACCGTCGTTTTCCTGCCGTGTGATGCGGGTGATTTTTGCGCCAATGGCTTTGGCCAACACCTCGGCCTGTGGCCAGCCGGGTGTTTCAATCACGATTTCATCGCCGGGCTGAAGTAATTGCATGATCGCAAGGTAATTCGCCTCGGCAGCACCTGCGGTGATCAACACATCGCTTTGGCTGCAAACCCCGGTCAATCCGGCTTGGGCCAACACGTGATCTCGTAGCTCTGGCAGACCGCGAAAGTCGCGATTGTTCCAATCCAGGGACTGGTTTGGATCCAGATCAGCCAGATAATCCCCCAGCTTGGGCGACCCGGACAGCGAAAACCCGACCACTGCCTGAGGCGCTGCATCTGTGGTCTCCAGAAGATATTGGAACAACGTGTGTATCTTGACTTTCATGCGGGGCCTCTGGCTAACATGCCCGTGAAAAGGGGCAGATACATGAATATGCAAGTTTCTTTGAAAGGCAAACCCATACGTCTGGCAGTGCTGGATTATGGGCTGTTCCGGGTGCATTCAGGGCCGCGTGATGTCGGGATCTGTGGCTATGTCATTCAAACTGATGCGGGTGAAACCGTCTTGATAGACACTGGTTTTCCGCAGAAATACGCCCAAGACGCCGATGCCGCCACGGCAGAGGATGATCTGGGATCCTTTGGTCAGGTTCTGTCTGTGACGCCGGAAAACATGCCCGGCCCGCAACTGGCAAAGCTGGGCATAGCCAAGCAAGACGTGACGTTGATGATCCAAAGTCACACGCATATTGACCATGTTGGCGACATGGCAGGCTATCCGCAGGCCCCCATTCTGATCGCCGCAGCCGAGCGCGCGTTGCCAAGGCCGCTGTATTGGTCGGGCAAGCAGGTGATGGAGTGGCCCAATGCCGATTATGCGCTGGTTCACGATGATTTCAGCCTGTGCGACGGGTTCGACGTGTTGCTCTGTCCCGGCCACGCGCCCGGTCAACTGGCCTTTATGATCCGTCTTCCGGATACCGGTTGGGTGTTGTTGACCTCTGACGCGATCAGCCGCGCTTCTGAAATTGAGGAGGGGTTCGCGGGCTCTTGGGACGTGGATCTTGCCATCCATCACGGGGATCGCCTGATGAAGCTGGCCGCCGCACGCGATGCCGCCGTGATATTCGGGCACAGTCCCGAAGATTGGCCCACCCTGAAAAAGGCACCGCACTGGTTTACCTGAACCGGTAACCGCAGGGAAAAAAATTCTTTTGTGGTTTCGGATTAGCGACTAGGCTCCCTTTTGAGGCTGGAATAACCGGCCAAAACCAACGGTGGGAGACCTTGAATGGGCAAGAGAGACGAATGGATCGCGAAATACGCGGATGATCTGACAAACAAATGCGGTATGACGCCAGACATGGATTTGCTGACCAAGGTCACGATTGGCTGTGGCCCGTCGATTTACAACGCAGATGCGCAGACCGTCGCCGCATCGCAGGAAAGCGAGCTTGAGCTGGTCAAAACCAACTTTCTGATGAAGAAACTCGGCATGTCCGATAGCCCCGACCTGATGGAAGGCATCCACAAAGTTATCGAGACCTACGGAAAATCCGAGCGTAACAAATACCGCGCCGTCGTCTATTATATGCTGACCAAGCATTTCGGCAAAGAAGCCGTCTACGCCTAAGACGGCTACCAGAACCAAAAAGGAACGCCCGATGGTTAACCGGGCGTTTTTTTATTGTAAGGTGTTTGAATTACTCGATTCTTGCACAGGATCGGCTGATGCGGTATTCAGAGTGCATCGGCTAGTACGGCCAGAACATATTTCGATACACGTGAGGTGGTCTTTAGGGATTCACGTGGGGTGAGAAAGGGTTCTGGCGGGGTGCCGGAACCCTTTTTACGTTTATCCTTGAAGAATACGATGCCGTTAAGACGCTTCCGTATTCCCCATGGCGCAGATCTGTTGCCACTGTTCGTCTGTGACGGGTTGCACTGACAAACGCGGGCTTTTTACCAAAGCCATATCGTCAAACCGGCCATCGACTTTGATGGCGTCCAGCGTGACGGGCGTTTTAAACGGCCGAACCGCTTTGATATCTACACATTCCCAACGGTCATCATCGGTTGAACTGTCCTGATGCGCCTTGGCAATGATTTCTACGATGCCGACAATCGCCCTTTCGCCTTGGGAGTGATAGAAAAACCCAAGATCGCCTTTGGCCATTTCGCGCATGAAATTGCGTGCCTGATAGTTGCGCACGCCGTCCCATTCCTCGCCCGCGTCGCCTTTGGCGACTTGATCATCCCAGCCCCAAGTCGACGGTTCTGATTTAAACAGCCAATAGGCCATCAGCCGATCACCTTGTTCCAAGCGATCAGCTGAACATCCGCGAACAATCCGGCCTTGGCATAGGGATCGTTTGCGGCCCAATCTTGCGCCGCCGCCATATCGGCGACATCCAAAATCACCAGCGATCCGCACATCTGCGCGTCAGCATCCAGCAAAGGCCCGGCCTGAGAAACGCAGCCAGTGGATTTCAGATACTCCACATGAGCGGGGCGGTTTTCCTGCCGCACGGCTAGGGAATCGGCTTTGTCTTTGGCAATCAGGGCAATCAGCATGTCATTCTTCCTTTAGAGGGCGGGTCAAAAGCGACTTCATCGCGCTTTGCACATCTAATCTGTTCTCGATCAAACCTGCAACGGCGGCTGTGATCGGCAGGTCTAGCCCGTGTTTTTGCGCCAATCCATGCACCGCGCGGGCCGTTGCGGCCCCTTCGACGGTTGTCGCGCTGTCAAAACTGCGCCCTTCGCCAAAGGCCAGCCCAAGCCGGTAGTTCCGCGATTGGGTCGATGTGCAGGTCAGCGTCAGATCGCCAAATCCCGACAGCCCCGACAGCGTATCGGGATCGGCGTTCAAATGCGCCGCCAGCCGTTGCATTTCAGCAAAGCCGCGGGTCATCAATGCGGCCCGTGCGCTTTCGCCCAGTCCGGCCCCCATCGCGGCGCCGCAGGCAATGGCGACTACGTTCTTTAGCGCGCCGCCCAGTTCTGCGCCGATGGTATCGACCGTCCGGTAAAGCCGCAGGTTCTGCGTTGTCAGCGCCTTTTGCAGCCTTTCACCCATCGCCGCATCGGCGCAGGCCAGTGTCAGGGCTGTCGGTAGACCGCGTGCAATATCAGCGGCAAAGCTGGGGCCGGTCAGAATGGCTGGAACCGCATCGGGCAGAGCTTCACGGATCACCGCAACAGGGCCAAGGCCGGTTTTCAGCTCAATTCCCTTGCAGCAGGCGACAATGGTTTTGCCAGCCAGCAGGACGGCATGATCGGTCAAAAAGCCGCGCAGCTTTTGCATTGGTACTGACACCAGCAAAATCTCTGCTTTGGCGGCATCCTCGAAAATGTCTGTGACGAACAAGGCATCAGGAAAATGGCATCCGGGCAGGCGCGCTGCGTTTTCGCGGATAACGTCCATGCCCTGTACGTCGCGGGCCCACAGGGTGACCGGACCTTTATGCGCCAGTGAAGTTGCCAGCGCAGTACCAAAGGCACCGGCACCCAGAACTGCAATGCTCATGCTTTAGCCCCTTTTTTACCACTGCCCAGCATGGACGGTTGCTTGGTGTCCAAGGGCCATCTTGGCCGCGCCGATAGCGTCAGATCATCGGGGTCTCGCAACTGGCTTTGTTCCGCTGCGGCAAAGGCGATCATCGCGGCATTATCGGTACACAGGCTAAGCGGCGGCGCGATAAAGGCGGCGGCGACTTCGTCCGATACAGTCTCTAACCTTGCGCGAATGGCGCTGTTTGCGGCAACGCCGC
The DNA here is from genome assembly GCF_041552635.1 of Sulfitobacter sp. Taxonomy (GTDB): domain Bacteria; phylum Pseudomonadota; class Alphaproteobacteria; order Rhodobacterales; family Rhodobacteraceae; genus Sulfitobacter. Next base: position 7,023 of record NZ_JBFEKM010000184.1, read on the forward strand.
CCGCCACACACAGGCTGCGGGTTTCGGGCGCATGTTCCAGATACAGCCTTAGCGCGCGACGGGTCTTTTCTGCCATGACATCAACGACAGCGGCCTGA
>NZ_JBFEKM010000185.1:0-7110 GCF_041552635.1 Sulfitobacter sp.
AGCAATGCCAAGGCATGATCCAGATCGCCGTCTTGCTGGCGGCCCTTTTCGATGGTGCGGGTCCAGAAAGCGTGTTCTTCCGCATCGGCCTTGGCAATGGCTTTGATCACCGGCAAGGTCAGCTTGCGTTCGCGGAAATCGTCGCCGACATTCTTGCCTGTGACACCTGTATCACCTTGGTAATCCAGCAGATCATCAACGATCTGAAAGGCGATTCCCAACGCGTCACCATAGTCGAACAACGCTTGTACCTGTTCAGCTGGCGCGCCTGCAATCACGCCGCCCACTTCGGTCGCAGCCGAAAAAAGCGCCGCAGTCTTGCCGCGTACGACCTTGAGGTAAATCCCTTCATCCGTCGCCAGGTTTTGCGCTGCGGTCAGTTGCAGCACTTCGCCTTCGGCGATGGTGGCCGAGGCATTGGACAGGATCGCCAGCACCCGCATATTATTGGTTTCGGTCATCAACTGGAAACTGCGTGCAAATAGATAATCGCCGACCAGCACCGATGACTTGTTGTCCCAAAGCAGGTTCGCCGTTGGCCGCCCGCGCCGCTGCGCGCTTTCGTCAACCACATCGTCATGCAGCAAAGTTGCCGTGTGAATAAATTCGACCGTGGCGGCCAGATGCACATGATAAGGGCCGTCGTAGCCACATAAATGCGCGGCGGCCAAGGTCAGCATCGGGCGCAAACGTTTGCCGCCTGCCTCGACCAGATGGGCGGTGACTTCGGGAATGCGCGGTGCGTGTTCGGACGCCATACGATCACGGATGAGCGTGTTCACAGCTGCCATATCGGCGGCAAGATATTCTGCCATCCGGTCATGCGGTTTCTGCATCGTATCGCTTTTCATTAACATGACCCCACCTGCAAGGCTCGACAATCGACGGCGATTGCACTTACATCTCTGTTATGAAGGAACTTTTACGCACCAATGACCCGACGATCATCGCTTTTGCCAGCGCCCTTCTTCAGGGCGAGGATATAGACTGCTTTCAGGTGGACGTAAATATGAGCGTGCTCGAAGGGGGCATCGGAATTTTTCCGCGTCGCTTGATGGTACACGAAGAAAACCACACTGCGGCGCTGCGCGTGCTGGCGGATAACGACATTCCTACGGGGATGCCGGTTTGAGCCGTGTCCGAGTTTAACCCAGAGGATCTGACCTGTGATGCATTCTTGGGTGGTATGCTGCATTTGTGGCAACCGCGCAAAGGCTATAGGGCGGGCGTTGACCCTGTTTTATTGGCCGCGACGGTGCCTGCGCAAGCAGGGCAGCGGGTATTGGAATTGGGCTGTGGTGTCGGTGCCGCGTCGCTTTGTCTGGGCGCACGGGTGCCGGGGCTGGCCCTGACAGGGGTCGAAATCCAGCCCACTTATGCGGCATTGGCGCGGCGCAACAGTCAAGATTTCGAGGTGGTCGATGCGGATCTGGCGCAGATGCCACTGGCGTTGCGGCAGCGACAATTTGACCATGTTTTGGCAAATCCTCCCTATTTCGACCGAGACGCTTCAATCGCATCCAAAGACAGCGCGCGCGAAGCGGCATTGGGCGAACGTACCCCGTTGGAAAAATGGGTCGAAATCGCGGCAAAAAGACTGGCACCAAAAGGGCAGGCCCATTTCATCCACCGTGCGGAACGCCTGCCTGACCTAATCCGTGCGCTTCCCCACGACATGGGCAGCATCGAAGTGCTGCCCATAGCACCGCGCATTGGCCGGATGGCCGAGCTGATCATCCTGCGCGCGCGCAAAAGCGGGCGGGGGGCGTTTCGGTTGTGCGCGCCGTTGATAATGCACGAAGGTGCGACACATCTGGTCGATGGCGACAGTTATGTGCCGCAGATTCGTGCTGTCCTGCGTGAAGGGGCCGCGTTGACGTTTTAGGCAGTTACTAGCCGATCGTTCAACTTGTAGGGAGTTTTGCTGCGCCGCAGCGTGACAGGTTGAATCTTTCGTGGTTCACTCAAGCTACGCAACATTGAAAAAGGAGAGTTAAATGGCATTTGACGCACATCTGGAAGCTTTGAAACGCAAACACTTGGCGATGAGTGACGCGGTCGAACAGGCGCAGCGTTCCCCAAGTATTGACGGTTTACAAGTTGCGACGATGAAGAAAGAAAAACTCCGGCTCAAAGAAGAAATTACCAAGCTAAGCTCCTAACGGGTCATACCCTTTTTACCGTAGCTGGCGCGCGCCGCACATAGGGCGCCGCCAGTGATCAGGACCGCTGCCCAGAAAAGCACAGGCTTTGCGGGCGTTACACCCGTCACCACCAAGATTAGCGTCGACAGAAGCGGGGCTAGATAAGAACTGGTGCCAAGAATCTGGATGTCACCGCGTTTGACCCCAATATCCCAGACATAAAACGCCAAACCAACAGGCCCCATTCCCAGCCCGACGATGCTGGCCCAACCGAGACCTGTCGTTGGCAGAAGCGTTTCCTCAAACATCAGGTGAAGCGGCAGCGACAAAGCTGCTGTGCCCAGGCAAAAAACCACCACGCTTGCGGTTGGTGCAGTACCGATACGCCGCGACAAAAGCGAATAGCCTGACCACGTCAGCGCACAGCACAGCGCCAGAATATATCCCGGCAAATATTGCGCCTGAAAGCTTCCTGCGCCGTTCGTGATAATCAATGCCGCCCCGCCAAAGCCTAAGATGGCCCCGATAATATGTCCGCCGCGCAATTTCTCGCCGGGCAGGAGGCCTGAAAACACAACGATCAAAAGTGGCCAAAGATACGCAATGAGCCCTGCCTCGGCTGCTGGGGCAAGGCGCAGCGCCGAAAAGTAAAGCGCGTGATACCCGAAAAGCCCAAGGATACCAAAGGCGTAGACCCTTGCGGGAACGGCGCGTAACGTCCGCAAGGTTCCTGTTGCCGTGCACCAGATTAACCCCAGTCCGCCTCCGATGGAAAAGCAAAGAGTGTTCAGCAGCAACGGCGGTGTTGGCGTGGATCCGACAGTGAATAACGCCAACAGCGACCACAACAGGACCGCGCCAAAGCCGATCAGGGTCGCGCGGGTTTTGGTCATGTGTCAGGTCCTGCGGTGATGGCGAATTTGCCGATGCGTTTCAGCACAGAAACCAGATCCCGCTACGTGTGGCAAGCGCGACATCCGCAGCATGGTCCGCTAGTGCAAAAGGCCAACGCATCGCTGCGCTGGCCTTTTGAATGTTAAAGTTTGTTTGGATTACACCAAATATTGGGCACCGTTTGCCGTAATGGTCGACCCGTTGATAAACCCGGCATCATCGCTAACCAAGAACACGACGGCGCGAGCGATTTCTTCGGGTTCGCCAAGGCGGCCCGCTGGAATCTGCGCGATGATAGAGTCGCGGACCTTTTCGGGGACGGCCATGACCATATCTGTACCGATATAACCCGGGCAGATAGCGTTTGCCGTGATCCCGGCGCGCGCACCTTCTTGGGCCAATGATTTGATGATGCCAAGATCGCCCGCTTTGGTGGCGGCATAGTTAACCTGCGCAAATTGGCCTTTTTGCCCGTTGATCGAGCTGATGACGACAACACGCCCGAATTTACGTTCCCGCATGCCGGGCCAGATCGGGTGGACAGTGTTAAAGACACCGGTCAGGTTGGTGTTGATGACCTCGTGCCATTGCTCGGGCGTCATCTTGTGAAACGGTGCGTCGCGGGTGATGCCGGCGTTGGCAACGACCACGTCGACCGGTCCAAGATCAGCTTCGACCTTTTCAATGCCGGCCTTGGACTCCTCATAACTCCCTACATCCCACTTATAGGTTTTAATACCAGTCTCTTCAGTGAATTTTCCGGCCGCTTCATCGTTGCCTGCATAAGTTGCGGCGACGGTGTACCCGGCGTCCTTCAATGCTTTTGAAATGGCTGCACCGATTCCTCGGCTCCCTCCGGTCACAAGTGCGACACGCGACATAAACTCTCTCCCTTTAGCAACGTTGTTTTGTTTGAACGCCTCGTTGCGCAATTTTATTTCGTACGTGATTGTTAAAGCATCACTTATGACAAATGCAACAGGTTAGAATGGGTTTTTACGAAGGTTTTTGCACGGCACGCGAATACGTGCCGTGCTGTTTCGATCAGGGGCGCTCAAGACACATGGCAACACCCATGCCGCCGCCGATACACAGGGTGGCAAGACCCTTCTTGGCACCACGGCGCTGCATTTCAAACAGCAAGGTGTTCAAGATGCGCGCGCCCGAGGCACCAATCGGGTGACCAATTGCGATCGCACCGCCGTTGACGTTCACGATTGCCGGGTCCCAGCCCATGTCTTTGTTCACGGCACAGGCTTGGGCGGCAAACGCTTCGTTCGCTTCGACCAGGTCAAGGTCTTCTGCCTTCCAGCCGGCTTTCTCAAGCGCCTTGCGGGATGCAAAAATCGGGCCTGCGCCCATGATTGTCGGGTCCAAACCAACGGTGGCGTATGATGCGATGCGCGCAAGTGGCGTAATTCCGCGCTTTTCGGCATTTTCAGCCGTCATCAACAGCGCAGCCGCTGCACCGTCATTCAAGCCAGAGGCATTCGCAGCTGTGACAGAGCCGTCTTTGGTGAAAGCAGGGCGCAGTTTCTGCATCGCTTCCATTGTCGCGCCGTGGCGGATGTATTCGTCTTGGTCGACGACCGTCTCGCCTTTGCGAGTCTTGACGATGAAGGGAACGATTTCATCTGCGAATTTGCCTGCTTTTTGGGCAGCTTCGGCCTTGTTCTGCGATGCGACAGCAAATTCATCCTGCATGTCGCGGCTGATCTGCCATTTTTCTGCAACATTTTCAGCAGTCTGGCCCATGTGATAGCCGTGGAACGCATCCCAAAGACCATCTTTGATCATGGTGTCGATAAAGCTCATATCGCCCATTTTCTGGCCGGGGCGCAGGTTTTGGGCGTGGGGGCTCATCGACATGTTTTCTTGTCCACCGGCCGCGACGATGTCTGCATCCCCCAGCTGGATATGCTGTGCGGCCAATGCAACGGCGCGCAGGCCGGAACCACAGACCTGGTTGATGGACCAGGCCGCAGATTCAATCGGCAGGCCCGCGTTAATATGTGCCTGCCGGGCGGGGTTTTGGCCTTGGGCGGCCGTCAGAACCTGACCTAGAATGGTTTCATTCACTTCGGATGCATCAATGCCAGCGCGTGCCACGATCTCTTTGAGGACAGCGGCCCCCAGATCATGTGCAGGCGTATTTACGAAGGATCCGCTAAAGCTGCCAACTGCTGTGCGTGCTGCGGATGCGATGACAATATTTGTCATAGGTTCTTCCCCTTGGGTCCTGACAAGGGGTCTTAAGGTTCACGATCAGGTCGCAATCCCCCTGCCTTCTGGGAAACGACATACCCCATTGCTTCACCTGCGGCAATCACGCTAAAAAACCAGTCCTGTTTTTACGTTCTTCCGTTTTCAATGTCCAATAGGGACGTGTGGTCGGGCTGCCGAACAAAAAGCCTTGTTGGCAGTCGACGCCCATCGAGGTGAGCAGTCGCGAATCGTCTTCATTTTCGACCTGTTCGGCCACTGTGATCATGTCAAAATTTTGCGCAATAGAGAGCATGACAGACACCAACGCCCTATTATCCGCATTGCGTGAAATACCGCGGATAAACTGTCCATCAAGTTTCAGGATGTCAAAGTAAAGGTCTTTGAAATAGCGGATCGCTGTGTATCCGGACCCAAAGTTATCCAGCGCAAAGCAAATCCCCTTGCTTTGCAATTGATCCATGAAGTTCGCGACGAGTTCCGGCACCTGCATCGCTGACTGTTCGCTGATCTCAAGGATCAGGCGTTCACCGATCGTGGCATCACGGTTCAGCCAGCGGTTTAGCATCGTTGTCCAGCCCTTGTAGCCGATGGATCGGGCGGACATGTTGATGGAAAGGCGTAAATCCGGGTTGTCGGCAAGTGCCATCAGGCCAGCGCGCAGGGACAGAACGTCAATCTCGCGGCCCAGCTGCGTGTCTTCGACCACAGGCATGAATTCACGCGCGGGAATCACGCGGCCCGTGGGGTCAAGAACGCGAATCAGGCCCTCGTAGAACGCGACCTTTTCGTCAGCCGCGTCGCGCATCACCGGTTGATAGGCCAGCAAGGTTTGCTTGTGCGCGATCGCGTCCGTGACCATGGCAAGGGTCGACCGGTCACGCTGCGTCACGGCGTAGTTCAACGGGTTTTCGCCGCCCTCGGGCAAATTGGCGAAGCGGTGTTTGGAACGCTCTTTCAAGGGTCAGCTTCCTATATTTAATGCTCTGTCTTGATGACCCAGCTTTTGATAAGACAGGGTTAAATGTCAATTTTGACACGAATTTCTGGTTAATGTGGGCGTTCATCAAAACGCCAGATGTGGGGGCTGATGGAACGCTGCGATTGGGCTGGACCGGAACAAATTTATCTGGATTATCATGACACTGACTGGGGTGTGCCGGAATATGACAGCCGGGCATTGTGGGAAAAGCTGGTATTGGACGGCTTTCAGGCGGGGCTAAGTTGGATCACAATCCTTAAAAAGCGCGAGAATTTCCGCGAGGCTTTTGCAGGATTTGATCCAAACGTGATCGCATCATGGGGCGCGACAGATGTCGATCGCTTGCTGCAAAACCCCGGCATCATCCGCCACCGTGGCAAAATCGAAGCGACCATAACGAACGCGCGCGTCTGGCAAGATATCGAAGCGCGCGAGGGGTTTGACACCTACCTGTGGAATTATGTAGGCGGCGCGCCGCTGCAAAATAGCTTTGCCCGCCATGCGGATGTGCCAACGTCAACTCCGTTGTCGGCGCAGATATCAAAGGACCTCAAAAAGCAGGGGTTCAAGTTCTGCGGGCCCACGATTGTCTATGCGTTTATGGAAGCAGTCGGGATGGTGAATGACCACCTTGTCGGCTGTCATCGTCATCACGCGGTCAAGGGGATGGTCCGCGACCAATAAGGCGAGACCACCGGCACCACATGCGCTTTGCGTTGTGTCTTTGTCGCCGTCTCTATAGCGTTTCCTTCATCACATAACCGGAGCGTTTATGACCACCTTACCCCGTCTTTTCCAGCCCTTGACGTTGCGCAGCATCACCAGCCGCAACCGGGTGGTCATTTCACCGATGTGCCAATATTCGGC
>NZ_JBFEKM010000186.1:0-7095 GCF_041552635.1 Sulfitobacter sp.
GCGCGTTGGGGTAGTCGCGAACGCCCCGTGAGGTTCCAGCCAGAAGTTCGCATGTTTCCGGTATGAAAGGATGCATGTCATGGCGGCGCTTGGCGAAATATTCCCTCAATCGCTTTTTTGCCTGATCGTATCCGCAAAGGTCGCGGGATTCCTGCATGGTGGCAAACAAAGCTATGAACACAGGCGGCTAGTGCAAGATGCGTCCCGTTGTTGGACGCGTGTTGGCGCGTTCGCGATGCCGGGCTTGCCTATGCGGTACCGTTTATGAGCGCCCCCGGTTGGTCCGAGATGTTCCGTGTCTTTGGTCGCATCGGCGTTTTATCTTTCGGCGGTCCTGCCGCGCAAATCGCGCTGATGCACCGCGAGCTGGTCGAGCGGCACGCTTGGCTGAACGAAGCGGGGTATCTGCGCGCTTTGTCCTTGTGCATGCTTTTACCGGGGCCCGAGGCCATGCAGCTTGCCACCTATGCCGGTTGGCGGTTGCGCGGCATATCCGGAGGGCTGCTGGCCGGGTTGTTATTTGTCCTGCCCGGCGCGGCATTGATCGGGTTTCTGGCCTTGGGCTATGTCGCTTTCGGTCAAGTACCATTGGTGCAGGCCGCATTCCTGGGCCTTAAGGCCGCGGTGATCATCGTCGTATTTCAAGCGCTGCGCAGTTTGGCCCGCAGGGCGCTGGACGGGACCGAGGCCGTCGTCTTGGCAGGGCTGTCCTTTGTGGCGCTTTTCGTCTTGGGATTGCCCTTTCCACTCATCATTCTTGCCGCTGGGCTTTGGGGCGGCTTGCGGCAACCGGGCGATGTGCCCGCTGTAGAAATGATCGACGCCCCCCAAGCGCAATCGGTCAGAACGCTGGTTCTTTGGGGCGGGCTTTGGGCCATGCCGCTGGTTGTCCTTTGGCTGATGGGGCAGGACTTTCTGCTGCAACTGGGGCTGTTTTTTTCCAAACTAGCCGTGGTTACGTTTGGCGGTGCCTATGCGGTGCTGGCCTATATGACGCAAAGCGTGGTGCAGGATTACGGCTGGATCACAACCGAGCAGATGATCGACGCGCTTGGGCTGGCCGAAACCACGCCGGGGCCGTTGATCTTGGTAACTGAGTTCGTGGCCTTGCTGGCCGGATTTGCCCAAAGCGGCCCATCCGGAGCAATCGCTGCAGGGCTATTGGCGCTTTGGGTAACCTTTACCCCCTGCTTTTTATGGATATTCCTAGCTGGACCCTATCTTGAGAAAATATCCGGCCAGCCAAGGCTTGCTGCAGCGTTGCGCGCAATCACCGCCGCTGTTGTCGGGGTTATCGCCAACCTGTCTGTCTGGTTTGCACTGCATGTTCTGTTCGACCGGATTTCACCTGCTGCGATTCTTGCGGTGCCCCTGCCCGACTGGTCCAGCTTTAACCTCGCGGGTTTCGGACTGACCGTGCTGGCCGGAGTCTTGATGGTGGTCTGGGCACGCGGCTTTGTTTTCACCATGTGCATTACCGGCCTTACGGCTCTTTTGGTCGGGACGATATTATAAATCAATCGCCCCCCTTTTCACGGTTGTGAAATGCCGTATGGTAGGGGTGTCAGATGGAGGCATGAGACCGATATGAGCCGAAGCATTGAGTATGGCAACCTGATGCACGACGCCATGCGCGGACTGATCCGGCAGGTTCTGCTGGACGTTGCGGCCAATGGGTTGCCAGGGAATCATCACTTTTTTATCACGTTCGACACCGAACACCCCGATGCCGAGCTGGCCGATTGGTTGTCTGATCGCTATCCCGGCGAGATGACAGTCGTTATGCAGCATTGGTACGACAAGCTTGAAGTGACAGAAGAGGGTTTTTCGGTCACGTTGAATTTTGGCGACGCACCTGAGCCTTTGTACATTCCTTATGACGCGATCCGCACTTTTGTTGATCCTTCGGTCGAATTTGGCCTGAAGTTTGAGCAGCAAGAAACCGGTTCAGCCGATAAAAAGCTTGAGCAAACCGAGGAAAGCGAGCTGGAAGTGGCAGAAGATGCCCCCAAAGCCGCCGAAATCGTATCTTTGGACAGTTTTCGCAAATAACGACCGGCTTAAGAGCGGCTTGAGCGGTGTTTGCGCCATCGCCTGATTGCGCACGACCTTTGCGCACGCTAAACCCTGAGGCAATGCATTTCCACGATCAGGAGCCGACACATGGCCGATACACGCACCGAAACCGATAGCTTTGGCCCGTTGGAGGTTCCTTCCGACAAATATTGGGGCGCGCAAACCCAGCGGTCGATCATCAACTTTCCTATCGGCTGGGAAAAACAGCCCGTACCGATCATCCGCGCCCTTGGTGTGGTGAAAAAGGCCTGCGCGATGGAGAACCTCGAGCAAGGCGATCTGGACGCAAAAATTGGCGATGCGATTGTTGCCGCCGCGTCCGAAGTGATCGACGGCAAGTTCGATGATAACTTTCCGTTGGTGGTCTGGCAGACCGGATCAGGCACCCAGTCGAACATGAACGCAAACGAAGTGATCTCGAACCGGGCGATTGAAATGCTTGGCGGTGAGATGGGATCGAAAAACCCCGTCCATCCCAATGACCATTGCAACATGGGCCAATCGTCCAACGATACATTCCCCACCGCGATGCATGTCGCGATTGCGATGCAGGCGCGCGATGTGCTGCTGCCGGGCTTGCAGAAACTGCATGATGCCTTGGCTGCCAAATCGGTTGAATTCAAAGACATCATCAAGATTGGCCGCACCCATACTCAGGACGCGACGCCGTTGACGCTGGGGCAGGAATTTTCCGGCTACGCGCATCAGGTGAAAAAAGGTATTGAACGAGTCAATGCCTGCCTGCCCGATATTTACGAGCTGGCCCAAGGCGGCACCGCCGTTGGTACTGGCCTGAACACCAAAAAAGGCTGGGCCGAAGCAGTCGCCGCGCATATGGCAGAGATCACAGGTCTGCCGTTCGTGACCGCCCCCAACAAATTTGAATCACTGGCCGCCCATGACGCGATGGTCATGTTTTCAGGCGCACTGAAAACCGTCGCGGGATCGCTGTTCAAGATCGCCAACGACATGCGTTTGCTGGGGTCTGGCCCGCGCTCGGGTTTGGGTGAATTGATCCTACCGGAAAACGAGCCCGGATCGTCGATCATGCCCGGTAAGGTAAACCCGACCCAAGCCGAAGCGCTGACAATGGTTTGCGCGCATGTCATGGGCAATGACGCCGCCGTTGGATTTGCCGGATCGCAAGGCCACTTTGAGCTGAACGTCTATAACCCGATGATGAGCTATAACGTCTTGCAATCCATGCAGCTTTTGGGCGACAGCGCGTCGGCCTTTACCGACAATATGGTCGTCGGCACCCAAGCCAATATTGAGCGGATCGACAAGCTGATGAAAGAAAGCCTGATGCTGGTGACAGCGCTGGCCCCCACAATCGGCTATGACAACGCGACCAAAGTCGCCAAAACAGCCCATAAGAACGGCACGACCCTCAAGGAAGAAGCAATCGCCTTGGGATTTGTCGATGCCGAAACATTCGACCGCGTTGTGCGGCCTGAACAAATGATCGGACCAAAAGAATGACCGCCCCTATCAACCTTAACAAGGTCAAGAAAGAGCGCAATCGCGCCTCTCGTAAGGCCCGCGCTGACGAAAACGCAGTGCAGTTCGGCCAAAGCAAGCCGCAAAAAGATGTGATCAAAGCACGTCTGGAGCAGATTTCGCGTAACTTGGAAGCCCATAAACGCGAGACATGAGCGCACGGCCCATCAAACACTCGGTGACCCTAAAGGGTCACCGAACATCCATTTCGCTGGAAGATGAATTCTGGCGCGAGTTCAGATTGATTGCGCAGGATAAAGGCATCGCGCTGAACGCTCTGGTCGCGGAGATCGACGCGGAACGCGGGATGGAAGCAGGGCTCGCGTCGGCGATACGAGTATATGTGCTGCGGTCGTTAAAGGATCGTTTACCACCACAGGATTAGGGTTTGGGGTATGACATTGCCACCCGAACTCTCGCCGGAACACTGGATCACGCATGTTTTCAGCGCGAAAGCTGCCCGCCAAGGTGGTGTCATCCGTCGCAATCTAAGAGACATCGAAAGATATGTCGGTCGGTCAGCCTTTGAAGATGAACTCAAACGGCGCGGATATCACGCCGTCGAAAACGCAGGGCAATTGATTATCTTTTGCAACCAAGAGCCCATACGTTTGATTTTATAGATGATTTTTTCAAAAAAATCGGAGCGGAATTTTTGAAAATTCCGGTTTCTACGCGACCGATGCGCTATAAATCTTGTCGATATTCGCGCCCAAGGCTGCGTTAAACTCAGCATCCGTCATCTTGACGTTCAACCCCTCGGTGAGCGCACGCGAAAAGCTCGCAATCATTTGAGGGTTTTTCGACAATCTGTCACAGGCGTCATCGGTTGAATATCCCCCCGAAAGCGCCACAACGCGCAACACATTGGGCAAATCCGCAAGGCTATCATAATGTCCTGCCTTTTCCGGGATCGTCAGCTTGAGCATTACCATCTGATCTTCACCCAGCAGGGCGAGATGGTTCTCCAACTCGGACTTCAGGATGTCTTCGCATTCGGCTTTACTGTCTGAATGGATATTGACCTCTGGTTCGATGATCGGCACCAAACCGGCGGCGCAAACGCGCTTGGCAACTTCGAATTGCTGTGCCACCACTTCACGGATACCATAGGCATTGGCGGATTGAATGACCGACCGTTCCTTGGTGCCGAAAATGCCGGCAGTCTTGGCGCGCGCCAAAAGGCTGTCCAGCTCGGGCATAGGCTTTAGCATCTGAACGCCATTAGCTTCGTCTTCCAAGCCCTTGTCAATCTTCAAAAAAGGCACAACGCCGCGATCTTCCCACAGCAATGTTGCCACAGGTTTACCATTGATTGTCTCATCCATCGTGCGTTCAAACAGGATCGCGCCCAACACTTTTTCGCTGGTGAAATCGTCCGCAAGAATGATCCGCGCACGCATGTCATGCATGGCCTGAAACATTTCGACGTCGCCAGAATAATCTGAAGGCTCAACGCCATAAAGGCTCAGCGCCTTTGGGGTCGATCCACCTGACTGGTCCAATGCCGCCACAAATCCTTTGCCGTCTTTCATCTGTGTGCGTTGTGCGTCTGTCGTGCTCATGGTGATACAGGCCCTTATTGATTCCGTTTCGCCCCGTCTAAAGCATCTGATCGCGCGATGATATATCGTTAGCGTCGGACAACGCGCAGCCAGATGCCATCTTTTGATCGAACTGTCAGATGTGCAACGGGAACGGGCACGCGGGTATCAACCGCTTCGACACTAAAATCCCGCAACAGGCGCGACAGGATCAAAGGCCCCTCGACCATCGCAAACCCGGCCCCTGGACAGACCCGCGCCCCTGCGCTGAAGGGGAGATAGGCCTCGCGGCTGCATTTCTGGCCGTTCTCGGTGTGCCAACGGTCCGGATCAAATCCATCGGGATTGTCCCAAAGCCGTTCATGGCGGTGCAGATGCCAAGGGCTGATCACCAGTTGCGATCCGACCTTGATGTTGCGCGCGCGGAATTCTTCGGGGCATGCCGCTTCGCGCACCATCATCGGTACCGGAGGATAAAGCCGCAACGCTTCGCGAAACACATCCCGGCTGAGACGCAGCTTGGACATTACCGAAAAATCGCAGGTGTCGATCTGTTGGGCCTCTTGCGCCAAACGGTCCTGCCAGTCGGGATGGGTCGCCATCAGATACAGCGTCCAGGCAAGGGCCGAGGCGCTGGTTTCATGACCCGCCAGAAAAAAGATCGCGACCTGATCGACCATCTCTTGGGTCGTAAAGGTATCGCCGTCCACCGGATCAACAGTGGTCATGATCTTGGTCGCCAGATCGGACGGCGCTGTGCCGTCCTTGATCTTGGCCATGCGGTCTTCGGTCAGCGTGGTGATCAGCTGGCGAATTTTGGCGGCACTTGACCGTGTGTCGCGGCGAAAAATGCGCGGCAGCCAGCGGGGCAACGGAATGAACGCCGCGATGTTAAGGATCGGCTGGCTACGTTGGTAGGTCTTGAATTCGTCAAACACATCCCGCGCCAGATGGTGATCAATTGGAATGGAAAATAAGGTGCGAAAGATCACATCCGCGGCGGCATGGCTTGTCTCGGCCTCGATCTCGACTACCTGACCCTCTCGTGTGCCCAGCCGTTCGGCCGCTGCTTCGGCGGCGTCCCACATGGCGGGAAACGTATCGCGCAGGCGGCCCCCTTCGAACGCGGGGTCAATGATGCGGCGCTGGCGTTTCCATGTCTCGCCATTGGTCAGAAATACCGAATTGCCCAAGAGCGGGCGCAGCCCTTCGCCAATGCGGTCGGATTTGGGGAAATCATTGGGGCGTGTTTTCAGCACCGTCTTGATCAGGTCGGGCTGGTTCATCAGATAGCTGCGAAAAAACGGCGTTTTGAATTCGGCCATCCACGCGCGGTACAGACGTGCGGGCTGCGCCGACAGTATGTCTTGGCGAAACAGCTTGACGTACCGCCACAGCGATACTTTATCGGGGCGACTGTCGGGCTTGGGGGGCAAGGTCATGGCGCGGTCGAGGTGAATTTATTCACCGGTTTTACGATCCGAGAACGCGATGCAGGGCGCCCGGCATAGCGTTCGGCCAAGCTGTGCGGGCCAGCCGTGATCTGGAAATAATCATAATCCTTGGGGGCATCAAACGCGCAAAGATACTGGAAATGCAGCCGGAAAAACCGCCACCGCAGTTCTTTCCACCGCTTATTGCTTAGCGACTGGGTGAAAGCGGCGGAAAACACCAAGGGCCATTTCTTGCCCTCTGGGGCAACGCCAGACACGGCCACCGGATCACACAGCGCGAACGCGCAGCCGTCGCCGGGGGCAGTGACGTCGATCCACGTTAGCTCTTCGCGCTGCGACAGATAGCGCAAGTCAGCGCGTAAACGGTGTGCATCGCGCAGGAAAGACACCATCGGCACCACCTGCCCCAGCGTCAAAAACCCAAGGGCGGGACCATCTGCCGGCACCCGACCGGCGCGCACCAAGTCAGCCAGTATTGACACCCCCAGATGCGCACCAGAGGAATGGCCGACCACCAGGAC
>NZ_JBFEKM010000187.1:0-7027 GCF_041552635.1 Sulfitobacter sp.
CGATGTGATCAACACCGGTCGCAGCGACGATATTGTGTTGGGCGGCTTTGATCAGGACGAGATTTACGCCTCCGAAGGGTCGAACATCGTTCTGGGCGACAACGGCTATGTGATTTTCGAGACGGAAGCGTCGAACTTCGGTGACCTTCAAATCGCGCTAGTCGAGATTTCGACCACATCGCCCACAACGGGCGGCAGCGATATGATCCGCACGGGGTATGGCGCTGACCTGATCCTTGGTGGCGGTGCCAATGACACCATCACGGCAAACGTGGGTGAGACTGCGACGCAAACTGACGCGATCAATCTGGTCTTCGGTGACTTTGGTGCCGCGTACTGGAACCGTGATGGTGATCTGGCGACGCTCGACTTGGTGACGTCCATCGACACGGCCTTTGGCGGGCGCGATGTGATCAACACCGGTCGCAGCGACGATATTGTGTTGGGCGGCTTTGATCAGGACGAGATTTACGCCTCCGAAGGGTCGAACATCGTTCTGGGCGATAGCGGTCTGCTGAAATCCGGTGCGATCGAGACGAACGTGCCAAGCTTTGGTCTGGCGCTGCGCACGCTGATGTCGATTGCGGATGAATTGGGTGATGACGACATGATCGCCACCGGCACCAGCACCGACCTGATCTTTGGTGGCAACGGCGATGATACAATCGACGCGGGTCAGGGTGATAACATCGTGCTTGGCGACAACGGCACCGCGATCTTTGACAGCACCGTGACCAACTTTGGCGATCTGCCCATCGCGATCCTGAGTGTGACCACGCAAAGCCCCGCAATCGGCGGCAATGACATGATCACGACGGGTCTGGGCAAAGACATCGGATTTGGTGGTGCCAGGGATGATACTATTGTCACAGACTTTGCCGGCGATTTCAGCGGCACCGACGGGTATGACATTGTTCTGGGCGACCACGGCTACATCAACTTTGTGAACCCCGAGACGGGCACCTACACCTTCCTGCGCGACATCGTGTCGATTGACCCGGCCTTTGGTGGCGATGATGTGATCAGCACAGGTCTGTCGACCGACATCATCTTTGGCGGCAACGGCAATGATGCGATCAACGCGGGCATCGTGGACAACTTTACCGACGTCGTCTTTGGCGATAACGCCTAGATCACGCTGAACAAGACCGGTGTATTCGAAGGCCCGACCGCTGATGATCCAAATGGTCAGGAATTCGGCGTCATCAGCTTTAACTTTGGCAACGATCACTATCGGGCGGACACCACAGTGGACGGTGTTGCCGGTGCGGGCAACTCGGCCTCTGACAAGCCGGCACCGCGTGCCGATGGCTGGAACGAGCTGAGCGAGGATCGTGGCATATTTGGTGATGACGCGGCTGAATTGGTGCGCGACGAAACCGGTGCCATCATCCGGGATGTCGCCGTCAACTGGAGCGTGCGTGACAACAAAGACCGCACCCGCGACGCCAATGATGATACCCATAGCGATATCCGCTATCCGAACTCGGCGGACGACCGTCTGTACGAGGGATACCTTTATACCGGTCACGACGACACACTGGTCATCACGCTGAGCGGTCTGGATCGCCATTACGAGACGTTCGACATCTACGTTTACCTTGATGGTGATGACGGTAAGACCAGCCGCAAGTACGGCACTGTGCGTCAGGTCAGCATCGGGTCTGAAAGCTATTTCGTCAGTGACCCTGACGGCGTCAACTTTGATGGCGATCTGATCCGCGTGACCTCGCAAGAGCGGAATGCGCCGGGTCTGGGCAATTATGTTGCTGCAACCGGTCTGTCGGGCGGCGAAATCACCATCGAAGTGTCGATCCCGTCGAACCAGCGCTATGGCTACCCTGTCATTTCGGGGCTGCAGATTGTTGGTCAGTCCTATCCGATTGATACGTTCGAGACTGTTGCCGACAGCATCGGGGGCGATGACGTGATCATTACCGGTGGTGGCGAAGACATCATCCTTGGCGGTGCCGGTGGCGACATGATCAACAGCGCCGGTGATGCCGATATGGGCCGCTTTGATGCCGATACGGTTCTGGGCGACGGCGGTATGCTGACCTTCCTGCGCACCGGTCCAGTTGGCCCTGTCGAATTTGGCGAACTGCGCGAGATCGTCAGCCGCGATGGTGATGCGGCACCGAACTACAATGACACGATCCTGACCGGAAACGGCACGGATCGCGTGATTGGCGGACAGGGTGATGACACCATCAACACTGGCGACATCTTTGAACACAACGGTGTGGATGATGCGACGTCGGGCACAGATGTGATTGCACGTGGCCTCAACTTTGGGGCGCAGATTGATGAAGGTTGGGTTGACGGTCCGGCAGGCTTTGTAGCTGCGGGCACCTGGACGAACTTCGTGGATCAGGGTAACTTTACCAAGACCTTTGCAAAGGACATAGGTTGGGGCTGGTACAAGAAATCCAAGAGCTATGACGTCCGCGTGGATTCCATGCTGACCAACGAAGGCATCCGAGTCACTGTAGGTCAGGATCTGGATAGCAAGTATGTGCGCGACGTCTATGTCGAGGATCACGATCAGATCAACGCCGACACCCAGAACGGCAGCCTGTTCAACGGCTATATCTATGCCAAGTCCAAATCTGAACTGGGCGTCGATGTAACAGGCCTAAGCGCGATCTACGGAACCGGCAGCTATGACGTATATCTCTACATTGATGCAGAAGACCGTGATGCGGCGCGCAATGGTGGGTATCGTCTGGTGTCGGCCAATGGTCAGTCGATCAGCCTGAACGATCCGGCAGGCGCGAACTTTACCGGTGAATTCATCGAATATGACCCGATGAACCCAAGCCTGCCTGCCAATGTTGTGATCTTCCGCGATGTGAGCGGTGACGCGTTCGAACTGCGCATCAACTCGGGCGGCTACCAGCACAAGGGCAAGTGGTATCTCCATGACCGCGACACGCCGAGCCTTGCAGGCATCCAGATTGTCGGTGGCGCTGATAAGGCCAATGTGGTGCAGCAGGGCGACCTTGATACCGACCTCGTGCTTGGGGATCAGGGCTTCATGCGGGTTTTTGACAACACAGTGTTCAATTTTGCCGCGCTGACGGGGGCGCCCGGAACGGCGAACGACACGATCCTTGGTGGTGCCGAAGGGGACGTGCTGATCGGTGGCGATGGAGATGATACGATCAAGGGCGAGGACGGCGATGACCGGATCGTTGGCGACAACGCCGAAGTGATCATCATCCGTGGCAACATCATCGGCCTTGACGGGTTCACCGAAAACGGAAAGCGCGAATACTATAACAGTGTGTTTGACCGCATTGACCCCTACACCATTCCGGGTTTGCAGCTGATCGACGTAGCTGCAGGTGGCAAGGACGTGATCGAAGGCGGTCGTGGCAATGACTGGGCGTGGGGCGGTACCAATGATGATACCTACGTCTTCGCCGGTGGCAGCCTTGGCATTGACCGTCTGGTTGAAAGCGACTTCATCGAGAACGAGCGCTCCTCCAAGCGCTCCGACAACGGCACGACACCTAAGGGCCTGATGAACGATACCGGCGACGCACTTGATTTCAGCGATTTCATCGGCTCGGTTGATCTGAACCTGCGCGATAGCAGTCGCCAGATCATCAACGGCGGTCGCCATCACGGCAAGATCAACCTGTCCCTCAAGCTAACCACGGCTGGCGGGTTCGAAGATGTCTCTGGCTCGGCCTTTGACGATACCATCAAGGGTAACGAGCGGAACAATGCATTGTCTGGCAACGGTGGCGATGATTGGATCGATGGCGTGTCGGGCTCTAACTTCATTGACGGTGGGACAGGCCATGATCGGCTTTATGCAGGCTCGGGCCGTTTCTCTGACAGCCGCGAACTGCGCTATGGCGATGATGCCAGTCAGGTCGTCATGGGCGGGTCCGGTGATGACCGGATGTACGGCACGCGTGCAAACGATCTGATGGATGGTGAAGACGGCGATGATCGCATCTACAGTTACGGCGGTGCGGATATCCTGTTTGGTGGGGACGGCGACGATTACCTCTCATCCTCTGGCTACAACAACATTGTGGTTGGGGGCGCAGGTCACGATGACATCTCTGGTCACCGCAAGTCTTATGATGTGTTCGCCTTTGGCGACCGCTATGGCCGTTATACGCCTTCGCCTTACGGCTATGGTGGGTATGGCGATTATTGCAACTGGTCCAGCCGCTCAAACACCTATGTCGGGGGTGATCTGGACGAGGATCTGCGCAAGATGGTGACAGAACAGTTCCTGACGTCTTTCGCTCATGACTTTGCACGCGCTGACCTGACCTTTGATGTTGCTGGCACTAGCGCGCTTCGCTTTGCGCTTGCTCCGTTTATCCTCTCGATTTCAGCACCTTGAAATCACGTAATAAACGCGTCTAAGATACCAATATTATTATAAGAATTAATTTTATGGGGAATTGGCCACAATTCCCCCAAGGTTTTGATGTATACATGCTTAATGGCAGCCAACTACCGCAGGGATTTTCGGCTTGAATGAATTTACCAAAGCCATCGGGTCTGCTTCGGACGACCCGTTTCTAAGCGCCGAAACGCTTGAAAAACTGCGCAGCGGGACCGATATGGCGCAGGTTGCTGCGGCGTGGTTGCAGGCCTTTGCGAAACAGACGTCTGGTATCCAACAGGGGCTTGTCGTCATGGCGGGCACCGGCAAAGCCAAGTTTGAACCCGTTGCGATGTGGCCCGATGGCGCAAGCCCTGCGCCTGAATTGATGCGTGCCGTTGATGGATGCCTGAAAGGCCAACGCATGCTGGTGGAAACCGGCAAGAACGATAACGCGGCGATCGCCGTGCCGCTTTTGATCGGCGGGCAACTGCGTGGCGTGTTGGCCGTGCTGTCAGATAACTCTGCCGACACTGATTTGCGCCGTGTCGTGGCACAGCTGCAATGGGCATCTGGTTGGATCGAAGCGGTGGTGCGCCGTCAGCGGATCAGTGGCAGTGACAACCTTGTCACGGTAATCGAACTGTTGGCTACCAGCCTGCATCACACCCGGTTTTCCGAAGCAGCCACAGCCGTCGCCACGGAACTGGCCGGTGCGCTGAATTGCGAACTTGTGGCGATTGGCATGATGCGGGGCGGGCATATTCGGATGCGCGCGCTGTCGAATTCCGCGACGTTTGGCAAACGCGCGACCCTTGTGCGGCTGATTGAAGCCACGTTGGACGAAGCTGTGGACCAACAAGCCGTCATCGCGCATCCACCTCTTGAAGGGTCACCCGCGCGGGTGCGCCGCGCCCATACGGCGCTGGCGGATCACGAGGGCGGGACGGGCCTGTGCACTGTGCCCCTGACCGAACAGGGCAAGACGATTGGCGCGATGCTGCTGCAGCGCAAGTCGACTGACGGTTTTGACGCGGGTGGTGTACAACTGGCAGAACAGGCAGCGGTTTTGATCGGCCCCGTCCTTGATATCAAGCGTCGCGAAGACCGTTGGCTGTCTGCGAAAATATGGGATTCCATAACGAACTTCTTCAAGGCGCTGTTCGGCGCGCGGCATGCGCTTTTGAAACTGGGCGTGATTGCGTTGATCGCCTTTGTCGCCTTTTGTTTTTACGCGACAGGCAACTACCGCGTTACCGCGACGACGGTTGTTCAGGGTAAAATCCAGCGTGTCGTGACCGCGCCGATTGCCGGATACCTTGTCCAGTCCGAAGCGCGCGCAGGTGATCTGGTTCAGAAAGGGGCCGTGATGGCGCGGCTGGAAGACCGTGACATTCGTCTTGAGCGGCTGAAATGGCTGGGCGACCGGACCAAGCAACAGCAGGAATATAGTCAGGCGCTGGCGCAGCGCGAACGGACGCAGGCGCGCATTCTGTCGTCACAGATCGAACAGTCGGATGCGCAGATCAGCCTGTTGGATCAGCAGCTTGAACGCATGACAATCCGCGCGCCTTTTACCGGTCTGGTGGTTTCGGGCGACCTGAGCCAAGCCCTTGGCGCACCGCTTGAACGGGGCGATGTACTGTTTCAAGTGGCCCCCTTGGATGAATACCGCGTGACGTTGCGCGTGGACGAACGCGATATCCGCGATCTGACGGTGGGGGCCAGCGGCCCCTTGGTGCTCAGCGCTTTGCCCGATACGCTTTACCGCGTCGCGGTGCAGCGGATAACGCCGATTTCAAGCCCGCTGAACGGTGCCAATATGTTTGACGTCGAAGCCTCGATCGAGGACGGCCCGATTAAGGCGCTGCGCCCCGGTATGGAAGGGGTTGCCAAGATTGAGGTCGACGAACGTCGCCTTGTCGAGATCTGGACCCGCCGTCTGGTGCTGTGGGTGCGTATGACCTTCTGGTCCTGGAGGGCATAGTCCTTTGGCTGGCTCGCTATTCTCGCCATCGTGGTACCGGGTCAAGGACCTGAAACCACGGTTGCGTAGGCATGTGAATATCTATCGCCATGATTACCGCGGTCGCATCTGGTTCATCCTGCAGGATCTGGCTACGGGCCGGTCGCACCGTTTTTCCCCTGCGGCATATCGCATGGTTGGCATGCTAGACGGCACGCGGTCGTTGGGGGAAGTCTGGGATATCGCCAACGAACAGCTTGGCGAACGCGCGCCGACGCAGGACGAAGCGATCCGACTGCTTGGGCAGCTTCATGCCGCAGACGCCTTGGTCGCCGATGTGTCACCCGACAGCCGCGAATTGTTCCGCCGCCACCAGCGGCACAAGCGGATGGAGATCAAACAGAAGGTCTGGTCGCCCTTGGCGGTGCGCGTCCCAATCTGGGACCCCGACTGGTTTCTAACAGCAACATTGCCGTTCATCCGGCCGTTTCTGACCAAGACCTTTGCCGTGATCTGGCTGCTGCTGGTGCTGACGGCTGCCGTGTTTGCGGCGATGAATATCGGTGCGCTGACCACGAACATCACCGACCGTGTTTTGAACCCCGGCAACTTGGCCGTTCTGTGGCTGGTCTATCCCGTTGTGAAGGCGTTCCATGAATTGGGCCACGGATACGCCGTCAAGAAGTTCGGAGGAGAGGTCCACGAAA
>NZ_JBFEKM010000188.1:0-6998 GCF_041552635.1 Sulfitobacter sp.
ACTGCACAAGTGCGACACAATCCGGTCCAATGTTGGTTATAAACGGCAAATTGCATCCGCGTTTCCTGAAAGACGGGACATCGCGCTATGTGCGCAATGGCGTAGGGACCAGTGCAGACGGCAAGCGCGCGGTCTTTGTTATTTCCAATGGCGTGATTAATTTCCACGATTTCGCGGTCTATTTCCGCGACCAGCTAAATCTGCCGAACGCACTTTATTTTGATGGAAATGTTTCGCGGTTGCGGGCCCCCGAATTGGGACGCAATGACCTTGGGTTCAGCCCGCTTGGGCCGATCATCGGTGTTGTGTCCGAAAAATAGACCGTCGCGCCATAGAATTTCTATGCCTTCGGCGAGGATTTTTTTCCATTTGGAAGAACAGGGTCTGGGCATTTCAGGGCAGGCTTTGATACACGCGGGCGAAATCAGGCAAAGGCAGACACATGGCACGCAAACGCAAGGGACGCGATATTTCAGGATGGTTGGTGGTCGACAAGCCCGCCGGACCGACCTCGACCACTGTGGTAAACAAGGTGCGATGGGCGCTGAATGCGAACAAGGCAGGCCATGCAGGCACCCTTGATCCGGATGCGACTGGCGTGCTTGCAATCGCGCTTGGCGAGGCGACCAAGACGGTTCCCTACATCACAGATGCGCTGAAAGCGTATGAATTTACCGTAAGGCTTGGCATTTCCACAAACACCGATGACGCCGAAGGCGAGGTGCTGGAGACTTCCGATCTGCGCCCTGATGATGCCGCGATCAAGGCGGCCCTTGCAAGTTTCATTGGTGACATACAGCAGGTCCCACCGCAGTTTTCTGCCGTTAAGATTGATGGGCAACGCGCCTATAAGCTGGCCCGCGAGGGCGAATCGATGGAGCTGGCCGCCCGCCCTCTTTGGGTTGAAAGCCTGCTGTTGACCGATAGGCCTGACGCAGATCATGTGACGCTAGAGATGGTGTGCGGCAAAGGCGGGTATGTCCGGTCAATTGCGCGCGACTTGGGGCAGGCTTTGGGCTGTCTTGGCCATGTCCGTGACCTGCGCCGCGTATGGTCCGGCCCTTTCGATGCAAAAGACGGCCTGACGATGGACCAGATCGAAGCTATGGCCCGCACAGACGCGCTTGACGCACATCTGCTCCCGCTTGAGCAAGGCTTGCAAGACTTGCCCGAGGTGAAGGCTACTGCCGAAGGTGCCGCGCGATTGCGCAACGGCAACCCCGGGATGGTGATCACCTCAACCGTTGAATATGGCGACGAGGCATGGGCGTCTTACGAGGGGCGCGCCGTTGCGGTTGGTCGCTATAAGGCAGGCGAACTGCACCCGTCGCGGGTGTTCAATCAGCCGCAATAACCTTGATCACCCGCAGTCATATAAAGGGGGATGCCCCATCGACAGCCGTCTACTCCGACTGCGAGACATATCGCTATAGTCTGACGCGCGTTTGGGAGATGTCGGGAAAACGATTGCTTTTCGTGATGCTGAACCCGTCAAAAGCGACCGAGGTGGACAATGACCCCACGGTTGAACGGTGTGAACGGCGCGCCCGTGCCCTGGGATTTGGCGCGTTTCAAGTAACAAATATTTTTGCTTTCAGAGAAACAAACCCAAAGTTGATGCGTCAAGCCGACGATCCCGTCGGGCCCGACAATGACCAGGTTTTGCGCGAGGGTGTGGCGTGGGCAGATGTGGTTATCGCCGCTTGGGGAACCCACGGCGCGCATCTGGGACGCGGCACCGAGGTCGCACAATTGTTGCGTCGCTTGGACGCGCCCCTGCACCATTTGGGGCTGTCGATTGCCGGCCATCCGAAACATCCGCTGTATATTTCCTATTCCCGGCAGCCCGAGGTCTGGACGCCTTAGCCCTTGCTTAACCTGCTTGCGCGTATGGTTTTGACGTGAATGCACAACTATGGGCATTTTTTTTTGGTGATGTGATGCGCGTTTCGCGGATCGATGCAGGTGGGTTTCTGTCATGTTATTCTTAGCTGGCTTAATGGGATTGATGGCAGTCGGGGCAGTGGCCTTTATTGATCTGCCCGCAGATGATGAAGAAGACGATGATCTTGTTGATGATACAGGTCGCATTAACGGGCAGATCATCTCGGGATCGCCCGATGCTGACGTGATCCAAGGTAGCACCGGTGATGATCAGATAAACGGCTATGGTGGCGATGACCTGATCAACGGCAATCAAGGAAATGACTACGCCTATGGGGATGAAGGCAATGATACCCTGAACGGCGGCTCGGGGCAGGATGACCTGCATGGCAACGATGGCGTCGATGGCATCTATGGTGGCACAGAAAACGACGCGCTGACGGGCCACAACGATAACGATATCCTGTACGGCGGCGCGGGGGACGATTCGCTGAACGGGTCCGCGGGCAACGATGAATTATACGGTGACGACGGCGACGATGTGCTGATGGGCGGGCTCGACAATGATATTCTCAGCGGTGGTCGCGGTGCGGATTCATTGTTTGGCGGCTGGGGCAACGATCTGATCAATGGCGTTGAGGATGATCAGGATATCGGCGGCATCGATGATAGCGATGAAGCGGACTACCTCAACGGTGGCGGTGGCGATGATACGATTATTGCTGGTGCCGACGATATCGTGACGGCAGGCGACGGTGCCGACAGGATCATCGTTGGAGACTGGATCAAACAAGGCCATATGGCATCCATCGAAGATTTCGAAGCTGACGATGACAGTCTTTTGCTGGTGTGGGACGACAGTCAGGACGGGACGGCAGAACCCGAGGTCAGCCTGAATCAGAACCCCGACGATCCGACTGAAAGCTTTATTACAATGGACGGTGTCATTGTCGCCTCGGTCAAAAGTAGTGATTATTTGACAGTTGCCGATATTTCGCTCGTGCCGTTCAGCTCTGCCCTGTCGGCGGGGTTGGCTTTGCGTTAATGGCTTCGACCCCGCATTCCGCAGCAAGTGTTCAGGGGGGCGCAAAGCAATAAACCTTTGCCAAGCACATCAAACTTTCCTATACGCCGTCATCGCCTAGTGATTCCGATCAAGCGGCGATACTCCACGGGCCTGCGCTGGACGACATCCCGGCCTGTGCCATCACTTTAACCTTTTTGAAAAGGAGACCCCGATGTCGATTACGCTAGAAGAAAAAGCACGCGTCATGAAAGAATTCGCAACCAAAGAAGGCGACACAGGTTCGCCCGAAGTGCAGGTTGCTATTCTGTCCTCGCGCATTGCAACGTTGACCGAGCACTTCAAAACCCACAAAAAAGACAACCACGGTCGTCGTGGTCTTTTGAAAATGGTTGCGACACGCCGGAAGCTTTTGGATTACGTTAAAGGCAAAGATGACGCCCGTTACCAAGACCTCATCAAGCGCCTCGGTCTGCGCCGCTAAGCAGCTCAGACTATATGAATTCAGAAAGCCGTACCTTGAGAAAGGGTGCGGCTTTTTTCGTGGCTGATGTTGAAAAGGAAGCGGCCTTCAAGAATGCAGAGGGTGTCCGCAAACGGTGAAGTTCCACTATGCGAAGTTCTATTTCAATGGGTTGCTCCAACACATTCGGCGACCCATTCTGCTAGCGTCTGATATTGCAAGGTCCTACCCGGCCATTGGTGTCGTTGCCTGCTAATTACGCTTAGGTTTCCTTGCGAATGAACAGACTGATCTGTTACCGCGCGGCAGTTATTGCCTCAACAGTCGGTGGGTGTTTTCATTTGATCCGCGTTTGGAGACCGAAGGCCAATGTCCCAAGTGTCGCGCGATCAAACGCTTAGGTTACTTCATGCTCAGACTGCGGGATATCCCTTCACATTCCGGCTATGCCCGTGATCAGGGGTTGGATGCCTCCCGTTGGACAAATCACTGGGGAGACGTTTAACAAACGGTCGTTTTCGGTGTGATTTTGCGGCGAACGACTGACTGTTCAAAAGGTTCGCCGTTATATGCCTTGACGGTCGATCACGCGGCGTCTCGCGTAGCAGTCATTGAGCTGAATTGTACGTTGGTCTACGATCAGTCAGTAAACTTCGCGCATTAGCCAAGCCTATGGAAAGGAACACGCAACATGATTGCCTACGTAACCGTTGGTGCTGATGACATGGCTCTGGCGAAACGGTTTTATTCTGCGTTCCTGCCAGCCCTTAATTATGGACTGACAGAGGGCCCTGAGGGACTAAGTTACGCACTGCCAGTAGGCCCGGGTCAGTCCCCTAGCCTGCCCGATTTCTATGTTAAACCCACCTTCGACGGACATCCGGCCTCGGCTGGGAACGGTGCTATGATCGCATTCGAGGGGCGCAATCAAAGCCAAGTTCGTGACCTTCACGCGGCAGCGCTTGCGGCTGGCGGCGTTGACGAAGGTCGGCCCGGATTTCGCGCTTCGTATGGGGCACATTTTTTTGTTGGCTACCTTCGCGACCCGCAGGGCAACAAGATCGCACTGTTCTCCAACGATCCGGACGAGCCGGGACGAGAGGGATAACTCAGACGAGAACAGCGCATTGTACGCACGCCAGACCTTGGGGCTGCGTCGCCATCCGTTTCAGAGGTGTGTCGCACCTACCTTGTTGGGCCCCACCTTGTTCCTTGTTCAAAACCAAAGCCGTTGTTGTTAGTTTTTACTCTTTCGCGATCGGGGCCATTCGCCGCCTCGCAGAAGATCGCCAAAATAAGATCAAACCGGCCATCACGCCTTGCCACGTTTCTACGTTGCCCAGCAAATACGGGCCTTACTTCTGAAAGTCGGCGCTAACCAAAACGAAATGATACACAAAAGAAAGACCCGCAGCCTGTAAAACCGCGGCTCCCATATTTTTGAAAACGGACAACTCTTAGATCAGCCCATTTCTTCTTGGCATTCGATCGCAGCCTCAAGCGCTTGATAACTGCCTGTCAAATCAATCGCCATAACCTCTCCGGAATCGGTGGAAAGCGTCATCGTATATTTCGCGGCGATGTCAAAAAGGAAATCTTCTTCGTCGAACATGATATCAGCGCCGGGTACACCATTCAGATACATTCCCTTGGCTTCGGCCTCATATTCCTGTCCATCCAAATCAAAAACCACCGGATACATCGCACCTTCTTCGATATCGCCCCATGCGTCATTGAATGCCGTGACATATCCCATGCCTTCGTTCCGGTCAAAACCGATGCGCACGACTGACCCGTCGGTAAAGGCGGATTGGATCAAACAGCCGTCACCCAATGACGGGTCAATCATCACGTCCCAAAAATCAGACGCCCCCCATTTTTCCAATTCCTGAGCGAAAACAGGCGAGGCACACAGCGCCCCGACCATCAATATATGTGTAGTGCGCTTCATCAACGTGATCTCCGTTTCAATATGTTGAATAATCTTGGGCGGATAGCAGCCGTTTGGCAACGGCTTTAATCGCCTTCAACCCAGACGCGCATCGCACACAATCACCTGCCGTGAAGCCTGATTTCCATTCGATCCAACGCGTGCATCGCATTGTTGGGTCGCCAAACCGGGTCAGCCAACAGTTCTATCCGGTCAACTTTTTGGGCAAGGGTGGTCAGTACCGCTTCCATCTCGGCGCGGGCGATATTTTGGCCGACGCAGCCGTGAACGCCTACACCAAAAGCCAGATGCCCCGACGGTTTGCGATCGATCCGGAAAGCATCGGGATCGCCCCATTTATCCGGATCCATATTCGCCGCCCCCAGCACGCACAAAATCTTGCTATGCTCTGCGATCTTGATGCCTGATACCTGCGTATCTGCCGTTGCCGTGCGGCAAAACGTGTGCACAGGCGAGGTGTAGCGCAGAACTTCCTCGAAACAGGGCCGCGCGAGGGGCGGGTCCGCCTTGAGCTTCTCAAACTCGGCCGGATGTTGGGCGAGGCAAACCAGCGCATTGCCGATGCTGGAAACCGTCGTATCAACCCCCGCCGACAGGAACGACCGCACCAGCAGACCGGCCTCTTCGTGGGTGATTTCGCCCGCGTCGGCGGCGGCATACAAGATGCCCCCCATGCCGTCGCCCGTCAGCCTTTCACGCGCACAGGCCGCGTTGATCCACGGGATAATCTCGGCGGCTTTGACCATCGTCGCCTTGCGAATATCGTTGTCCGGCCCCAGCGAATTGAACACCATCGCCCCGTAATCCACCAGATGTCGCTTGTTCACATCGGTCATTCCGACGGCTTTGGGAAAGACCGTCGTCGGAAAGGTTTCGGCGAAATCGCCCACCGCATCGAAACCGTCACGTGCCAGAAGATCGTCGATCAAGCGCGCAGCCTCGTCAAAAAACATCTGCTTATAGCCAGCCGCAACCTTGGGCGACATGGCGCGGATCATCACTTTGCGCACTGCGGTGTGTTCAGGTGGATCAACCTCGAGGATAATCGAATTGGGCCGCCAAGATTGACCATGCGCGAAATCATCAAGGCCCACACCGCGGGAGGATACGAAACGCCCCCAGTCCGAGAAGATCTCCTTTGTTTCAGGGTATCGCCCGACAGCCAGCACAGAATACTTAGGAATGTAGACAATCGGCCCTTTGGCCCGCAGTTCGGCGTAATAGGCTGTCGGGTTGCGCAGAATATCAGCCGAATAGGGATCAACATCCCAAACCGGAACACCTTTTGGCGGCGAAATCGCCACATGTCCTGCGATCATCTCCATTTTACGACCCTCCCAAACCGGCAAACGATCCCGCCTGCGCCACCATCAAAGGCCAAGCACCCTTGTTCAGCAAGGGATATCGCAAAACGCTGCGTCAACGCTTCTCTTCCCATCGCACGCAAACTGCTGTATGGCCGCACAATCTGAAAGCCGGCGCCCGGACTCCAGCGCCCGACAAAGAAGATACCGGAGTCAGGGGGAATATGCCCCCTACGCAAATGGTCCAACGCGGACCGAAACAGGAAACGTAGATGTTTAATGTAACGACAAAATCCATGCAGTGGGGCGAAGAGACGCTGACACTGGAAACAGGCAAAGTGGCCCGTCAGGCAGACGGTTCGGTTATCGCGA
>NZ_JBFEKM010000189.1:0-6949 GCF_041552635.1 Sulfitobacter sp.
CGGCTTTGATGAACGCAGAAAGTAACGGATCGCGTGCCAGACCTGCGGTGACGTTTGCGTATTCATCGGCCTTGGTGGCGTAAACGCCAAGGGTTTGCGGGTCTGTCACAGAAACACCCCGGTGCTGAGGCAAAGCAGTACTATTGCGGTCAGCAGCACACGAAGTTTTAGCCACCATTCAGGGGCAAGGCCCCACCGCCAAAACGCGAAATCCAGCACCAGAAGTCCGGCAAAGCCGAACATCAAATTCAGACCCGCGCCGACCGGCCCATTGCCCGTCATGAAAAATGCCCAAAGCGCGGGGATGACCGACAAGGCATAGCCCGTGGCCGCCCGCGCGCCCGTGGCTTTGGTGGCAAAACCCCACAAGACACCGGACATGAAGGATAAAATGACGGCACCGTAAAACAGCTGGATATACGGACCAATAAACCGCCCGCCCAGATTGGCCGCCCCCCATGTCGCCAATGGATCGCTGAGCGTGGTCAAAGCGCCCCAAACAAACGGGATAAGCCCGGCCAGCCCAAGCAAAAGCGGGGCGCGCGGCACGCCGTTCATGCGGGCACCCTAAGCACGCGGGGAACTTTGAATTCGACGTTTTCAACGGCGGTTTCCACCAGTTCGGTGGTCACGTCATAACGGTCCTTGAAGGCGTCTATGACCTCGTTGATCAACTGCTCCGGCGCTGAAGCGCCTGCGGTGATGCCAATACTTGTGATGCCATCAAGGCTGCGCCAATCAATGTCTGTGGCGCGCTGTACCAGTTGTGCATAGCTGCAGCCTGCGCGCGATCCGACCTCGACCAGTCGGCGTGAATTGGACGAGTTTGGCGCACCCACAACCAGCATCGCGTCGCATTTGGGGGCCATCGCTTTGACCGCTTCCTGACGGTTGGTGGTGGCATAGCAGATATCTTCCTTGTGCGGGCCAACAATGGCAGGGAATCGCGCCGTAAGCGCAGCCACGATATCGGCAGTGTCATCAACACTCAGCGTGGTTTGCGTGACATAAGCCAGCTTTTCCGGATCGCGTACATCGACAACGGTAACGTCATCGGGGGTCTCGACCAGCAGGACTTCGCCCTCGGGAAGCTGGCCCATGGTGCCGACGGTTTCGGGGTGGCCCGCGTGGCCGATCATGATCATTTGCAGGCCTGCATCGGCATGGCGCTGTGCCTCGATGTGGACCTTGCTGACAAGGGGGCAGGTGGCATCGACATAGACCATGTTGCGGGCTTCGGCCTTGGCCGGGACCGCTTTGGGCACACCATGGGCGGAAAAAATCACCGGCCTGTCATCGGGACATTCAGAAAGTTCCTCGACAAAGATGGCACCTTTGTCACGCAGGCCGTCGACGACGAATTTATTATGCACGATTTCATGACGCACATAGACAGGCGCACCCCATTTCTCGATCGCCATCTCGACGATCTTGATGGCGCGGTCCACGCCGGCGCAAAACCCGCGTGGTGCCGCAAGGTAAAGAATGAGAGGCGGTTTAGACATGGCGGTCTCCTTGGCTTGCCCCATTGGTAAATGCTGCACGAGGTGGCGTCCAGACCAGTGGCGCAGCGCGTTTTTTGGGGGGGGCAGGATGGCCGTGCGTGATGCAAGGGGTGCGATTAACCGTTTGCCGGGCAATTCTGCCGTCCACGCGAATTTCCCTCAGAATGAGGGCAAAGCCGGTGATTTTTATCCTGATCAATAGACGAGGCAGAGAGCGTGTTAATCTGCATCGAAACCGTTTTTATACATCTGCACCCACTCGCCCTGTTTGAGGGGCGCGGGCACTGGCCATCAGTCGTCGATGACGTCGCGTGCAGGGCGTCCGATAACGTCGCGTAAGTCTTCGAGTTCGATGAAATTATCGACCTGACGGCGCAGATCATCCGATATCATAGGGGGCTGGCTGCGAATCGTGCTGACCACGGAAACCCGAACGCCCTGGCGTTGAAGGCTTTCAACCAACGGGCGGAAGTCGCCATCACCTGAGAAGATAACGATGTGGTCCAGATGCGGGGCCAGTTCCATCGCATCGACGGCCAGTTCGATATCCATGTTGCCCTTCACTTTGCGGCGGCCCATGCTGTCTGTGTATTCTTTGGCTGGCTTTGTGACCATGGAAAAGCCGTTGTAGTTCAGCCAATCGACCAGAGGCCGGATCGGAGAATATTCTTCATTTTCAAGCAGCGCCGTGTAATAGAACGCGCGCAGCAATTTGCCGCGACGCATAAATTCTTGGCGCAGCAATTTATAGTCGATATCGAATCCAAGACTTTTCGCGGCAGCGTAAAGATTTGACCCGTCTATAAACAACGCTAGACGTTCGTCTTTGTAAAACATGGTGTGCCTTTCTTAAATGGCCGTTTCAATTTCTGATATGCATAG
The DNA here is from genome assembly GCF_041552635.1 of Sulfitobacter sp. GTDB lineage: Bacteria > Pseudomonadota > Alphaproteobacteria > Rhodobacterales > Rhodobacteraceae > Sulfitobacter. The sequence goes on from NZ_JBFEKM010000189.1 coordinate 2,388, forward strand.
TGAACGCTCCAATCCGGAGCAGAGACACTCGGAGATGAAATCAGCCGATATCACGGGCATATCTAAGGATATTTGAGGAAGCGGCAAGTGGATACAATGGGTTTACAAGGCAAACGTTCGCCTAAAGGTAGTAGTACTGTGCTGATCGGATTGGGTAGTAATCAATCTACAGTTGTGGGTGGGCCTCGGGAAACCATCTTAAAGGCTGTTGATCTTGTTAAGGAAAAGGGAATGACGATTCGCAAGTTGAGCCAGCTTTATGCGACTCCTGCGTTTCCGTCAGGCTCCGGCCCTGATTTTGTTAACGCTGCGATAGCGGTTGATACAGATTTGGCTCCTGCCCAGGTTTTAAGTCTTCTTCACGAGGTTGAAGCAGAGCTTGGCCGCGAAAGAAGTGTCAGGTGGGGCGCGCGGAGCGTTGATCTGGACCTTTTGACGCATGGGTCACAAGTTTGCCCTGATCTGCAAACGCAAGGATATTGGCGTATGCTGGCCCTTGATGACCAGATGAAGCACGCCCCGAACCAGCTTGTTTTACCGCATCCACGTTTGCAGGACCGTGCGTTCGTGCTTGTCCCGCTTGCCGATATTGCGCCGGACTGGGTGCATCCTGTCTTGGGGTTAAGTGTTTTGCAGATGCTCGATGCCCTGCCAAAAGAAGATAAAGATAGCGTGAGATTGGCACAATAAGACCTTGTAAATTCCGCGGAAGGCTTCTAGATAGTCGGCTTCTTATAGATATCATGATTGGATCATCCTATGGCCCGCGTCACCGTCGAAGATTGTGTGGACAAAGTACCAAACCGGTTCGAGCTTGTCATGCTTGCCGCGCACCGTGCTCGCGAAATCGCCGCCGGGTCGCCCGTGACCGTTGATCGCGACAATGATAAAAACCCTGTGGTTTCCCTGCGGGAAATCGCCGATGAGACACAGTCGGCTGATGATCTGCGCGAGCGCTTGATCGAGAGCAACCAGAACCAGATCGTAGTTGACGAGCCCGAAGAAGACGCAATGGCGTTGCTTATGGGTGGCGAGCAGGACAAGCCGGAAGAAGACAGCATGTCCGAAGAAATGCTGCTGCGGCAGTTGATGGCAGCGCAAGGGCAGGGCTAGCGCCCGCGCCCTTCGGGGCAATAAGGCAGTACAGGCATGAATACCGCCGACATTACGGCTGAAGATCTTATCGCGCTTGTCCGCGCCTATAATCCTAAATCCAACGAAAAGCACATCAGGCTGGCCTATGAATATGGCCAGCAGATGCATGAAGGGCAGTTCCGTCATTCGGGCGAACCCTATTTCACGCACCCGGTTTCTGTTGCGGCAATCCTGACCGAACAGCAGCTGGACGATGCGACCATCATTACCGCCCTGCTGCACGACACGATCGAAGACACCAAGGCGTCCTATGCCGAGGTAGAGAGCCGTTTTGGTCGGGACGTCGCCGAATTGGTCGATGGTGTGACCAAGCTAACCAATCTACAGCTGAATTCGACCGAGACAAAACAGGCCGAGAACTTTCGCAAGCTGTTCATGGCGATGTCGAAAGACCTGAGGGTCATATTGGTCAAGCTTGCCGACCGTCTGCACAACATGCGCACGATCAAATCCATGCGCCCTGACAAGCAGGTTCAAAAGGCCCGCGAGACAATGGATATTTACGCCCCGCTTGCCGGGCGTATGGGCATGCAGTGGATGCGAGAAGAGCTTGAGGATCTGGCGTTTCGCGTGCTGAACCCCGAAGGTCGGCAATCAATAATCCGCCGCTTTATTACGCTGCAACGCGAAACGGGCGATGTGATCCAGCGGATCACCGGCGACATGCGGCTTGAGCTTGAAAAAGCTGGCGTCGAAGTAGAGGTGTTTGGTCGCGCAAAGAAACCCTATTCGATCTGGCGCAAGATGCAGGAGAAGGAACAATCATTCTCGCGGCTGTCCGACATTTACGGTTTCCGGGTGATCATGGCGTCTGATGATGAATGTTATCGCGCCTTGGGGATCATTCACCGTCGCTGGCGCGCGGTGCCCGGACGTTTCAAGGATTACATCAGCCAGCCCAAGACCAACGGATACCGTTCCATCCACACGACGGTGTCAGGGCGTGACGGCAAGCGTGTCGAAGTGCAGATCAGAACCCGCCAGATGCATGATGTGGCCGAAACCGGCGTTGCGGCGCATTGGTCCTATCGTGACGGTGTGCGGTCGCGAAACCCCTTTGCCGTCGATCCGGTCAAATGGGTGGCACAGCTGACCGAACAGCTTGATTCAGAAGAAGATCACGAAGACTTCCTCGAGGCAGTCAAGCTTGAGATGTACGCCGATCAGGTGTTCTGCTTTACGCCTAAGGGCGAGGTGGTAAAGCTGCCCCGTGGTGCCACCCCGATTGATTTCGCTTATGCGATCCATACGCGGATCGGGTCGGCCTGCGTCGGTGCCAAGATCGACGGAATGCGCGTGCCGTTATGGACGCGCATCAAGAATGGCCAGTCGATAGAAATCATAACAGCCCAAGGCCAGACCCCGCAGGTCACTTGGTTGGATATTGCCACCACCGGCAAGGCCAAGACGGCGATCCGGCGATCCCTGCGCGAGGTGGACCGTGCGCGCTTTGTCAGTTTGGGGCGGGAATTGGCGCGCTCGGCTTTTGAGCAAATCAACAAAACCGCCACGGAAAAGGTTCTGCGTACTGCGGCACGCAATCTGCGTCTTGATGGCCCCGAAGATTTGCTGGCCCGGCTTGGATCAGCGGAAATGACCGGCAGCGAATTGGTTCAGGCCGTGTATCCGCACCTGCAGCCCAAGCCCGGTGAACAGGTGGACCGCAAGCGCGCTGTTGTTGGGCTTGAGCCGGGGCAGTCGTATGATCGTGCGCCGTGTTGCCAGCCGCTGCCCGGTGAACGGATCATTGGCATAACATATCGCGGTAAAGGGGTTACAATCCACGCGATTGACTGCGAGCGGCTTGCCGATTTTGAGGATCAACCGGAACGTTGGCTTGATCTTCGTTGGCACGAGGGTCCGCACCCAGCGGCATATGGTGCCACAATCGAACTGACCATAGGCAATGGTGCTGGGGTTTTGGGGCGGATTTGCACCTTGATCGGGCAATCCCAAGCCAATATATCCAATTTGGAATTTTTGGATCGCAAGCCTGATTTTTACCGGTTGTTGATCTACGTTGAACTGCGGGATATTGCGCATCTGCATTCGCTTATGCCCACTCTTGAAGCAGAGAGCGAGGTCGCCGAGATCAGCAGATACCGAAATATGAAGCTTGTAAAGTCCGGGAAGTAATACACTTAACCGGTGACCCTAACCATGCCTCAAGGACTGTCCATTGATTTTCAAACGCCGTGATCCAAAGCCGACTTTACGCGCCATGGCCGAATTTATGTGGCCGCGCGGCGGTTGGACGCGGGCGTTTCATTATGTCAAGCACCGGATGCGGCGGTTGCCAGACACGCCAGAACGGATCGCACGGGGCATTTGGGCGGGTGTATTCACAACGTTCACCCCGTTCTACGGCATGCATTTCATCGTAGCGGCGCTGATTTCGCGGGCGATGCGGGGGAATCTGCTGGCGGCTTTGATGGCGACATTTTTTGGCAATCCGCTGACCTATGTGCCGATTGGCCTGTCATCACTGTCGATGGGGCATTGGATATTGGGGTCCCCCATGATCGACGGGGAACATCGGTCCTTTGGGGGCAAGTTCTTTGATGCGGCGCATGACCTGTTGTCGAATTTTATCGCGATGTTTACCAGCCAGACGGCTGACTGGTCCGGGCTTGCCGTGTTTTGGCGAGAGATTTTTTATCCCTATCTGATCGGCGGCATCGTGCCCGGTATGATCTGCGCCACGATCTGCTATTACCTGTCCGTCCCTTTGCTGCGCGCGTATCAAAAGCGGCGCAAAGGGCTGATCAAGGCCAAGTTCGAGGCGCTCAAGAAAAAAGCAGTGGCCAAGGCCGAGGCGAAAAAAGCTGCAGAACAAACAGCCCAGGAAGGAAGAGATCATGGCAAAGCAAGGTAAGCTACGGCTTGGGGTCAACATCGACCATGTCGCGACGGTTCGAAATGCCCGTGGCGGGGCCTATCCTGATCCTTTGCGCGCGGCGCGCGTCGCCCAAGAGGCTGGCGCAGACGGGATCACCGCGCATCTGCGCGAAGACCGCCGCCACATCACAGATGCCGATATCGAAGGGCTGCTGGACGTGCTGACGGTGCCCCTTAACTTTGAGATGGCCGCGACCGATGAAATGCAAAAGATCGCGCTGCGCCACAAGCCGCATGCGGTTTGCATCGTGCCCGAAAAACGCGAGGAACGCACAACCGAAGGTGGGCTTGAGGTCGCGCGTGAGGAAAACAAGCTGGCGCATTTCATTGCTCCCCTTCGTGAGGCAGGTTGCCGCGTGAGCATTTTTATCGCCGCCGAAAAACGCCAGATCGAAGCGGCCAACCGGATTGGCGCAGAAGTCATCGAATTGCACACAGGAGCATATTGCGACGCCTTTGCCGAAGGCCATTGGGAAGAGGCGCAAAAGGAATTGCAAAAGCTCGAGGAG
>NZ_JBFEKM010000190.1:0-6882 GCF_041552635.1 Sulfitobacter sp.
GCCAGGCGCGGGCGGAGCGGGGGGCCAGCCCCCCGCACCCCCCGGGATATTTTCGAGCCAGAGAATGGGGGCGTTCAGGTTTTATACGGATCCAGACAGGCGCGTAAGCCGTCACCCAAGAAGTTGAAGGCCAGAACGACCACGATGATTGGCAACATCGGGATCGCGGTCCACCAATAGATTTCGATGCTGGCGAGGTTTTGCGCGTCGTTAAGCATCACGCCCCAACTGACAGCGGGGGCGCGCAGGCCGAGGCCCAGGAAGCTGAGCGCCGTTTCCCCCAAGATCATCGCAGGAATAGACAGGGTTGCGCTGGCGATCAGGTGGGACATGAAGTTCGGCAGCAGGTGTTTGCGGATGATACGTGAAGGCTTTGCGCCCATCATTTCGGCGGCTTTGACGAACTCCTCTTCGCGCAGGCTCAGGAACTTGGAGCGCACCGCACGGGCAAGTCCGGGCCAATCGAGGATGCCTAGGATGATCGATATGATGAAAAAGACCGACACGGGCCCCCAGTTCGAGGGGACTGCCGCCGAGAGCGCCAACCAGAGCGGCAGTTCGGGAAGCGAGCGCAGGATTTCGATCATGCGGTTCACGAACCAGTCGGTCTTGCCGCCGAAGTACCCTGCGAGCGATCCGAAAAAGATGCCGAGGATGAAGGAGACGGTAATGCCGATCAGGCCGACCGTCAGCGACAGTTGCGCGCCGTAAAGAATGCGGCTGAACACATCGCGGCCGAGCCTGTCAGAGCCCCAAAGAAACACCGTAGCCCCCTCGGGCGCGCAAAACAGGTGGGTGTCTGACGGGATCAGCGCGAAGATATTGTAGGTCTCGCCCTTGCACAGGAATTCGAGCTTGCGAGGTGCGGTTTTATCTGTTTCGTAGACCCAGCGGAAATTGATCAGGTCTGCCTTGCCCGTGGTCTCGTAGACATAGGGGCCGATGAACTTGCCGTCATGCCACAGGTTGATGCTTTGGGGCGGGGCGTAAAGGTGTTCTGCATTCCGTTCGTTCGGGGTGTAGGGCGCGACAAAACCGGCGACGGGCAGGATCAGATAGCAAAAGGCCAAAAACAGCCCCGAGATCAGTGCCAGTTTGTGGCGGCGAAACTTGCGCCACATCAGCAAGCGGACCGAGGCATCCATATCCGAGCGTTCCGGGGCGGACAGGTCTGTCGCGTCGGTCCAAGGGGCCGTATCGACAAAGCGGTTATCGGGTTGGATGCTCATCAGCCGCGCGCCCCGTAGCGAATGCGCGGGTCCAGCAGGACCAGCAGCATGTCAGAGATCATCGTGCCGATCAGCGTCAGCAACGCCACGAACATCAAAATGAAAGCAGCGAGAAACTGGTCTTGGGATTTCAGCGCGATCAGCAGGGACGGGCCTATTGTCTGCAAGCCAAGCACGACGGACACCAGCACCGACCCCGATATCATCGCAGGCAGCAGGTTGCCGATATCGGCGACAAAGGGGTTGAACGCCATCCGCAGCGGATACTTCGCCAGTAACCGCGCCGGGGCGAGGCCCTTGGCCTTGGCGGTTTCGACATAGGGTTTGCTGAGCTCGTCCAGCATGTTGGCGCGCAGGCGTTGCATCATTGCTGCGGCTCCTGCTGTCCCGATCACGAAGGTCGGCACGATCAGGTGCAACAGGATCGACTGGACCTTGGCCCACGACATCGGCTCGCCCTCAAGCTCGGGGGCCATCAGTCCGCCGATGGGCAGATCGAAATACTTGTGCCCATAGTAAAACAGGATCAGCGCCAGCAGGAAGTTGGGGGTCGCAAGGCCCAGATAGCCGATGAACCCTGCGGTATAATCCACCCATGTCTCGGACTTGGCGGCAGCCAATACGCCAAGGGGCAGGGCGATCAGATAGACGAACAACACAGCGGCCAAGTTGACCAGTACCGTCATCCACAGCGCATCACCGACGATTTCACCAACCGGACGGTCAAATTCAAAGGACCAGCCGAAATTGCCTTGGATCAGCCCTGAAAACCCCTGCGGGCCTTGGGCGATACCGGCCCAGATCATGTATTGCTTCCACACCGGCTGATCGAGCGAATATTCGTGGCGCAGGAATTCCGCCTTGGCGACGCCTTCGGCCTGACCCGTGGCGCGCAATTCGGCGATCTGGTTGGACAGGTAATCGCCCGGTGGCAGATTAATGATCACAAAGACCAAGATTGATACGACCCAAAGGGTCAGCAGCATGGTGACAAAGCGCCATACTGCATATCTGAGAAAGATCATTTGCTTACCTGCACAAGGGGGTCTTCGAAATAGAATTCGTCAATCCGGTGGATGCCGAAATGCGCACCGGGGTCAAAGGCCCAGATGCCCTCTTCGGGGACGTTCTTTAGACGGTTTGACACGACGACGGGCTGCGGAGCCTCAGAGAGGATGCCAATGGCGAACTGCTGGTCGGCATGGATTTCCAGCATCTTTTTCCAGATGGCGGTCCGTTTGGCTTGGCTTTCGGTGTGGGTCCAGTCGTTGGCAAGCAACATCAACTGCTGCGCGGGCTGCATGTCGGGGGCTTCTCCCGATTGGCCGAGGGTTTGGTAATACTGCCCCCACATCGGCCAGGAAAAGAATTCCTGATTGGTCGGCGCAAGATAGCTGGGCGAGGTTCCCGCGCTGGGAATGCCATTGTCCCAGCCAAACCAGACGGCGGCCATTGTGGTCCCTGCATAAATCCGGTTGCGCAGGATGTCGCGGTCCAGCGGGCGCATGATCAGCCTGATTCCCAGCTCGCGCCATGTGTCGGTGATGATTGCCAGCGCGTTTTCTTCTTCGCTGCGTTCGCCAGCGGTCTCGATCACGAATTCCATCGGGCGGCCATCGGGCAATTTACGCAATCCTGATGGGGTACGGTCGGTCAGGCCCATGTCATCCAGCAAGGCATTGGCGCGGTCGATGTCCATTTCGGACCACGCATGCAGGGCATCGGGGCTGAACAGCGGGCTTTGCGGCAGGGCGGTCATCCCGCCTTCTTGGGCCAGCCCGAAATACAGCGCGCGGTTGATCATTCGCCGGTCAATGCCAAGGCTCAGCGCGCGGCGAAAGCGCACGTCGCGCATCACTTCGCGCCAGACGGGGTCGGCAAAGTTCAGGTTCGGATAGATCGCGATCTGGCTGGCAGCACCATTGGCCCATAGAAATGTACGGTAGGCACCGCCATCGTTCTCGCCTTTTTTCAGGATCGAAATATCGGGAAAATCAAGGCCGCGCGCTTGCAGGTCGACCTCGCCTGCGTTGGCCTTGGCCGCGATCAGGCCGCCGCCGACCACGGTCATGTCGACGGTGTCGATATACGGCAGTTGCACGCCACGGCTGTCGATGCGGTGGAAATAGGGGTTGCGCACGAACACCTGCCGGGAGCTGTCACTGTCCGAGGTATTCACCCACGGCTGGAGCGTCGGCTCTCCGGGATTGTCGAACTTGTACATGTTGTCGCGCTTGTTGTGCAGCGCGGCCCAGCTTTTTACGCGGGCGGTGTCGACCTCTTGGGCCAGTTTTTCGGGGTCGGCAAATTCAACATGAAATTGCTTAAGGTAATGCGCGGGCCGGTAGATGAACGGCGGGCTGGCCTGCGCGAGCAGGGGCAGAAAATTGGGGTTGGGGTCTTCCCATTCGAACACGACGGTCTGTGGATCAGGAAAGGTGACACTGCCCCACTTTCCCTCGACCATCATGAAATCCGGAGGCCCACTTGGCGTGATCTCAGGGTTCAGGACGACATATTTCCACCAGTATTCAAAATCAGCCGACGTAAAGGGGGCACCGTCGGACCAGTGATGGCCGGGGCGCAGATGCAATGTGTATTTCCGGTTTTCAAAAACATCCACAGCGCTCAAGATATCTGGGGCCAATGTGTAATCGGGTTGGTACCCCACCAGTCGGGCATAGCCGTACACCACCATCTGCCGCACGTCCTTGGACCGCGATATCAGCGTGCGTAATGTTCCACCTTGGGTGCCAAAGCTGCGGCCTTTGGCGGCCAGATCGACGACCAGCGGGTCGGTGGGGACGCGTTGCCCGACTGCGGGCAGGTCGCCATCGGTCACCTCTTGCGCCCAATAGGCGCTTTCCTGAAGCACGGGCAGAGGGGTTTGCGCCCACAAGGGCGTCGCAAGGGCACATATAAGAAATAGCATTTTACGCATGACAACGTACCATATGGCCGGGTTCCAATTCGCGCAAGGCGGGGACCTGCGTGCCTTCAAAGCGATAGTTTTCCGGCCAGAGCAAGGGCGATCCTGCGCCCTTTGCCACAAGATCCAGATCAATCGGGCGGTTAATATCCGGTTCGGGCTGTGCGGCGATCAGCGCGCGGGTATAGGGGTGCTGCGGATTATAAAATAGCGTGTCAGGGGCGGCTTGTTCGACAATTACACCGGCGCGCATCACTGCGACCTCGTCTGCGATCCGTGCTACGACGGCCAGATCATGGCTGATGAACAGATAGCTCAGGTTGGCGCGTTCACGGATATCTTCGAGCAGGGTCAGGATTTGGTCCTGCACCGATACATCCAAAGCTGATGTCGGTTCGTCACAGATCAGCAGTTTCGGGTTCAGCGTCAGCGCGCGCGCAATCGACAGGCGCTGCCGCTGGCCGCCGGAAAACGCATGGGGAAAGCGGGTCAGCATATCAGGGTTCAGCCCCACCCACCGCAGCATCTCGGCGGCCTTGTCGCGCCGGTCTGCTGCGCTGCCGATGTGGTGAATTTCCATCGGTTCGGTCAAAGCCTCTTGGACGCGCATCCGCGGGCTCAGCGATGAATAGGGGTCTTGAAATACCATCTGGGCTTGGCGCTGAAAGGAGGTGCGTTCAGCCGTGGTCATGGCGTGGATGGCAATAGGTTCGGCGGTGGGATCAGGCCGGAACAGGACCTCTCCGCCCGGATCAGGGGTTTCGGCCCCCATGGCGATGCGCGCACAGGTGGTTTTGCCTGAACCGGATTCACCCACAATCGCCAGCGTCTTGCCGCGCTCCAGTTGCAGGTCCACATTTTGACAGGCCGAAACGGTCATCGGCCTGCGCCAGCCGCCAGCGCGCATCGTATAGGTCTTGGACACGTTACGCAGGTCCAAGATCACGTCATCATGGCTGGGCGCACGCGCGGGTTTCGCCACAAGCGGTATCATCGGGGCGGCGGCAAAAAGCTTGGCCGTATAGGGGTGTGCGGGCGCGCCAAGCACATGGCTTGCATGTCCGCTTTCCATCACGCGGCCCTTGTTCATCACCACGACATTCTGCGCCATATTGGCGACCACACCCAGATCATGGGTGACCAGAATGACGGCCATGCCGGTTTCTTTTTGCAGCGACCGGATCAGACCCAGCACCTGCGCCTGGGTCGTGACATCCAGCGCCGTTGTCGGTTCGTCCGCGATCAGCAACTCGGGCTTTGCCACCATCGCCATTGCGATCATGGCCCGCTGGCGCATTCCGCCGGACATCTCGAAAGGATAGCTGCGCCAGGCCCGTTCAGCATCGACGAATCCGACCTTGTCGAATTGTTCCAGCACGGCGCGCTTGGCCTCATTGCGGCCCATGTCGCGGTGCAGGCGCAAGACCTCGGCAACTTGACCGCCCAAGCGGTGCAGCGGCGACAAGGACCGCATAGGTTCCTGAAATATCATCGAAATCAGGTTGCCACGGATGTCGCGCATCGCTTTTTCGGGCAGGCCCGTCAGATTTACCGGCCCTGCTGTGCCGCCGCCTTGGGCGCTGGATTTGCCGGCAAACTGGATGGACCCGCCCCGCATCTGTGCAGCATCCGGCAGGATACGCAGCACCGACCGACAGGTCAGCGTCTTGCCAGACCCGCTTTCGCCCACCAGCGCCAATGTCTCGCCCGCATTCACAGAAAAGCTGACCCGATCGACAACAGGCGCAGACGTGCCAAAGCCGATCGTCAGGTCGCGTACATCTAAAAGAGCGGTCATTTGGATCCAAACACCTAAAAGCTAAAACCAGTTAACAAAGTGAAGCCGATAAAAGCCCCAGCGTCTAGGGGCCTCTTCATTTGTGCCGTGCCCCTATAATCCCAAGGGTAGAGCCCCCATGTAACAGACATTGCATTAAGGGAGCTGAAAAATGAGCCGTCTCGATATTTTTATCAACCGTATGGTTTCACAGCGCGCGTGTTTGAATCACGCGGTCGCATTGACCAAGGGGCAGCCGGGTCCCGTGTTCGAACTGGGGCTGGGCAACGGGCGCACGTATCACCACATGCGCGAGATCATGCCGGAGCGCGATATTTTCGTGTTCGAGCGTGCCGTTGCGTCCAACCCCGACAGCACGCCTGCGGATGATATGCTGCTGCTTGGGGATGTCTATGAAACATTGCCAGCCGCCTTGGAGCGGTTCGGCCCCGCGGCCCGATTGATTCATGCGGATCTGGGCGGGCATAATCTGGCCAAGAATGATGCCTTTGCCCGTGCGATATCTCCGCTGGTTGAACCGCTCTTGGCCCAAGGCGGGCTGATGGTGTCCAGTGACAGAATGTATTTCGAAGGACTGACTGAAATGCCCTTGCCAGCCGATGCGGTGCCGGGGCGCTGTTTTATCTACCAACGCGGATAATTCCGACGCTCGAAAAGCGGGAGTGTGCTGGACTGCTAACGTCAGATTTAGCGCAAAGTTGGATTTATGCCCTGACGTCTTGGTTGCAATCAAAATAGCGCGAAGGTACGTAGTCACGACGCAGAGTGGAATTGTGTTTTGCATGGTGAAACAAGTCGAGGTTGAGGCATGAATTCGGTCCCCGTTGATCGCAAATTCGCAAATACGCTGGCCCGTGGCATGGCTGTGCTTCGGGCATTTCGCGCCAGCGACAGTGGTTTGACCCATGCGCAGATCGCCGACCGCA
>NZ_JBFEKM010000191.1:0-6851 GCF_041552635.1 Sulfitobacter sp.
AATGGCGATCTTCGAATACATCAACGGCTTCTACAATCCGCGTCGCCGCCACTCAGCACTGGGCTGGAAAAGTCCTGTCGCCTTCGAACGAAAGGTGGCTTAAACGAGCACTTGGGGCGGCACGAAAGCGCGACAGGTCCAAGGAAAGCAAACTTTTTAGTGAACGGCGGGAACTCGTTCAGCACGGACCATTTTGGCTGTAGTTCCATTTGAGGGGCCCACATGGGTGTATTGGAGAAGCAGAAGAGGTGTCGAACCGCGCAACACTCATCGCCAGAACATATGGTCAATACATCCCGAATTACCCCGTCAGATCATTGCTCTGGGTGTATCGCTCGACTTCCAATTCAGCTTCAGTCTGCGTGAGTTTGAAGAATTAACGCTAGAACGCGGTGATGACGTTACGGGCGAAATTATCCAGCGTCGGACGGTCAAATTTGACGTCCTAAATGCCCACGGGCCAACGCCTCGGTAGCCACCTCCACCGCCATTCCGAATACGAGCGTGAATGATGCAAGGCTTGAGATCACAGGATGGTCTACAATGCGTGGTATTGATACAGTCAGCAACCCGCCGTCATTCCGTTCTCACCACCCACTCACATTGGCTCGAAGCATTCGAGGCGTAGAATCTGCGGCAAATATTGTTTGGTCTAGAAACGGCAGCCCGACTTGCAAACCCGGCGAGTTATCGTGAACGCGCATCAATGAGTGCTGTTTTTTGATTAGACGGTCCGCGGACCGTTGAAGTCACAAGCCTTGAATGCATGCGTCAATCTGAAATCCCTGAGGTCATCAAGTTCATTCCGTCAGCAGCGCGAGGGCCGAGTTTTCTAGCCTAACGATCATAAGGTCATATCCTGGGGTCTATAAACCTTTCACGGCTGACCCTCGCTGGGTTTTCACTTTCCACAGCGCGGTCCGCGGACCGCGCCAGCTAGAGCAAGCAAGGACTAATACTCATCATACGCGGGGCCTAAGATCTTGATGCGGACTTCGGTATTAGCGGTTTTGATGCGGCCAAAACTGTTGGACAGTGCGCGGAGTGACTAGGCTGGAGCACTCATGGGTCCGTGGATCATATCGGGCATGCTGTACGGTACACTGTAGTTACGCTCACCATGACCAAAGAGAAAAAGACCGCTGGGCGTGAAGGGCCGCAAGGGAGAAACGGTAGGCTAGGGGGCTGCCCTCAGTCCGACTGTGGTATGTCGCCCGATATGCTGAACCTAGACTCAGGGCATCTAAGGAGATGGCAGTCCATGCCTTGGCACACCAAATAGCACAATAGCTGCCGCTCGAAATGCGTGAGGCTTGGCGTGGACAGAAAATTGCTTATGGCTAATACTTCTGCACTCAATAAGAGGTTTTTATCATTCTTGACGCCGTTCATAATTCCCACTGTTTTCCGAAGTTCATCCTGGATTTCAATGTATTGTTTCTTCCGAACACCTTTTGAAATGGTTCGGGACACATTAGGCGACGTGCCTAGCAGACTGTCCAGTTCGGCATACGCGTCCCGCTGCAATGGCATCACCTTGGTGATAACTTTCTAGCATCTTAGCCAGATAGGCCTGTGGTGCTTTGATCGTAGCGATCTTCTGGGCAATATAGTCCAGTACGAGCAACGCATTTCGCCATCCAATTTCTGTCACAGCATTCAAGACGGATTTTTGTCCAAGTCCCAAAAAAGAAGAGAATTCGACCAGCTTATCCCATAGATCCTGCGCAGTCCAAGGACCGTCTGGGTAAAAGCTGCTGATTTGGACACATATTGACCAAGCTGCCTGTAGATCCGAAAGTTTGAGGTCTGCAGTTCTGCTGCTAAATGCGGCTCTTTTTGTATATTCTTTTCGTTTAGACTCTATGTGCCGGTCAATATGTCCGGCATCGGCGGCAGATTTGTCCGCCGCAGGGCAGGGTACTTTCGCGATGCATCCATCGAAGGGCTCCGATGGAATACGCAAGCGGTCTGAATTCTGGGATGGGGCAGGGCAGGGGAGGGTAGGTTGCTCCTCTGTTGCGGATAGAGCTTCTTGTTTTGGCTCGGGGATGATCTGTACTTCAATAGCGTCGACCCGCTTCTCGGCTTCACAGATGTCCGAAACACTGATTGTCTTGCGCCGGAACAGATTGCGCAGGAGCAAAGCGAGATCGCTTAGGGCGTCAGGCACATATCCTATATGGTCCGTGGACCATCGCTTTAGTTCCGACAAGCGTGCGGTGACCCGTGAGATCAGCGCACGCTTGCGCTGCCTGTCTTCTTCAAGCCTTGCCCTGATCTCTCTGAGTTCGTCGATGCTCAGAAAGAGGGGTTCAAGATCGATGCCATAAGCATCAACGATCCGGCCAGACGCGTCTCGCACGGCAAAGCGGCGGCCGTTCGCAGATAGTTTACGGGCCACAAGACCAGTCTCGTCCAGGCGGGTCTCTGATCGACGAAACCCGCGCTCCTCCATGCAGTTGGCGCGGGGGAGGATGGCCGATACTTGCATGAAAGACATCAGCAGTTGGCCTGACTTTATTGGCCCTTTGGGGAGCACGCTAAGGTGGGCCCCCAGTACAGCGATGTCGCGATCGGATAGGCCAAGCACGGCAGCGGTATCTTTCACCAGCTGGAGCACCTCCCAGCGGTCGATGTGGAATTGGCCTTTTGCAGGGCGTTGACACAAAGGATCCTTGTGCCCCGGCAGCATAACTGAGGGGTTGATATATGTCATACTAAATTTCAGACGGCAAAACTTCCCCGTTCACCGAAAACGATGTTGAAAATGATTCGGAAGGCGAGTATCAAGTAAATGCAACGATACTTGAGAACCCTTCAGAGCTCCGGCTTTGGGGGGTTTTCTTTTGCGCTCCTGTCTGCTCCTGTCTGCTCCTTTTTTGCTCGTTGATGTTGGACCCTATATTGGGCCCTGGGTTGAGCTCAGCTTCACGGACCGCGGACCGCTGCTTAAGTCATTGTTTTTATTATTTATTTACTTTTTCAATCTCGGCGAACTCTGCGTAGATATCGCGCATGCGTTCCTCAAGAAATCTCAGAAATGCTTCGCTGTCCCTCGACTTTGCCTTGATCTCAAGTTTTGAGCCGCGCCTCAGGAAAGTTACTTGGCCTGATCCGATCTCTGTCGGACCTGGCTTAGTCGGTTGGGACGGCTTGTCTCTCAATCTTTCGATCAGATCCTTTACCCGGTCTTCGCTGGGCAGCGATGTATCGACCATCGCCGAGATCGCGGCTGGATCCTTGTCTGACCTCGCATCAATCGCAACACGCAGGCTTTCCCAGATGCGCCGACCGATCCCGTGGGCAGGGCCGATCGCTTTGATTACCTCGTAGGGGATCGCCTGATAGATCCGGGCCATGCGTCCTACCAGTGATTTTTCGATCCCCAAGGCTTCCATTATGACGCTGTAGGAGACTTTGGATTCAACCATCTGATGAATAAAATGGGCCCGCTCAATAAAGCTTGTCTCGAGGCGCGAGTTATTCTCGATTCCCTGCGTGACAAGAGCCTCTTCGTCGCTCATCTGAACGACAAAAGCCCTGACAGGTTTACCTAGGCTGCGGCATGCGGCAATCCGGCGGCGGCCGTAAACGACTTCGTAGCGACCTGCGTCTTCTTTGGGACGAACCAAAACTGGGACCTGCTGTCCACGGGTCTGGATGCTGTTGGCAAGATCATGGATGCCGTCCTCGATATTGAGGCGGTCTGCAAAACGACTCTCGTCGATGAGGGCCGTGTCGATGTCCTGCGCAGTCCGGCTCAGCTCCTCCTGCATGCCCATCTGGAAATATCGCACGGTTGGCGCTGTTTTGCGGGCGTCATTTGATGTGAGCTGGTCATTGGGTGATGTGGAAGGCTGTGGTTCAGCGTTTTGCTTTTCCTGATCGGCGCTTTTGGCGGCGATGCTCGCCATGGTGCCCCCAAAGAGGTTCTTGCGCGGCGGCATCAGCTGGCCCTCCGCGCGTTATCATCCGAATGGGAGTTTTCCGCAGCGGCCTCGCGCGCTGACCTGTGCCGAGCTGCAAAGCAGAGCTCCTCCAGTTCGTCTACGATAAGCTCCACACTGTCCATCAACCGGTCATAAGATTTGCGGGTGAAGGAGGAGGGCTCGAGCTCCATGACGGTGTTATTGGAATTTGACGCGTCACTGATGACAGTGGATTTCAAGAATTCCTGCTTCAGCACCGCACCCGAGAAGATCGTTCGCAAAAACCCGGCCATCTGCACCTGTGGGCTATCTGTGGGTTCGAACCGTGTGATCAGGAACCGGATGAAATCGTAATCCTTCTTGCGCGAACTGCCCTCGACCGCTTTCATGAGGTCTCCTGCCATGCCCAGAAACTTGCCCAAGGACATGCTGTCGAGCATAGAGGCGTTGAGCGGGATGATCAGTCCGGTTGACGCAAAAAGCGCAGAGATCACCGAGAAGGAAAGCTGAGGAGGGGTGTCAAAGACCACGACGTCATAGTCGGCCTCAACCGATGCGATCGCCGCCGACATACGGCGGTGGAACGGCTCTCCGCCCATGCCTGTCTTGAAGGAGATGGCCGTCTCGTATTCGAATTCGGTTAGCATCATTTCCGATGCCGCGATATCCACGTTGTGGAAATATGTCTTCTGGATCACATCGCGCATGGATTTCGGACCCGAACTGGTCTCGGGGTCGTTGTAACGTAAGGCCTCGTAGATAGACGGAGATCCATCGATATCTGGCCTGACCTGAAAGATATCGCTCATCGACGCTTGCGGGTCCAAGTCTATGCAAAGAACACGATGGCCCCGCAGGCCAAGAAGCTGTGCAACCAAGATTGCTGAAGATGTCTTGCTGACACCCCCCTTGAGGTTGAATGTGCACAGCACGTTTAGCTTCTGATCGCCCTGTCTGCGGGGGTAAGCCTCAGGCGCTATTTTTCCATCATTGAATAGGAACTGGCGAATATTGTCGATATCTTCGGCTTTGAACATGCGCCGGTTGCCGCCAACCAGCTCGCCGATGGGCATGCGCCCGTCGGCGTTCTTGATGTAATGACGGAATGTGTTCTCGTTCAACTTCAGGAACCGCGCGACTTCGCGTACCGAGAAACGTCGTAGCATCTTTCGCTCTTCAGGCGCCAAAAGGTACGATAAATGTGTGTCCAGAGCCTCGGAAATTTTATCGGAATAGCCTGCCAAAGCTTCCGACCCGTGGACCTGCTCCTGGGATATGTTCCCCATTTCTGCCCTCATTCGTTTTAATTGTTTTTTTGAGTTACACTGACAAATGACAATAAATCCAGCTTTTTCTGGTGTGGGGGGCAGGGGGTCTTGCAGGCAGGCTTTGTCATTGTGCGGCGAAGCGCCTATTTTCAAGGGCTTCGAGACTGTGGACAAGTGTCACATTTTCTTGAGTCATTATATTAAAATACCCCCAATTGATTATAAACACAGACACAAAATCCCCGCAATCATCCTTGTTTTCCTGTTTCCGGCCAGTTCGATCTCCGATTTTGGAAGATTCGAAGGTCTTGGCACCTAGCTGTGGATATGTGGCGACTTTTATACCCCAAGGGACGATTGCCTGCTGGTATCCAGTGCGAGTGCCGCATTTTTCAGGGCCTCCTCGCGCATAGGTTGTTCGAAAAGGGCATGACGCCCGCGGCCCGTTTTTTTTGCGGCTTTCATGGCGATATCGGCATTGAGGATCGCCTCCCCGACGGAGGTTCTTTCCGCCCATTTATGAATGCGATCCCTATGCTAGCCCCCACCCTGAGGTCCTTTTTTGCATAGATCACTGGTGCCCTCAATCTCTGCAATAAGACATCGAGCGACTTGTGCAATTCTATCGTCTTGTTTGCTTGTTCGCCATCCAACAAGAAATTCATCGCCCCCAAAGCAGCCGACGAGCTCACGGATAAAACGACTGCCATCAACGAGATGTGGCAAACCGATTTCACCTACTTCAAAATCATTGGCTGGGGCTGGTTTTATCTCAGCACAATCCTGGATGACTACAGTCGTTACATCATTGATAGGAAGCTCTGCACGAACATGCGGGCCGAGGACGTGAAGGTGACAATTGAGTTGGTACTGGCGGCGTCAGGCTGCGACCATGCCGACGTTCGCCACATGCCACGCCTACTGAGCGACAATAGTTCTGTTACATCTCCGGTGATCTGGCCGAATGGCTGGAAGATTACAAAATGGATCACGTTCGCGGCGCACCCTTCCACCCGCAAACCCAAGGCAAGATCGAGCGTTGGTATCAAACAATGAAGAACCGTGTTTTACTGGAAAACTACTACCTACCCGGTAACCTCGAACGCTAGTTCCGGGCCGCCATCGATTAAGACAACAACGAACGCTACCACGAGAGCCTGAACAACGTCACACCAGCCGACGTCTCCTTCGGACGCGACAAAGCCATCATCAGAGGAAGGGAGAAAATCAAGAAACGGACAATCCAACAACGCCGCTTGCAACACCAAAGACAAGCCGCATAATCAATCACACAAATGAACTAGAGCCTCCAAAGCTCAAACCCCTCTGATGTTCGATTTTATATGACGACGGAGAGCCATGCCGAACTCACTTTTTGTGGCAACACCGGTTTTTTGACTGAATTGTAAAAAATAGAAAAAAGAGGTTGCGGGTATTTGGAAGTAACCTTAGAACGCCCCATACCGGAGACGCAGCGATGCGGGTTTGGAGCGCTAGACGGGACGGACGGAGCTGCGAGGTTTTGTTGGTTTACGTAGCGGAGAAATTCTGAGGCATTGAGGCGGGGCGCGCTGGATTTTACGGCGCATCTTGGTTTCTTTTGTCTCGACGCTCTTTGAAAATTAGATATCTGAAGAGATATGTGGGCGGT
>NZ_JBFEKM010000192.1:0-6829 GCF_041552635.1 Sulfitobacter sp.
CTGCATCAATCGGCGTCGCAATGCGCCATAGTGCAGTTGCTATGAACTGCTTATGAGAGGAGCCACCCAATGCATGTTACAACAATGGGCCTTGATCATTGACCGGCAGGGTATTGCGCAGCAATGTCCCGAGAGGGGTGGTTAAGAACGTTTTTCAGGTCCACGGTATTGATGATAATGGAGAGATCGCATTTAACCGTGCTTTACGGCGGGCGCAAGTGTTGGCATTTTTTGAACGCCTTGAGCCATGTTTGGTTGGTATTGAAGCTTGTGGAGCGAGCCACCACTGGGCACACGAACTGATCAAGTTAGGTCATAACAGGCCGAACACAAGACTGCTTCTGACGAAACACCATGCGCGAAAAAGGACTTGCAAAAAGGGAGCCATCCACACAGGACGAAGCTGCCTTCAAGTATCGAACGTTGAAGGTCTGCTTTGTAGATGAGAGTTTCTGTTTCTAGCCGAAAATACTATCGAGCTTTCCGATAATACTGATGAGCAAGGCCACGCCGCAAATCAGGATCGCCAACCAGAACACATACTGCACTACAAATGCCGAAACGCCGATACCAACGGCCATATATGAAAGCCGATGTGGTTCGTGTCGGTATAATCCTATGCCGCCAAGCACGACCGCGATACCCGCCACACAGAGCGCGGCAATTGTGATGAATTGACTGTAATCTCGGGGCGGCGGAGTGCGCTCTGGGGCTGGTTCCCCTGCCAATGCACGCGCGGCTGATTGCTTTATGTCTGCTGCAATCTCGCCAATGACAGAACCGCTACTCTTCTCTTTCGGCTCAAAAAATGCAGAAAATTGTATGAGAATAACGACGAGACTTGCAATACCCAGAATGAACCCAACCAACCCAAATTTCGCAGGTAGCTCTTCGATTGTCTGTTCCATCGCATTACTCCTTCGTCGCTCCACGGCGTTCAGATAAATGACGTTGACGGCCAAATTATGGCATCTGAACCCAGACTGTACTCCCGTTGGGTTCCAGCGTCTATTTTCTTATCAAGCGCAAAAGCAGACATTGGTGGCGAACGCAGCATCTGACACATTGGGCTCGAACCGGACCTTCGCCGCGCACGGCGGCAAGGTCAGCAGTGCGGACGAAACCGGCCTTATGTATGAAACGCACCAACAATCTAGCTGATTTCACCGCCCTTGTGAATCATCATATGGCGTATGGTTCGTTCACTTTCTGAACGCGCCATACAAGGGGGCCTGCATACTCCGCAAACAGTGCATTTGATTGATTGTGAAACATTAGTGCCGTCACTGTGACCAGTGCACATACAGCAGCCTTTAGGTGCATTTGGCCAAATTCGCCGTAGGCGGAAAGGACAAGACCCCGCAAGCAGTCGGTGCCTAGCCGACATCCGTCAGGTTCTGAATAAACGTCAGCTATCGTTCGCTCCCTTCCTGATTATATTTAGAGTAGACACAGCCGATGTGAACGTCGGACACTGGCACGCAGTCGCCACATGCGTCACGCAACCTTAATAAATAGTTAACCAGAATGTCGCATTTGAACCTTAAGGCGAGGGTGCTGCGGACCTGCCGCTTGCGTAATACTGATCCCATTTTCCGGAGATACCAGATGAAGTCCTACACTCGCTTTGCGTTGCCCCTGCTGGCGTCCGCATCCGCTCTATCTATGACGGCTGTATTCGCGGAACCAAGCCCCGAGCTGATCGCAGCAGCACAGGCCGAAGGCATGCTGACCACAATCGCCCTCCCTCACAGCTGGTGCGGCTATGGCGAAGTCATTGCAGCATTCAAAGAAAAATATGGTCTGGAAGTGAATGAGTTGAACCCGAATGCTGGCTCAGCGGACGAGCTCGAAGCGGTGAAGGCGAACAAGGATAATACCGGCCCTCAGGCACCAGACGTGCTTGATGTAGGTCTATCTTTTGGTCCTGCGGCCAAGGCCGAAGGTCTGCTGCAGCCGTACAAGGTTGCAGAGTGGGACTCGATCCCCGATGACGCCAAAGATGCCGACGGATATTGGTATGGCGACTATTATGGGGTTTTGGCGTTTGGTGTGAACTCTGACATTTATCCCGATGCGCCGACCAGCTTTGCGGATGTGAAGGGCGATGATTTCGCGAACGGGGTGGCGATCATTGGTGATCCGCGCACCGGCAACAGCACCATGATGACGGTCTATGCCGCAGGTATCGCAGAGGGTGCAGAAGCGGGCGCAGACGCGTTGAACAAGGGCATTGAATACTTCAAAGGGCTCAAGGGAAGCGGCAATCTTGTTCCGGTCAACGGCAACTCCCAGAACCTTGCCCAGGGAACGACACCGATCTATTTCGATTGGGATTACAACCTGCTGGCAATGCGCGACAATCTGGCAGGCAACCCACCTGTCGAGGTGATCGTGCCCAGTGATGCAGTTGTTGCAGGCGTCTATGTTCAGGCGATCTCGGCTTATGCGCCCCATCCCAATGCTGCCAAACTCTGGATGGAGTTTCTGTATTCGGACGAAGGCCAGTTGCTTTGGCTGGAAGGCTACTGCCACCCGATCCGCTTTAACGATATGGCCGAGCGCGGCGTGATACCGCAGGATCTGCTGGACAAACTCCCCCCCGCCGAAAACTACGCCAAGGCGATCTTCCCCTCGCTTGATGATCAGGCAGCGGCGAAAGAGGCAGTTGCGGCGAACTGGGCGACCGAAATGGGCGTTCAGTAAGCCACCGCTTTTAACTATCAGACAGCGGAGGTTTCCTCCGCTGTCTTTTTTCCAGAAGATGGATCTATACCTTTGACGTCTCATTCTCCCGACCGACCGCCTGCAGTGCGCCGTTTTGCCGAGCTGAACTGGTCATGGATTGGCCTTGTGCCGTTTTTCCTGTTTGCGTTCCTGTTTCTGATCGCGCCGATCTTCTATCTGATCAATGGCGCATTCCAAACACCGGATGGACAGTATTCGCTGGACACAATGCAGGGGCTGTTCGCGCCAGAGATCCTGAACTCATTCAGCCTGTCGATCCGCCTGAGCCTTGCATCGGCAGGCATGGGCGCCGTTTTCGGGTTGATCCTTACCTATGCGTTGATCCACGGCGGGTTGCCGTCATGGGTTCGGCGGGCGTTCATGACGTTTTCGGGCGTTGCCTCCAACTTCGCAGGGGTGCCGCTGGCATTTGCCTTTATCGCGACACTGGGGCGTCTGGGCCTTGTCACGCTGGTGCTGCGCGACTTTCTGGGGATCAACATCTATGCGTCGGGCTTCACCCTGTTTTCCTTTTTGGGTCTCGCGCTGACCTACCTTTATTTCCAACTGCCCCTAATGATCCTGATGATAACGCCCGCGCTTGAAGGGTTGCGGCCCGAATGGCGCGAGGCTGCGGAAAGCCTCGGGGCGTCCCGTCGCCAGTATCTGTCGCGTGTCGCAATGCCGCTGCTGGCACCCTCGGTGCTGGGGTGTTTCCTGCTGCTGTTCGCCAATGCTTTCGGCACCCTGGCCACGATTTACGCGCTGACGGGGGCCAACTTCCAGGTGGTCCCGATCGTGCTGTTCCAGCAGATCCGCGGCAATGTGCTTTATAATCCCAATCTGGGCTATGCGATTGCGGTCGGGATGATCGTGTTGATGGGCCTGTCCAACACACTTTATTTCATCCTGCGCCGCCGAGCCGAGCGGTGGCAGAAATGAGCCGCCGCGTGCCTGTCCTATCAGTCGTGATCGCAGTGCTTGGTGCCGCGTTCTTTGTCGTGCCGCTGATCGCGACATTCAACTTTTCGCTGCGCATGAAGCGAGGAGAGCTGTCATTCGAGGCCTACCGTTCCGTGTTCGAGAGCGATGTATTCGTCAGTGTTCTAAGCTTCTCGGCAGTTGCGTCCTTGCTGGCGATCCTTGTCGGTATCATGATCGTGGTGCCCACCGCCTATTGGGTCCGTCTGCGGGTGCCGCGCATGCGCCCCGTGGTCGAGTTTCTGAGCCTCATGCCCCTGATTATCCCGCCGGTCGTGCTGGTCTTTGGCTATGTTCGGATCTACGGGACCGGTTCTTTCCTGCCCCTGACGATGACTGATACAGGCACTAATACTCTGCTGGTGATCGGGTATGTCGTGTTGTCGATCCCCTACATGTATCGCGCGGTCGATAATGGGATGGCCTCGATAGATATTGCAACTCTGACCGAAGCGGCAGAAAGCCTTGGTGCATCGCGGCTGCGCACCATCGCCTTCATCATTTTCCCCAATATCCGCTCTGCCATCGTGTCGGGTGCATTCCTGACATTCTCCATATCATTGGGCGAATTTGTCATCACCAGCCTGCTGAACCGTCCGGGTTTTGGTCCCTATCTGGTGCGGATGGGGCAGGATTATGCCTATCAGCCTGCGGCCCTCGCCATCATGGCGTTCGGGTTTACCTGGACCTGCATGGTCCTGATGGAAGCGTTCGCCAATCTCAAACCTGGCCAGCGCCTGTTTCGGCGGCGCACATCCACTTCTGTTGAAAAGGCATTATCATGAGCTTTCTGACCCTGACCGACATCACCAAGACGTTCTGGACAACGACTGTCGTGCGTGATTTCCAACTTGATGTCGAGGCTGGTGAATTTATCTCGTTCCTTGGCCCCTCAGGTTGCGGCAAGACGACGGTGCTGCGCATGATCGCAGGTTTCGAGAAACCGACGTCCGGCAAGATCCAGGTAGGCGGCGCAGATGTGACCGCGCTGCCTGCAAGCCGCCGAAAGATCGGCATGGTGTTTCAGGCATATGCGCTTTTTCCCAATATGTCTGTCCGAGAGAACGTCGCATTTGGTCTGAAAATCGCGGGCATGTCGGGCCGCGAGATTGCAAGCCGCGTGGACGAGATGCTGGATCTGATCGCATTGGGACATCTGGCGGACCGCTATCCCTATCAGCTGTCAGGTGGCCAGCAACAGCGCGTGGCACTGGCCCGCGCCCTTGCGCCAAGACCCAACCTTCTGCTGCTGGACGAACCACTATCGGCGCTCGATGCGCAGATCCGCACCAGCTTGCGTGATGATATCCGGCGCATCCAGCGCGAACTGGGGATCACCACGGTTTTCGTGACCCATGATCAGGAAGAGGCCCTGTCCGTGTCGGACCGCGTGGTCGTGATGCACGCGGGCCGGGCGGATCAGATCGGGACGCCTTCCGAGATCTACAATCGCCCGACAACGCGGTTTGTTGCGGATTTCGTCGGAAAGCTGAACACGTTCGATGCACAGCAGGTTGGGCCGCAAAGCCTTCGCTTTGCCGGGGTCAATGTGGGCGGGCTCGATCTGTCGTCTATCGCGGCAAACAGCGCCGTAACGGTCGCCCTGCGCCCCGAAGCTATGTCCCTCAACCGGCGATCAACCGATACCCAGTCGCTGCCGGGCCGCGTTCTGCACTCCAGCTTTCTGGGCTCGGTCATCCGGGCGCAGATAGATGTTGCCGGCACGCCCGTCAGCATCGACATGTTCAACCGCGCGGGCGTCACAGTCCCTGCGCAAGGCGCGCAAACCGAGGTTTGGTTCGCGCATGACGACCTTGTTATCCTGCCAGAGAGTGCCGCATGAAGTTACCTGCTTTCTCCGCGCCCGGTCAGTTTTACCGCGGCAACCTTCACACCCATTCCACCTTGTCCGACGGGGTCCTGTCGCCCGCCGAGGTCAGCCGCCGTTATCAGTCAGAGGGCTATGATTTCATCGCACTCACGGACCACATGATCGGCATTTACGACTACCCATATGGGCGCAGCTGGCAAAGTCTTGGCGCAGAGTTAAGGTCGAAGGGTGTAAACCCGTTTCCCCCAAATGGAGAAGTTTATGGCAGCCTATTTTTGCGGAGCGATGTAGCCAAAGAAATCCAGTAACAGGCTGATATAACAAACAAAAAATGACGGAGCTCGCTGCTCCGTCCTTTTTTGTTTGTTGCAAACTCAAGCTTTAAAACAGCTCTGCGGAAAACCTATGGTGTGATTCACGGAAAAGGTATGCTGTGACTGACAATAATGTGGGGACATAGCATAATGCGGCCACTATTTCGCTTATACCTACTGATATCATTATATAATTTATGACACAAGGCGGCCAAAATGGCCATTCCCCCATATCAAATGGCCATCGAAAGTTCCAAAAAAATACCGCCCGAAGGCGGCATTCTCAGTTTTGAGCTATGTGTTCATTCTGAAATAGGCTTCAGCCCATCCAAAACCGAATCTCGTCGGATACATTTGGCGGAGGATTCTTGATCTTCGCCATAATCTCAGATGGCAACACCAACACACTGCCGAACCCAGTTTGGCCCTTCAAGCGACAGACCTTCTTCAGGTGAAGACCGAACAGCAGCTCCAGGATGACATCAAGACTGACACGACATTTCTCGGCAGCCTTTGCCAGAGGCACGTGATCTTTTGGCACTGTGCCCACCAATCTAAAACTGCTCTCCAAGAACTTTTTTACGCGTTGCACGGAGCGCCCGTCGATTGCTTTGCCAACCTTGCTTTTTACCGCGTCATGCTCCTGTATTCTCGTCAGTTGTTTCAGTTCGATCAAAGCTGACACAAGAGGACGGGACGCATTCAGCAGATCGGGAACATGTGTGGTCGGCACTGCATGCTTTGCTATCTCGATCAACGCTTTGGCCCTGCTGTAATCTGCGACCACATTGCGAGCGCCTTTAAGGGGTGGCACGTCATCAATCACCCCAGCGACCCGCAACACGTTTGTGAGTGTCTTTGAGTGCAAATGCTCGGCTTTCGCGATGGAGGCGATGCTCGCGTATCGGGGCTCGAAAACTGGCGCACCCAAGAGCATTTGACCTGGCATCAATGGAACGTTGTCGATGATGACGTC
>NZ_JBFEKM010000193.1:0-6677 GCF_041552635.1 Sulfitobacter sp.
CATGGGCGATACGCTGTCATTCGCGTCCGAACTGCTGCTGGATGATGTCTACGAGCTGATGTACCTGTCGGACCAACACCGTTTGTCGATCCTGACGCCCGCGCCCGGTCACTTCAAAATCGCGCCCGATACGGAAATCGGGACGCCGGGGGCCACACTACATCTGGATTGCGCGCTGACCTTTATGACGCCGGATGGTCAAACCAGCGATGCCATTTTGCTGGTCGAAGTGGACGAAGACGGCAATACCGAAGACATCTTTGTGGTGCCGCTCAGCGGATACACCTCAAGCCTTGAATACAGGCTGGTAGGGATCGATACGACCTCGGCGCATCAAAAATTTGCGCAGGTCGCCTGCGTGTCCTTCACGCGCGGGACCCATATCACCATGGCATCGGGTGAGCAGCGCGCGATCGAAGACCTGAGCATCGGTGATCGTATCCTGACCCGCGACGACGGGGTACAAGCGATCCGCTGGATCGGCCACAGCACCGTGCGCGCTGTGGGTGAATTTGCCCCCATATGCATCAGCGCCGGCACCCTGAACAATGACCGCGACCTGATCGTCAGCCCCGACCACCGTTTGTTCATCTATCAACGCGAAGACCGCCTTGGCGCAGGTCGATCCGAGCTGCTGGTCAAGGTGCGCCATCTGGTCAACGGCGACACAGTGCGCATTCAGGACGGCGGGTTTGTCGATTATTTCCAGCTGCTGTTTGACGGCCACCAGATCATCTATGCCGAAGGGATCGCCGCTGAATCCATGTTGATCGACAGCCGCACCAAGGCCGTGCTGCCGCAAGCGCTGTCTGACGCTTTGGGCGATGTCATCCCTGGCCATTCCGATTTGCCGCATGCGGGGCTGGACGTCAGCGAACCTCTGCTGGACCGCCCCGACGCGGCAGAGCTATTGCGCAAATCCAGCATGCGGTAATCAGCCGAAAAACTCCTCGCGTACGATTTTGCCGTCCGCAACGTGGTAAATCGCGACTTCTTTCATCGCCATTTCCTTGCCGCTTTCCTTTTCGCGCGCCGCCACGTCAAAGATCACCGCAAACCGGTCATCGCCGTGCAACATCGGGTCGCTGACCTCTTGGCGTGTTACCTCCATCGCGCTGTCCCACCACGCGTGTTTGCCCTTGATGCCGTCCAAGCCGATGGTTTCACGCCCATTTCCATGGTCTGCCCCTTCGACGGACACGGCATTATGTGCATAAAGCTTGTCCAGGTTTTCAACCTCTCGCCCGTCGCGGCACCCTGCCACAAGTGCGTTTGCGATGTCTTTCAGTTCCATGTCGGTCGCTCCTTGATTGAAATGTCGCCATCAGGCTACTCTGCTTGACGCAAATTTTCATAGGACAATATGCAGACCCGCCGCCTTGCCCACACTTGCGCGTGTCAATGGGCATGGATATATGCCATTCCATGTTAGATACCCCCTCAAACCGCCCCGCATTGCCCGCCGAAATCGCCCGGCGTCGCACCTTTGCGATCATCTCGCACCCTGATGCGGGCAAAACCACGTTGACGGAAAAATTCCTGCTGTTCGGTGGGGCGATCCAGATGGCGGGCCAAGTGCGCGCCAAGGGCGAAGCGCGCCGCACGCGGTCGGACTTTATGGCGATGGAAAAGGATCGGGGCATTTCGGTTTCGGCATCCGCCATGTCGTTCGATTTCATGACAAAAGACACGAATTACCGGTTCAATCTGGTCGATACGCCGGGCCACTCCGACTTTTCGGAAGATACCTATCGCACGCTGACGGCCGTTGACGCCGCCGTGATGGTGATTGACGGCGCGAAAGGCGTGGAAAGCCAGACGCAAAAACTGTTCGAAGTGTGTCGCATGCGCGACCTGCCGATCCTGACGTTTTGTAACAAGATGGACCGCGAAAGCCGCGATGTGTTCGAGATCATCGACGAAATCCAGCAAAACCTTGCAATTGATGTGACCCCGGCAAGCTGGCCCATCGGCGTGGGCCGCGATTTCATCGGCTGCTATGACATCCTGCGCGACCGGCTGGAACTGATGGACCGCGCGGACCGCAACAAGGTGTCGGAAAGCATCGCCATCGAAGGGCTGGATGACCCCAAACTGGCCGAACATGTGCCTGCGAACCTGTTGGAAAAACTGCGCGAAGACCTTGAGATGGTGCGCGAGTTGATGCCGCCACTGGATGCAGCGCTGATGGCCGAAGGGTCACTGACACCGATCTGGTTCGGCTCTGCGATCAATTCGTTCGGCGTTAAGGAATTGATGAACGGCATCGCCACCTACGGCCCCGAACCGCAGATCCAAAAGGCCGAACCTCGCGAGATTCTGCCCGAAGAAAACAAGGTTTCCGGCTTTGTTTTCAAGGTGCAGGCCAATATGGACCCCAAGCACCGCGACCGCGTTGCCTTTGTGCGTCTGGCGTCTGGCCACTTTACCCGTGGCATGAAACTGACCCACGTGCGGTCCAAGAAATCGATGGCGGTGACCAACCCCGTGATGTTCCTTGCCGCTGACCGCGAACTGGCCGAAGAAGCGTGGGCTGGCGATATCATCGGCATTCCTAACCACGGACAGCTGCGCATCGGCGATACCCTGACCGAAGGCGAAGCGATCCGCGTGACCGGCATCCCGTCCTTTGCGCCTGAATTGCTGCAAGGCGTGCGCGCGGGCGATCCGTTGAAATCCAAGCACCTTGAAAAAGCGCTGATGCAATTCGCCGAAGAAGGGGCCGCCAAGGTTTTCAAACCCTCCATCGGGTCCGGTTTTGTTGTGGGCGTTGTAGGCCAGTTGCAGTTCGAGGTTCTGGCCAGCCGGATCGAATTGGAATACGGTCTGCCTGTGCGGTTCGAGCCATCGCAATTCACCTCGGCCCGCTGGGTGAACGGTGACCGCCAAGCCATTGATAAATTTACCGAAGCCAACAAGCAGCACATCGCGCACGACCATGACGGCGACATTGTTTACCTGACGCGGCTGCAATGGGACATCGACCGTGTTGATCGCGACTATCCCGATGTGCGCCTGACCGCGACCAAGGAAATGATGGTCTAGCTTTGGCTTGCCAGAGACCGTCCGACACAGCAAACTCGCCCCATGACTGACGTGACATGGGGTATCGCCTCGACCATTTTTGCGCCCGCGCGCGATGTCCTGCAATTCGCCGCCTACCATCTTGAGGCGGGGGCGCACCGCATTTACATCTATCTGGATGCCCCGAACCCTGAGGCGTTTGAACATCTGGACGCGCATCCGAAAATCCGCGTGACCACCTGCGATGCAAAATACTGGAAGCAGCGCAAGCGTGACCGCCCTGACACCCATCAAGTGCGCCAGACCGCGAATGCCACCCATGCCTATAACCGCCGCGCCGAGGTCGATTGGCTGATCCACATGGACGCTGATGAATTTCTGGTCGCTGACCAACCCATCGCGGATATTCTGGCTGAACGCCCCGCCGATCCCCCAGCCACGCGCATTCGCCCGATGGAGCAACTGTCAGGCACCCCGACTGCATTCAAAGGCTTCGTACCGAACGGCCCCGACCGCGCCCGCATTATTGCCGACCTCTACCCCACCTATGGCGCGTATCTGAAAGGCGGGTTTCTAAGCCATCTGGCTGGCAAGGTCTTCGTGCGCACAGGCCTGCCGCACATCCACGTGCGCATTCACAACGTGTTCCAAAACGGCGAAATGTTGACTTGTCACGACCGCCAGGCTGGTATTGATCTTGCCCATGCCCACGCCAAATCCTGGGACGACTGGATCGCCGCCTACCGCTACCGCGTGACCAAGGGCAGCTATCGCCCCGAACTTGGCCCCAACAAGCCCTATGAAAAAGGCGGGCTGTCCATGCACGACCTGTTCCAGATGATCGAAGCCGACGCAGGAGAGGCCGGTTTGCGTGCGTTTTTCGATGAAGTCTGCGCCGACACCCCGACCTTGCGCACCCGCCTTCAAGGGCATGGATTGCTCCACACTGCCGATCTGGCATTGGCGTCAAATCTGCACAGGCATTTCCCCGAATTCACAGGGCTTTAGCGCATCCATTTGACCTGAGCCGGAGTTCTTGTTAATGGATGCGGAACATGTCGCGGATATCGTCCGCCCCTTGGGCCATTCGGGCCGATATGAATGCTGCCGCGGGCCAATCATACGTCCGCTATGACCGGACACACATGATAAAATTTTCTGATCTTAATCTTAATCCTAAGGTACTTAAGGCCATCGACGAGGCCGGTTATGTATCACCGACACCGATCCAAGCCGGTGCAATCCCCCCTGCCCTCGAAGGCAAAGACGTTCTGGGAATCGCCCAGACCGGAACCGGAAAAACCGCCAGCTTTACCCTGCCGATGATCACCATGCTGGCACGTGGCCGCGCCCGCGCGCGCATGCCGCGCAGCCTTGTGCTGTGCCCGACACGGGAATTGGCCGCACAGGTTGCCGAAAACTTTGACACCTACACCAAGCACCTGAACCTGACCAAAGCGTTGCTGATCGGCGGCGTGTCGTTCGGTGAACAAGACAAGCTGATCGACAAGGGCGTCGACGTGCTGATCGCGACCCCCGGCCGTTTGATCGACCATTTCGAGCGCGGCAAACTGATCTTGTCCGACGTCAAGATCATGGTCGTGGACGAAGCCGACCGGATGCTGGACATGGGCTTTATCCCCGATATCGAACGCATCTTCCAGATGACGCCGTTCACCCGCCAGACGCTGTTCTTTTCGGCCACGATGGCCCCTGAAATCGAACGTATCACCAACACGTTCCTGTCCAACCCCGTGCGCGTCGAAGTTGCGCGTCAGGCCACCACAGGCGAAAACATCGAACAAGGCGTGTTGATGTTCAAAGCGTCCCGCAAGGATCGCGAAGCAACCGAGAAGCGCAAGGTTCTGCGCGCGCTGATCGACGCCGAAGGCGACAAATGCACCAACGCAATCATCTTTTGCAACCGCAAGATGGATGTGGACACGGTGTCCAAATCTTTGAAAAAATACGGCTATGACGCCGCGCCAATCCATGGCGATCTGGACCAAAGCCAACGCACAAAGACCCTTGAAGGATTCCGCAATGGCGACTTGCGCTTCCTTGTGGCCTCTGATGTGGCCGCGCGTGGTCTTGATGTGCCATCGGTCAGCCATGTCTATAACTTTGATGTGCCCAGCCACGCCGAAGACTATGTTCACCGCATTGGTCGCACAGGCCGCGCCGGACGCGATGGCAAGGCGATCATGATCTGTGTGCCACGCGACGAAAAGAATCTCGCCGATGTCGAACATCTGGTGCAGCGCGAAATTCCACGACTTGAAAATCCGCTTGGGGGGGCCGCCCCCGTGGAAGCCGCAAAAGAAGACCAAGCGACCAAAGGCGATGCAGCCCAAGACGCGCCCAAGGCAGAAAAGCCCAAGCGCAGCCGGTCGCGCAACCGCAAAAAGGATGACGCGCCCAAGGTTGATACGGCTGAACCCGTAGCCGCCGCCGAAGCGCCTCAGGCGAAAGAAACGCCCAAGCCCGAGCCCAAGCCCCAGCCCGCTGCCGAAGTGGCAAAGGCATCAGAGGACAAAGCGCAAGACGAACAGCCCCAGCAGAACCGCCGCAATGAGCGTGGCGGACGCGGGCGCAATGAAAATAACCGGTCCGATAGCAAACGCGGTAACAACAATCGCAATGACAACCGGAATGATAACAGGGTCGTAGGCCTTGGGGATCATACGCCCGAATTCATCGGCCTCAGCTTTGAAGAACGCCGCGACTGATCAGACGGTTGGATATGAAATACAAAAAGGGCGCGGAACATCGGTTCTGCGCCCTTTTTGTATGCTAGACTGCGATTTATGCCACCGATAGGCGCGCGAAACGAAAAACGCGCCGCCCTTGCCAGAGCGGCGCGTAATCAAGCATCACAATATCAGCGCTTAGCTAAGACGGCTGACCACGATTGTAACCTCGGGCTTTTTGCCAATCTCGTCATTTGCAGACTGACGCACAGTGCGCTTCAGCCCGTCATGCAGCTTGTCATCATCCCGCAAGGTCTTTGCATTCGCACGGCCCAGGAATTGCCCAAGATCCGCTTCCATAATCTCGACCAACGATGATTTCGACCGGCCCTGTTCGGGCAAGCCCATGGTGTCGACCCAAGGATCGCCCAACGCTTCGTCGTTTTCATCCATGATCACAGTCACAGTCACATGCCCGTTCAGCGCCATGCGGATACGGTCGCGTACAACCCCGTCCATCGCGCCGATCTGCGTCGACCCGTCCAGATAGGTGCGGCCGCTGTCTACATATTCAGCGACCTTGGGTTCATTGCCCGACAGGTCGATCATCATGCCGTTCACAGCCAGAACACCCTTCATCCCCTTGCCATTGGCGATCTTCACATGCTCGCGCAGGTGACGGTGTTCGCCGTGCATCGGGATCAGGATCTGCGGTTTGACCACATCATGCAGCGTTTCAAGATCGGGACGGTTGGCATGGCCAGACACGTGGTAAAGGCCCGAACTGTCATCGACAATATCAACACCCATTTCAGAGAACGCGTTGATCACCTTGATCACGCCACGCTCGTTGCCGGGAATGGTCTTGGACGAGAACAGGAACATATCCCCTTCCTTCATCTCAAGACCCATGTATTTGCCACGTGCCAGCTGCGCCGACGCCGCACGGCGTTCGCCCTGTGA
>NZ_JBFEKM010000194.1:0-6581 GCF_041552635.1 Sulfitobacter sp.
GATTAGGACCGCCATTGTACACATAATCGCTCGGCGTATTCTCAAGACTATAAATCGATCGGCAAGTCGCCGTTGCTTGGTACTTTTTAGATCCATTTCTGGCCCGGAGTTTTGATACTTCATCCAGGGTGCATATACCGCCAACAAAACCTTTGTAACCGAGGAAATTTGAATGGTCCGCAACTAATGAATTTCACTAACTAAAAACGAGTTTACAGATATATTACGAATGTCGATAATAATGTTCTTGAGATCAATGACCTTTGCGTCCCTTCACCCGCACCACTTCATCCCTTCGATATCTACTACGGCCCTTGTAGGTAAGGCCTAACATCCGATCAGAGGCGATAGTTTTGGCTGCCGATGGTACTATTGGCTGGGCTTTGTCAGCCGTCTGGACCGCACGCCACAAGCTACCTTGCCACGTCGCTCTGAGATTGTATCAACAGGGCATTCAAATGGGCGCGTTAGGCAAAAAACGCAACATTGCGCAGGGACAGATCAACGGCAAAGGCCCGCCCTTGGTGTCGACGGTCACAACACCTACGCAAACGGCCCACACCGACCATTCCCGCCCTTCGTGAAGGTTGCGAATACCCAACCTTCATCCGACTAGCAGGAATAATCCACGTTTTTTGGTTAAGATCAACTTCGTGCCAAGTTGCCATCCGTGCTTCGCCACTGCGCGCCGCAGTCAGAATAATGAACCGGAGGCATAGGGCGGCAATAGCTTCTCGTTCTTCCAACTCCCCCATAAAACTGGAGACTTCCCGCCAAGAAAGTGCTGCATGATGCTTTGCCTTGTGCTTTCCTTTTGGCAAAGAGCGCCGCAGCGCTCCGTCTATGGGGTTTGGAGCTTCGCGGAGCCCTCTTCCTATGGCATGGTCGAATACAGCATCTAGCCGCTGCCTGAGGCGCTTGGCGGTAGGGTGCATACCCACCTGAAAGCTTAAGGCGAGGTGCTTTCAACTTCGTCCTATGAAGCAATTTCTGAATCACAATCAGCCCTGCTTGTTGCTTGGGATAACTTAGCGCCGCGCGCTGTGTTCGACGAAACTGCCGAAGGACAGCACAGCAGGACAAATGGTAGGCGTCGGCTGCATCAATAAATTCGCTGGCTGAGTGATGTTGCGATTCTGCAAATCCAGAAACATGGACGCGGCGTCAAGAAAATGCCCTTTCGCCACGACGTCAAGTTTATGCTAAGTCCTTGAGATCCCCAACAAGGAAACAAACATGTCTCTCGTCCACGTTATTGCAGTCATCACCACCAAGCCGGGCCAGCGCCAAGCGGTCCTCGACTTGTTCAACGCCAATGTTCCGGCAGTATTGGCAGAAGATGGCTGTATCGCATATGAAGCCACAATTGATACCGAAAATGCCGGACCCATGCAAAGCGCATTTGGCGCTGACACCTTTGTTGTCGTCGAAAAATGGGCCAGCATGGAGGCACTTGGCGCACATGCGAGATCGCCTCATATGAAGGCCTATGGGGCCAGCACGAAAGACATGTTGGCTGATCGTGCAATTCATATTCTGTCGCCTGCATAAGGTGCAGATAAGGTTGCCTGCATAAGCTGGCAGGCCCTACATCAAAGTCCGACCACATTGCATCTGCCACGGCCCCGATCGACATCATGTCGAAAACGAACACCCGTAAGCAGATCTTATATCTGTCAAGCATTCGGCACACATATTGGGCTTGATCAACGATGGAACGGACAACCCTTATGCAGGGCTAGATCACCAACGGACGTCTGCGCCCGTCAAAGATCGTCTGGCGCGCGCGTCCGGCGTTCTTTGATTGATAAAGCGCGATGTCCGCGTCGGACAGAATGTCCTTGGGAACCACGCTTTGGTTTTCGCGGATCCAGACGGTACCGATACTGGCCGATATGCGGCATTCGTTGCCTTGGAAGAAGATCGGCTTTTCGAGACGTTCAATCAGCCTTTCACCAACATTCAAAAGGGTTTCCTCTGCCTCGATCTCTGGAAGGATAAGGGTGAATTCATCGCCGCCGACACGGGCGATGGTATCTGCGGCCCGGGTTTCTTCTACCATAATTTGCGCGACGGCTTGCAGCACATGATCGCCCGCAGCATGGCCCAAGGTGTCATTAACGGCCTTGAAGTAGTCCAGATCAATTTGCATCACAGCAAAGCCGACTTTGCGACTGACCAGCCGTGCCAGAACATGATCCATCGCGCGGCGATTCTTGAGACCGGTCAATGTATCCGTGAATGCCTGTTCTTCTGCGGCGATCTTGGCCCCTTGCAGCTTGAGGTTCAATTGGCGCGAGGAATCCATCGCGGCTGATTTCGCCTCGATCAGGTAAAGCATTTCAATGGCCAAATCCGTCGCGGCAAAATCTGCATTGCTCAGCCCATAGGTGCGCACGCCGTCAAGGATCGAAATGCCGAAAGACAGGTTGATCACCACATCATCGCCCGTGCCGCTCCGCGCGACCAGAACCGCCTTGAGGTCGCTTGACGGGTCACCATTGAGCGCAAGATGTATCTTGCTTCCTGCCTTTTGGCGCATGTCGATAATGGATTGCGCGGATTTGGGGCGCTTAACTTCAAAGTGGTCAAAGAAATTCGTGCCAACCCATGTCGCATCAGGGCGCAGTTTCTGCACCGTGGGCCCAACGTGCGCGATGCGCCCGTCATTGCGGACCACCAGATGCATTGGGCATAAAATGTCCAGCATATTTAAGTCGGGAAAATCCTTCATAAAGCCCGCGCGCCCAAATCAAAATGTCGCCCCTCGGCGAAATCCGTATCAATCAAAGTGATCGACACGCGTTCGAAACCGTCCGCGATGGTTTCATGATCCAACACAACCAAAGCCCCATAATCATCGGCAATCACGCGCAGCACGCCGGTCATCACCAGACCAAACCCCGGCACCGGGCTTTGGCAAATCAGGTCAAATTGACCTTCCGCTTTTTCATCAAGTTCCATGCGTGGCAGATCAAGATCTGATACGGCTAATTTGGCCCGGTCGGACAGATCATCCAACGACTGCAAAAACTCTTCAAAATTCACACCACCAAAGCGCAGCAACCGCCGCACCCCTTCCAGTTTGGGGGTCGATACCAGATAGGTGCCGATATCCTCGAGCAATTCTGCAAGCGGGCGGTGCGTGACTGCGGCCATGCTGTCCAAAAGGCGCGGCGTGATATCGTCTTGGTACGACAGCATCGCCTCGAATTCGGAAAATCCGAGATCGGCGCGCTGCGTCACCTGTAGCCAACTGTCTTTTCCGAATGTATCGCAGACAAAGTTCTGAACACTGCGGTTAATAAGCCCGTGCATGGATATCCCTTCCCACTCATACGCAGCGAGAATGCGAACAGGACGTTAACATCATGCAAATGTCTTAGTGCAAAAGCCCCTTTCAAGCGTTGAAAAATACCGCAGAGTTTTTGAGGATTTATCGAAACTTTGCCCAAAAATGGAAATCTTAGAAATCGGTAGGGGCCCCACCTTCGGCTTTTCTGCGTGCCACAAAGGCGGCCAGTTCTTCGCGAATTGCCACATCCATCGGGGGTTCCTCGAAGTTGGCGATGATGTCCTTGAACATCATATGCGCACGTTCCGGCGTCCAGATGGCCCCGGCAACTTCCCACCCTTCATAGTTTTTCCAGTCACTTAAAAACGGCTGATAGAACGCATCGGTATAGCGGTCCTGAGTATGCTGGATGCCAAAGAAATGCCCCTGATTGCCGACAGATTTTATGGCATCCAATGCGATCTCATCCGGGCCGGTCGCACATATGACAGGGTCCATATAGCGTTGTATTTGCTGCAAAATTTCGCAATCCATGATGAACTTCTCAGGCGATGCAATCAGCCCACCCTCAAGCCAACCCGCAGCGTGGTAGACCATGTTCGTGCCTGATTGAACGGCAGCCCACAGGCTGTTTGATGTTTCCCACATGGCTTGGCCATCGGGCACGTTGGCCGCGCATACCCCGGACGACCGCATCGGCAGACCATAAAACCGACACAACTGCCCCGTCATCTGTGTGGCGCGCATATACTCTGGCGTACCAAAGGCGGGCGCACCGGTTTTCATATCTACGTTCGACGTAAACGTACCAATTGCGCAAGGGCAACCGGGGTTGATAATCTGCGCCAAGACCACAGCGCACAGCGCCTCGGCCAGCGACTGCGCCACGGCACCCGCCATGGTCACCGGGGCCATCGCACCGGCCAACGTGAAGGGCGTCACGACCAGCCCCTGTCCGCGCCGCGCAAGGCGCATCCAGCCGTCCAGCATCGGGATGTCGTGCTTGAGCGGTGAGGTCGAGTTGATATTGGTGTACATGCGCGGGGTGGCGTCGAATTCTTCGTGGGTCAGGCCACCCGCGATGCGCACCATCTCCATCACGTCTTCGACACGTTCTTTGCCCAGACTATAGGCGTGCATGACCTTGTCGGTCAGCGTCAGCTTGTCATAAAGCACGTCCAAATGACGCACCGAGGCGTGGACATCGACAGGTTCAACCGGATAACCCCCCGCGAAGTGAATACAGTTGAAATACTGCGTCAACTTCAGCAAATCCTGACACATGGCGCGGGTGCCGGGAACCTTGGTGCCAATCGACATATCCCAGTAGTTGGGCGGGGATGACACGTTGCCGAACACCAGATGCTTGCCGCCGATGGTGATCTTGCGATCCAAGTTGCGCGGGGTCAGGGTGAATTGCGACGGCGCATGGGCAATCCATTCCATCACGAAATCACGCCCCATACGGACGTTTTCACCGTTCACGGTGCAACCCGCCTTGCGCAGAATTTCAAGCGCTTCGTGGTTGAGGAATTCGATCCCGATTTCTTCGAGAATGCGCATCGCGCCATCGTGAATCGCCTCGACACCTTCGGGTGTCAACGGTTCGGTGGGGCGATCAATGTTAATCGGCGGGTTCCACGGCATCTGTTCGATCACAGAGGTACCGCGACGGGTCTTGGCACCGGCACGCCCGCCCGTGCGGGTTTTGCGTTTGGGATCTGGATCAGACATGGCAACCTCCTGAAAGTCAGGTCCAGAAGGCATGATCTATTTCACTGCGGCGTTCCCGTTACCGACGATTTATGTCGTTTTTCGCGTCTGGCCCGTCGGGTGAAAGACCTAGCTGCCCTGCCCGTCCAGCCAGTTTGGCAGGTGGCTGATGTCGGGCAACACCACATCAGCATGCGGTGCAAGATCATCGGCCGAGGCCATGCCCGTCAACACCGCAATGCGGGTCATGCCCGCAGCCTTGCCCGCGATCAGGTCATGGGTGCTATCGCCGATCATCGCGATCTGGTTAGGGGCAAGCCCAACGGTCTTGGCGAATGCATTCAGCTGGCCCGGGCTGGGTTTCCCACCGTGCCCGCTGTCGAACCCGGCAATAAAATCAAACAGATGGGTCACGCCCGCCTTGTTTAAATGCGCCAAAGCCGGGGCTTCGGCATCATTGGTTGCCACCCCCAATGCCAACCCGCGCGCGCGCAGAACCTCAAGAAACGGGATCAGCGGTGTGACTTCGCTTTGCGGGGCGCGTGAGGCTTCTTCGTTGAGCAGATCAATCAGCGCCGCTTTGGACATTTCCGGCACGTGAGGCGACAACACATCGACGACCTCGCCCGGTGTGCCCGCAATCACAATGCTATCCGTGGCAAACCTGTTTGCGGCCAGATCAAACCCCACCGCAGCCCCGATCATAGTGGCGCGCGCAAGATCGCCTTGGGTCAGGCGGGTCAGAAACGCGTTGGCCCATGCCTCCCAAGTCTTGGCGAAATCGAACAAGGTGCCATCCTTGTCGAACAAAATTCCTCTGATCAAAACGGTGGTCCCTGTGCCTGTCATTCTTATGTCCAATTCACCTGTTCGCCCCCAGGCAAAGCCTGCCGCGCCTGCATAATCCGATCGTAGGGGGCGTGGATGCTGTCGCAAAACGAAATCACCCATTCGTCGTTCATCATCAGAAAATCCAAGACCGCCCCCAAAAAGGCGGGGTCTGTCGCCTGACCACGCAAATCATCTGCGCCGGCCCCGGTTTCTCCCATGAAAACAGGCATCAAGTCATCATTTGCGGCCAACCATGCCAATGCCTGAAGGGCAAAGGTCTCAGCGGCTTCTTGCTTAAACATGGGGGCATTCCTGTCTGCTACTTAGGATGGAAACTCTTTGTTAACTAATAACGTCCTTAAGATCACTGCATCTGGTTAGATTTAGTGAGGAAGGAAAACAAGTGCAGGGAAAGATCCTCATCGTCGACGCCATCGCTACGAATCGCATCGTTTTGAAAATCAAACTGTCCTCTGCATATTATACTGTCCTTCAAGCCACCTCGGTCGCAGAGGCGCTGAAAATCGCGAGCCAGGAACAGCCAAACCTTGTCATTACTGCCTTTGATCTGCCCGACGCCGATGCAGGCGCACTATGTGCAGGTCTGTCAAAGCAAGAACAGACAGCGCGCATCCCGATCCTTGCCATCGGCGAAAGCGACGATCTAAACGCGCGCAAGATGATGCTCTCGAATGGGGCACAGGATGTATTGGTGAAACCGGTGCCTGATCCACTTTTGCTA
>NZ_JBFEKM010000195.1:0-6492 GCF_041552635.1 Sulfitobacter sp.
ACAACATCGAAGGTGCCACCGGAAACGGTCTTGCACCGGGTCTTGGTGTCCCCGCAGAGTAAACGCTGCGAGGTAACATTATCAGGGGCGTTGCATCTGCAGCGCCCCTTTTTTTATTGCAGCTGTCGGGGTGCGAAAAAGGGCTGCATCGCGCGGTGTTGCGCAGCACTGTCGCACAAGTGGTCGCCGATGCAGGACGAAAGAGCTGACGGCGATGGACCTGAACTAGGTATCACTGGCGCATGGTCTGTCCCTTTCTGGGCCGACAACAAACTCAGGGCCAAAGGTATTTCTATCCGCCCACGCTCTCGCAGCGTCCCGAACATTCTGACTAAAACCAAGGCGCTTAGGGTCGCCGATAGGACCCTAAGTATTCCGCGTATGGCGTTGGAAAACTTGGGGGCAGGTCACAAGCCACAAAGCCGAAGAAGCCGCTCGAGAAGTGAAAGGGCACTTCAGGCATCGACTATATAAGCGTTTTTGCAAGCGTTTGAAAAATAACGCAGACGCTTGGAAAAAGTTCTCGCGCGGTAGAGACGAACTGGCTAGCGTCGAGGAAAAATATAAAAACTGGCAAAAAATTGCTAGGTATCAGGCATTGATACGGGCAGATTATAATGAATAGAGGTATTAGGCATTCACTGCCTCAAGACTGATACCCTGAGGTATTGAGCAAGAAGTTAAACATTAAGCGTGAACCAGAAAACTATAGCTTAAACGTGGGCGGGTATTGCGTTGTCGACAAGACATTTGGCGCGGTACCGATGTTAAAGGTAACCTATGCGGATCGACATCTTGATGTTAAATTCCATGACAAGCATACTGGCCGGCTAGACCGGAATTTCCGGGATCAAAGTCTGAATTGTCGCGCATGTCGCTTTAACGATATTAGAATTGAAGCCCGAGAATTACCTGCGACATTAAGCGTTGTGTCAGAGGACCAAACGAAGGAAATTCCGCTTGTTGTTTTCGACTATAATAGCATCAGCCGCATCTGTGACCTATTGGATGACCAGATAGAACACAAAAAGGTTGATCTTGATCTTCTTAATGATGAATTTGTTGCCCTTTCCAGGCAAGATAAGGAAACAGAGGAAGGGCAACTGCTTGGTGCTGTCTTGGGGGTTATTCGTCACGGCTATGAAGAGCATTTCGAGGCTGAAATGCTTGCTCTTCGTAGCTGTTTTTGGCGCAACAGAACCCATCGAGAATATCCGAATTTTCTGGCGCTGCTTAACAAAGCGATCAAGCCCAGGGAATTTAATGCCCATGGCGTGAGCCTGAAATTTGGAGATGCCGATATCCAGCCAGCGTTCTGGCGCAATCTACGTGACTTTATTGACTTCCTGAGTGAAGAGTTCGGACCTGCATTCGTTGTGTCTGGAACCTTATTGGGTCTTGTCCGTGAGGGGCGGCTTTTACCCCATGACGACGATCTGGATATTGCGATCCTACTTCCTGCAACCTCGGCCGCCGAGGCAGCCGAACAATGGTTGGGGATCAAAAACACGCTCTTTGCTAGGGGGATTTTAAACGAAAACTTGTTTGCAATAAAAAACCCACCAGTTCTAAAACCAAAGCGTATAGATGGCGTTCCCATCGATCTGTTCCCTGCTTGGATCGAGAACGAAAAACTCTTTGTTTATCCGCATACTTTTGGTGATCTGACACCAGCCGATGCCTTCCCCATTAGATATGATGTGAGAACCCAAACTCCGATCCCCGCCAAGCCCGAAAAGATGCTCGAAATCAACTACGGACAAGATTGGCGTATTCCCAACACATCCGCAAAGCTTCCGTGGCAAATGTGGAACAAGAACTATCGCCAGTTTCTAAATGCGCAGGCATTTGAAAAATGGTGAAACGAATTATTACCTACGGAACATTTGATTTGTTTCATGTTGGGCACGTCCGTCTTCTTAAACGGCTCAAAGCTTTGGGGGACGAACTTTATGTTGGCTGTGCGACAGATGAATTCAATTCAGTCAAAGGCAAGAAATCAATTATCCGTTTTGAAGAACGTATTGAGATCTTAAGCTGTTGTCGTTACGTCGATCGTGTTTTTGCGGAAAAAAACTGGCCTCAAAAGCCGGATGATATCAGACGGTTTGATGCACATGTGTTTGGTATGGGCAGCGATTGGGAAGGCGAATTCGACTGGCTTTCTGACATTTGCAAGGTGGTCTACCTAAGACGCACGGAACACGTGTCAACGACACAGCTTATTCACCACGTTAAAGCAAGCCCCGCGCGCAGCTATGCCTAGTGAGGTAGTCCTGCCTATTTGACCGCTTTGCGGCGCAGCTAGGATGTAATCTGGTTGGTTTCGTGCCGCCTTCTGGGTTGTATCCAGTTCAAAGAATGCTTCGGTTCTGGCGCGGCCTCTGACGACGGTGGCCCAGTCACCGGTGGCACCGGTGCAAACCCGGCACGACCGGATTGCGGTCCTTCGCCGATCGCTGTCTCAGGTTTCAGGTTTCAGGTTTCAGGCGCACCGGTCGAATTGGATACGGAAAGCTAAGGCATCGTTTGCTTTGTGACGCCGCAATGAAAAAAGGCCGGAGGATTTGCATCCCCCGGCCTTTCCAATTCAGAACGTCCGATCAAATCAGGTTCAAGTCATCGCCATAGATCACATAGGCTTCTGAGTCGCCGTTGTTTGACGTCCAATCTGCCACCAGAATATCCGCAATGCCATCATCGTTGATGTCCCCGGCTGCCGAAACGTCTACCTCGCCGTTCATGCCATCGATCTTGAAGCCGTCCGCCGCAGTCATCAGCGCCAGTTCCAGCTCTGCCTCAAAACCGGTGTCAGACCCGTAAACCACGTAAGCATCGCCACGGGTCGAGACCAGCAGATCGTCGATGCCGTCGTTATTGACATCGCCTGCATCGGACACCGCCTGCATCCGGGCACCGCTGTCTGCGGGATCGGCCTTGATGGTGAACCCGTTGGACCCGTCCAGATCATTCCGGTTCTGGGCCCAGTCCGGTGACGCCGCATCATCGCCAAAGATCACAAAAGCATCGCCGCTGCGGCCGCCGATGATCAGATCATCCAAACCATCAGCATTGACATCGCCCGCGTTCGACACGGTCATGCCCACGCCATCGAATGTATCAAGACCGTTGAATTCAAAACCATCCGCGGCAGCAAGACTGTCAACATTGACAGAACCCAGCCCCGCCTTGCCAAACACCACATAGGCGCTGCCATCAAAGGCGTTGATGTTTGACTTGGTACTTTCAGTCACAACCAGATCGTCAATCCCGTCACCGTTCAGATCGCCCGCACCACTGACACGGTTGCCGATAACGCCCGTGCTGCCCTGCCCGGTAATCTCGATCCCGGCGATGGCGGTGCCGATTTGATCAGCGTTGAACTGCTGTGGCAGCGCCGCACCAGTGCCAAAAACAACATAGGCTTTGCCGTTTGAGGTCGCTGTCGAGATGATCATATCATCCAGACCATCACCATTCACGTCCCCCGCGCTGGAAATGTCATTGCCGAACTCGCTGTCAAAGTTTCCACCGGAGATGATGGAAACCTCGTTCGCCGACAAGGTCGCGGGATAGACATTCGCGGACATGGGTGCCGCCTTGCCATAAAGGATATAGGCCTGCCCTTCGCGCCCGCCTACGCCATTTGGATCGCCATAGAATGCGCTGACGGCAAGATCATCAAACCCGTCCCCATTCATGTCGCCAACACCGGTGATCGCATTGCCCAACAGGTCGCCAATTGACCCGCCAAAGCTTGCACCGGGAATGGTAAACCCGTTTGCGCCATTCAGATCGCCAGGCGTCAAGCCCGCAGGCAAGCCCCCCGAAGCCCCGAAGACAACATAGGCAGCGCCGTTATCAGACGTACCATTCGGGCCGTTATTGGCAGCCCCCACGGCAAAGTCATCTACACCATCGCCGTTGAAGTCGCCGATATTGGCAACCCGCATCTGGACGCCAAGACCAATGTCGTTCTCGGCCTCGATCCCGGTAAAGGCAAAACCTGTGCTTTGGCTGATCGTAGTGACGTCAAACAAGGTCCGCGCGTCATCGGCACCGTTGATGGTGACGCTGATCACCTGTGTCGCCGTCCCGTCTGCCGAGGTCACGGTAATCGTGTCGGTCAGCGTATCGCCATCATCAAGTGCCTGCACATCCGTATTGGTATTGTCCAGCGTATAGCGCCACGCGCCGTCGGTGCTGACCTCAAAGCTGCCATAGCCGTTGTCCCCCGCCGTGCCTGCCGCAATCGCTTGCAGCGTGGCTTCGCCAGTGTCGGCATCGGTGATGGTCAGCTGGCCAGAAGCAACCGGATCACTATCCAGCGCTTGCGTCCCGATGATGCCGGTCGGGCCATAGATGTTGCCCTCAAAGTCAACGAAATTGCCATCCCGGTTAAGATTGAACACATAGGCAGAACCGGAATTGATGCCGTTGTCGTCGTCCAACCGCGCACCCGTCAAAATCGTGCTGCCATCGGCAGAGACAGAAACGCTAAAACCGAATTGATCGCCCGCGGCACCGTCGGCTGCGGTTAACTTGGACAAAAGAACGCCCGCGCGATTAAAGACATAGACAGAACCGGAACTGCTTCCTTTGTCATCATCCCCGAACGCCCCAAGCACAATGATCGTGCCATCAGCAGAGACTGCAGTGCTGAAGCCAAGATAGTCATTGTTGACCCCATCCGGAGCAGTCAGCTTGCGGACCAAGCTGCCATCGCGGTTATACACGTAGGCAGAACCAGAATTGCTGGCACCGCCGTCGTCGTCCAGTCTGGCACCGATTACGATGGTATTGCCATCTCCGGATACAGAAACACTTTCGCCAAACCAATCGCTCAACGCTGCATCAAAAGCTGTCAGTTTGGTCACCAGACTGCCATCCGCATTGTAAACATAGGCAGAGCCGGTATTCGTTGCGGTGTCGTCGTTCAGATAAGCTCCGACCACGATGGTGCCACCATCATCCGAAACAGCGGTTGATATTCCATAGTAATCACTACTGCCTGCATCAAACGCTACCAGCTTTTGCTCTTGCTGCCAGGATGTGCCGTCATAACGATAGGTATAGGCCGAACCGGTGTTGGAACCTCCTACATCATCCAGATAGGCCCCGACCACGATTGTGTTACCATCACCTGAAACCGAGGCACTAATCCCGAAGCGGTCCCCTGACGACGCATCAGATGCGGTCAGTTTGGTGACATAGCTGCCATCACGGCTGAACACATAGACAGAGCCGGAACTGCTGCCCGCGTCGTCATCTTCGCGTGCGCCGACAACAATCGTGCCGCCATCCGCCGAGACATCGACGTCCCAGCCGAACAAATCACTTGCAGCCCCGTCAGGTGCAACAAGTTTGGCCACAAGGCTGCCGTCGCGGTCAAAGACATAGGCTGCACCGGCATCGGTTGCGCCAGCGTCATTCGAATAGCTCCCGACAACAAAAATGCTGCCATCCGCAGAGACCGCACTGTTATACCCTAGGTACTCATTCGCGGC
Organism: Sulfitobacter sp.; assembly: GCF_041552635.1. Lineage (GTDB taxonomy): Bacteria > Pseudomonadota > Alphaproteobacteria > Rhodobacterales > Rhodobacteraceae > Sulfitobacter. The sequence continues at coordinate 5,508 of NZ_JBFEKM010000195.1, forward strand.
CCCGTCAAAGGCGGTCAGTTTATTGGATATTACCCCGCCGTCCTCATTGACGTCGCCTGCCGCGACACCGCCAATTTCGGCGATGTCGTTCACTGCTGCCACGTCAATCACAACAGAGGCGCTGTCGACCAGCGCGCCACCCGCACCGGTGTTGCCTTGGTCGTCAACTGTGATGTTCAGCGCATCAAAGCCGTTGAAGTCCTGATCGCCGGTATAATCCAGCGCAGCAAGGGCCGCGTTCACATCGGCAACCGTGCCGGTAAAGGCCAGCGTACCGTCGGACCCGTCCGCATCGCTTTGCGTCAACCCTGCTGTGTTGCCCAGCGTCAAGACACCGTTTCCGACCTCAAGCGTGACCGAAACCTCGCCTGCATCCGCATCGACATCCGATATGGAAACGCCGCTGAAGGTCGCCGTGCCGTCCTCGTCAACATCCAGCCCGCCCGAGATCACCGTCGCGTCGATATCCCAGCCCGGGTTGCCGCCCACCCCGGTCGCGTCGCCGCGATAGGACATGACGGCCTGATCTTCGGTCAGGGTGTAGTTGAAGATCCGGTTATCGCCCGGTGCAACCCTGAAATAAGGCTCCAGTAGCTGACCGCCTTCGCCGCGCAGGAAGAATGAGATCCCCGATTGCGCAACGCCCGTGATGTCAAAGCTCAGCGTATCGCCGGCAAGAAACTCTGCATTGGCAGTGATCGTCCGGCCCTGACCATACGCCTGTGCCGTATCCCAGACATCGTCCTGATTGACCAGGATCGACCCCGCAGATGTCGCGCCAAGGATCACAGGCGCGTCGTTCACCGCCGTCACGGTTATTGGCACAGCTTTGGAAACCGTTTGGACGCCACCGGTCCCGGTTTGACCCAGATCGCTGACCTCAACGCGGATCTCGTCCGCACCGTTGAAGTCGGCATCAGGCACATACATCAGCGATCCAAGCGCTTGGTTAACGGCAAGCAGGTCACCCTGCAAGGTCACGCTG
>NZ_JBFEKM010000196.1:0-6475 GCF_041552635.1 Sulfitobacter sp.
AACAACGATGGGAGGTGGAGCATGAACTTCGACCTGACAGAAGAACGCCAAATGCTTCAAGACAGTCTGCGCCGTTTCCTGCGCGACAAATACGATACCGCGACACGCAACAAGATCCTTGAAAGCGACACAGGGTTTTCCTCTGACATCTGGAACGGTCTGGCCGAACTGGGCGTCATCGGCGCGCTGTTCACCGAAGATCAGGGCGGCTTTGGCGGTGCTGGTTTCGACATCGCGGTTGTGTTCGAAGAACTTGGCCGCGCGGGCGTGGTTGAACCGTTCCTTGATACGGCCGTTCTTGGCGGCGGTCTGATCGCCGACCTTGGCAATGACGACCAAAAAGTCCATGTCGAAGAAATCATCGGCGGCGCGTTGCAGGTGGCCTTTGCCCACGGCGAACCCACCAGCCGCTATGACATGAACCGCGTTAGCACCACAGCCAAAGCCGATGGCGACAACATCGTTTTGAACGGTCGCAAGGCCGTTGTTGTGAACGCTGAAAACGCCGACATGCTGGTGGTTTCCGCCCGCGAAAGCGGTGATATTGCGGATGAAGACGGCATTTCGCTGTTCCTTGTTCCTGCCGACGCCAAAGGCATCACGCTGCAAGGCTATGCCCTGCTGGCCGGTGGCCGTGCTGCAGAAATCACGCTGGATGATGTGACTGTGCCCGCTTCGGCCCGTCTGGGTGATGCTGGCAAAGCCTATCCCGCGATCGAGGCACGCATTGCTGCCGCCAACGTCGCGATTTGTGCCGAAACGCTGGGCGCAATGGAAACGGCTTGCCGCCTGACACGCGAATATCTGATGACGCGCAAGCAGTTCGGCAAGCCGATTGGCACGTTCCAGGCTCTTGCGCACCGCATGTCCGACCTGCTGATCGAGATGGAGCAAGCACGCTCTGCCGTGATCGTCGCTGCCGGGCATCTGGAAGAGGGCTACAAAAGCCGCGAAAGCCATGTGTCTGCCGCGAAAAACCTGCTGGGCCGCGCGGGCCGTCTGGTTGCCGAAGACAGCATCCAGATGCACGGCGGCATTGCCATGACACAAGAATACGAACTGGCCCATATCGCCAAGCGTATCATCATGGCCGATCATCGCTTTGGCGACACAGACCACCACTTGGAGCGTTTCATTGCCATCGCAGCAGCCTGATGAAAGCTTGCTGATCCGGGACGAGACCGGCACCCAAACGCTGGTCGGGTATGTCGTTGACATATCCGATCCGCCCCATGGGCGCTGTTATCTTGATCTGGGTCCGCAACACCTGAACCGACACGGGGTCCTTCATGGCGGTATCGCCGCCACATTGCTGGACAACGCCTGCGGGATGACCGGATCGCTTAGCGTTGATCCCAAAGGTCTGAACCCGTTCCTGACAATCTCGTTGACCACGCAATTTCTGGCGGCGGGCAAACCGGGGCGGGTGACGGCAACGGGTCGGATCAAGGGTGGCGGGCGCAGCCTGCTTTATATCGATGCGGAGCTGGTCCACGAGGATGGAACCGTCATCGCCACATCGACGGGCGTGTTCAAACGCGTCCCACAGGAGAAACTGACATGAGCGCACGGATTGAGGACAAGGGCGACCGGATCATTGTTTGGAACGGCAATGCCCACAAACGCGGTGCGCTGTCGCCCGAGCTTTATGCCTGCATCAAAGAGGCGATTGAACTGGCGCACGAGCCCCGCGTTCGCGCCGTCATCCTTACATCCGAGGGCGATTTTTTCTGCGCAGGCGGCGACCTGAATGTGTTGATCGCCCGGCGCGACCTGCCCGAAGAGGAACGCCGCAGCAAGATCGACGAACTGCATGATGTGGTGCGCGCAATCCGCAGCAGCCCTGTGCCTGTGATCGCCGCTGTTGAAGGTGGTGCCGCCGGTGCGGGCCTGTCCTTTGCGCTGGCTTGCGATCTGATCGTTGCCGCAAAAGGTGCGAAATTCACGGCGGCTTATGTCAAGGCGGGCTTGGTCCCTGACGGCGGGTTGACCGCATCGCTGGCGCGGACATTGCCACGTCAGTTGGCGATGGAGATGTGCCTGTTGGCGCAGCCTGTCACCGTTGACCGGATGTATGATCTGGGCGTGGTCAATGCGCTGTCCGAACCGGGGGGCGCAATGGACGGGGCTATGGCCTATGCCGACCGTCTGGCCCAAGGGCCACGGCAAGCGCAGTCTGTCATTCGCGGCTTGGTCGCCCAAGGCTATGATGTGACAGAGGCCGCGCAACTGGACGCTGAACGCGACGCCATGGCCCGTGCCTCTGGCGCGTCCGAAGCCGCCGAAGGTATCGCCGCGTTTCTGGAAAAACGAAAACCAAATTACGGCGGCTGAAAAGCAGTCCGACTGAATACCCGCTTTGAGGCCAAGATGGCCCAAAGCGGACAATACCTGCGGGGAGGCAGAGCTATTATGGCGCGCGTAGAGGAATATCTTGCACATCAGATCACCACACGGGGTGATGCACCGGCGCTCAGCGATAGCGTGGGAACCCGCTGGACATTCAATGAGCTTGGCAAAGCGGCTGACGCTGTGGCTGACCAATTGAAAGCAGCAGGGGTGAAACCAAATGACCGCGTTTTGCTGCTGTCGGAAAACTGCGGTGCAGCGGTGGCCACGATCTTTGGCACATGGAAAGCGGGGGCTGTGATCATCCCCGTGAATGCACGCCAGACCGAGGGCGAGGTAAAACGCATTCTGGATCACGCGGCACCTGCTGCTGTCGTGATGACCACGGGCGCATCGCCAGATGCGGTGAAACACGCGGAACACATGGGTGCCAAGGAAATCACCGGTGCTTTCGGGGCGCTGCATCTGGCCACGCCTATTGCCAGCAATCCCGACGCTGACCTAAGCGACGTCGCTGTGTTGCTGTACACAACCGGCACGACGGGCGACCCCAAAGGCGTGATGCTGACCCATGCCAATGTGCGCTTTGGTGGTATGACCTCGGCCAATCTGCGGGGCATGACACCGGGTGATGTGGTTTACGGCGTGTTGCCGCTGACCCATGTGTTCGGTCTGTGTTCGGTGCTGACGGCGTCATGTTATATCGGCGCCGAAGTCCGGCTTGAGGCACGGTTTTCGGCTGAAAAACTGTATAAAGCATTGACGACGGGGGTTAATTTCCTGTCCGCCGTGCCGCAGATGCATGCGCTTTTGATGCAATACACCAAGGAAAAAGGCCTGACCCAGCTGAATTCCGAAACCCTGCGTTATGTGTCGTCGGGGGCCGCGCCGCTTGATCCGGCATGGAAGCGCAAGGCCGAAGGGTTCTATGGCGTGGCGATCCAGAATGGCTATGGCATGACCGAAACCACCGCCGGTACATCCGCGACATCCAATCCGATCGGGTCGCCCGACGTGTCGGTTGGCCCCGCGCTGCCGGGGATCGAGGTCAAGATTGACGACACCGTCGAAGGCGGCAGCGCAGGCACAGGCGAGGTTCTGACCCGTGGCCCGCAGATCATGAAGGGTTACTATAGGAACCCGACCGAGACTGCGAAAGTGGTTGATGCGGACGGGTGGCTGCGCACAGGTGATCTGGGCAAGCTTGATGAACATGGCCTGCTGCATATTCTTGGGCGGTCAAAAGAACTGATCATTCATGGTGGGTTCAACGTCTACCCGCCCGAGGTCGAAGCCGCGATCAACGACCACCCGCAGGTGATCCAGTCCGCCGTGATCGGAAGGACCAAGGATGGCGATGAGGAAGTGCTGGCCTTTGTCCAGATCGCCGAGGGCGACAGCCTGGATGCCGACGATCTGCGGGCTTTCGTGAAAGAGCGGCTGACCGGATACAAGCGGCCCAAGCACATCATCATCGGTACTGCCCTGCCAGCGGCACCTACAGGCAAGATTTTGAAGCACAAGCTGATCGCAACATTCAAAGATCAGTTGGGCTAAGCCAGCTCACTTAGCCATTGAAAAAGGCCGGACACCATGTGGTGTGCCGGCTTTTTTATTTCTATCTATGCCGAACGAAGTGCTTAGACGTACACACCCGCAGCCGCTGCGCGGATTGCGCGGATGTTTTCGCCGTAAGGCGCAGGGTTCGAGACAGACCCACCCCGGAACACGGCAGAGCCTGCAACCAGCACATCGGCACCCGCCTGGGCGACCATGGGGGCCGTATTCACATCCACACCACCGTCAATCTCGATATGGATCGGGCGGTCGCCAATCATGGCGCGCAGGGTTTTGATCTTGTCTGACATGTCGATGAATTTCTGACCGCCAAAGCCGGGGTTCACGGTCATCACACAGATAAGATCGGTGATATCAAGCAGGTGTTCGACCGCCGAAGCGGGCGTGCCGGGGTTCAGCGCCACGCCTGCCTTGGCCCCTGCGCCGCGGATCGCCTGCAAGGTGCGGTGAATGTGGGGCGTGGCTTCGACATGGGCGGTGATGAAATCGGCACCGGCCTGCGCAAAGGCATCGATATAGGGATCTACGGGCGAGATCATCAAATGCACATCCATGATGCCCTTGATATGCGGGCGGATCGCAGCACAGGTCGTGGGGCCAAAGCTGATGTTGGGCACAAAATGGCCATCCATTACATCGACATGGACCCAATCTGCGCCTTCCGCCTCGACGGCGGCACATTCGGCACCGAAATTGGCGAAATCAGCGGCAAGGATCGAAGGGGCGATTTTAACAGAGCGGTCGAAAGTCATTTTAACGGGCCTTATTGAGAGAGTTGGGCGTTATGTAGGCATTGACGGCGCTGGTGGCAATCGGCGGAGCCTTCGGCGAGGATTTTAGACCATTTGGAAATCAAAGATCAGACTTTATAATAGTCGCGGTACCAGTCCACGAAGTTTTGCAGGCCCGTTTCAATCGGGGTGACGGGGCGCTGACCCGTGAGGTTTTGCAGCAGTGTCGCATCAGCCCAAGTGGCGGGCACATCACCCGGTTGCATATCGTGGTAGGTTTTGATCGCTTCGCGACCGCAGGCTTTTTCGATGGCTGCGATGAAATCCATCAGCGGCACGGGGCTGTCATTGCCGATGTTGACCACGCGGAACGGGGCGACGTTTGACAGGCTGTCGTTTTCAACGGGCGTGTCACCGGACACGGTGTCGATCAGCGCAAGGATCGAGGCGGTGAGATCATCGATATAGGTAAAATCACGCTTCATGTCGCCGTGGTTGTAGATGTCGATCGGGTCGCCGTTCAGGATCGCTTTGGTAAATTTGAAATGCGCCATGTCGGGGCGGCCCCAAGGGCCATAAACGGTAAAGAACCGGAACATGGTGATCGGCAGATGATAGAGATGCGCATAGCTGTGGGACATGTTCTCGGTCGCCTTTTTGGTGGCGGCGTAGAACGACATTTGCGTGTCGACTTTATGCGTTTCGGCATAGGGCATTTCGGTGTTCGAGCCATAGACCGAAGATGTCGAAGCCAGCAGCATATGGGCTGGAGGATAGGCGCGGGCCGCTTCGAGCAGTTCGAATGTGCCGATCAGGTTTGCCTCGACGTAGTCGCGGGGGGCTTCAATGGAATGGCGCACGCCGGCTTGGGCTGCCAGATGCACCACCGCATCGGGGCGATGCTTTTCGAAGAGCGCCATCAGCGTGCCGGGCGTTTCCAGACGGTCGTTGATCACGCTGAACCCTGCGTGCTGGTTCAACATCGCTTGGCGGCGTTCTTTGAGGGCGACGTCGTAATAGTCAGACAAACAATCCAGCCCGATCACTTTCCAGCCAGCGTCCAGCAATGCGATAGAGGTAAAATATCCGATGAATCCGGATGATCCTGTGACAAGGGCGGTGCGGGTCATAGCTCAATCTCCAAGACGCCACCGGGGGAAGCCGCGCGGGACTGGCACAGGATCATAGCCGTCTCGCGCTGCTTGGCGGAGAGGACGAAATCGCGGTGCTCTGCCTGCCCGGACAGCAGCGTGCATTTACAGACACCGCATATGCCATCTGCGCATTTGATGTCCAGTTTGATATCCGCGGCGATCAGGGCATCGCTGGCGGATTGATCGGCGCTGACGGGGATATCGCGACCATCGGGCAGGCGCAGGATGAAGGGATGGTTGGTGAATTCGGGCTGCACAGGCGGGGCGAAATATTCTAGATGCAGGGCTTCGTCGGGAAGGCCCCGTGCCTTTCCCGCCGCCATCACCGCTTGCATGTAGGCGTCAGGGCCGCAGGTATAGGCGTGGGTGCCGTTGGGCGCACTTGCCATCAGGGTGTCCATGTCTGCGCGCGTGCCATCGGCGCTGATATGAAGGTGAACGCGGTCAGCCCACGCGACATCGGCCAGCAGGGGCGCGAAAGCGGCGGCCGTTCGGGTTGGGGCCGAGTAATGCAGTTCAAAGGGGCGTCCAAGCGCGTGCAAGCGGTGGGCAAAGGCGATCATCGGCGTGACGCCGATCCCGCCGCCGAACAGCAAGCTATGCGGCGCGTCCTGCACCAGTTCAAAGTGGTTAACGGGGGCAGACACAAAAACCCGCCGCCCT
>NZ_JBFEKM010000197.1:0-6330 GCF_041552635.1 Sulfitobacter sp.
CAAATAGTCGGGGTTGCACATCGGCAAGGATAGATCGTTCACCACCGGTTCAACGGTCAGCCCCGACCAGTTGCCCAGACCATAGCGCAGGTCAAGATCAACGGCCTCGGTCTCAAAGGCGCTGTAGTCAGGCGTCGCATCGACACGAATGTTCCAGTCCGGGTTTTGTTCTGCGAAGGCCGCGATGCGGGGCCCAAGCCACCGGACGCCAAAGCTCGGGCTGACCCGGATTGTGAGACTGCGCATGTCGCGTTGCCGGCCGATGGCACTGCTTGCGTTTCTGATCGCTCTGAACGCTTGCGTCGTTGTCTGGAACAAGCGATCGCCGTCCAGTGTCAGGATCAGCCGCCGCTTTTCTCGGCGGAATAATTTGACCCCGAATTGCGCCTCAAGCGACGTCAACTGCTGGCTTACGGCAGAGGGGGAGACGCCAAGTTCATGCGCTGCCTTTGTTACGGTCCCCAGTCGGGCCACGGCTTCGAAATATTCGGTTGCTTTGAAATTGATGTCCCGCATGAACGGACATTAGACCCGGTCCCGCGGAAGTGCCAACAGGTATTGAGACGGGCAGGTGTGTGGCAAATCATTGTTCACACCCGGTTGGTGCGTTTGATACATAAGGCCGGGTTTGCCGTATTTCCATTTTGTGTCAGTCGATGACGTGAAGGTCAAAGTCATGTGACTATTAACACGAGGTTCTTAGAAGTTGGTGGATCAAATGGCTATCTTCAAGGCTATGACCCGTATCAAGGAGATCAACTCCAACGCCATGGCGCGACAAGGCTTGGTGGTAACTCACCATAGTTTCATGCAAACAAGGCCGCGGAAGCAACCCCAGCCCCTTACGGAAAATGTTAACCACTTTGCTTTCTGTTCCAGCGTCTCGAATCTGCAAGGGCGCTACGGTCTCGAAAATATCTTCGAGAGCAAGTTCGACATTGCTCGCAGGCCCGCGATCAGATCACGAGATCGGCGGCATAGGCCGTCAGAACCCACTCTGGTAGGGTTGGAGTGGCCTTTATCAGGCGGCCAGTGGCAAAGACGAGCATCTGCTGTGGCGCTGTATTGAGACCGGAGTTGTCGAATACCATGCCCCTATCAGCCCGCAACACCGCCTCGCGTATGAGGGGCTGGCCGCGCTCGTAACGCGCACGGATCTTCTCTTCGGGAACATCATGTCCGCCCTCCTCGGTGCGGCTCCTGACGCGACCCACGGACAGATCGGGACTATCGACGCCCACATGCATCACGACGACAAGGTATCCATGCGCTCGGGCAGATTCGATGACCTCGAGCTTGGATGGATGCGAAAATACAGTCTCGGTGGCGAAGCTCTGGCCCGCCTCCAGCATCTCTATCCGTCGCGCTTGGGCAATCCTGGCGGCCCGGTAAGACGCCTCCATCGACAGATCCTGAAGCTCGTCGCGCTGGATGATGTCCGCATTGATGAAAGGACCCGCGAAGCCGGGAGCGACGCGGGTCTGGTAAAGGGTCGATTTACCGGCACCATTTGGCCCGGCAAGCAGGACAAGACTCGGCCTCAAGCCGCAGTGTCCTCCTTGGCATAAACGAGGTTGCCACCAGCATCGAGGCCAACGCCCCGGCCGAGAGCCTGGCGCCGAGCGAAGAAGGACTCTTCAGCTTCCGGGGCACGCCCCATCTTCTCGGTGAAGGCATCGAGCCATGCGACGTCCTCATCCTCCCCCAATTGTGTCGTGTCGAGATTGCCTTCGAGTGCAGCGGTGATCCGCGTATAGTCAAAGCTTCCAGAGTGTTCGATCGCCCGGCCAATTTTCAGCCAGTGAGTAATCTGACCTGCTACGGACCGGCTATGCAGATCTGCCTCGCGGCGGACCAAGGTCATTATGTCGTCTGCAAGTTTTACGGATTGTGCCATGTTCGCCTCCTGTGTGATCAATAGGTAGCAAAATGCCACCCAGAAGTCAAGGTTTGGGGCTACCGCTCGGACCAAGGTTTCGGCACCCTCGGCAAAAGCTTCACGGCTGATGCCATCGACCAGTTTGAAATTTACTGTTTAGATTGTATGTTTTGTCATGTGCCGTCTCCTCGATTTTGTTGACGGGACCAACTTAACCCAACCCAACTGCCGATCTATGTCAGCTGATCCGTGCCCACCAACTGTTCCGACCATGATGCAGTCAATTTTCCCTACAGAGGACATTCGCTGCAACAAAGAAAATCGGTTACATGGACTCACTGCCGCCATTCGCTGCGATCCAAACGAACGTCTGCTTTCGCATTTTGGGTCAGTCATTAAGTGCGCGATCAAGAGGGTCGCGGTGCCGCCCAGCTGAAAAGGTTGTTCAAGGTTTCGCCGAACACAATCAGACGGGCGTGAATACAGCTGCCAAAGATAGAAGCTCTGACTGTTATTGACTTGTCCACATATAGACTATATGTCTGTAAGTGGACAAAGGAGAGCGAAAATGCAAATCGCCCATTTCTCAAGCACGCATGCTCCTGTTGATGGCATGCAGTTCCATACTATCTCCAGAGAAGACCGTGCCCGGACAAGTGCTCCGGGCTTGCGCGCCTTTCGTGAGATCGCAGACCGGTTTGATCTGAGTGAAGCTGAACGTATCGCCATTCTTGGAGACCCGGGGCGCTCTACCTATCATCAATGGATGAAGAAGGCGCGTGAACAGCAGCCCCTGACTCTGCCTCTTGATACACTATTGCGGATTTCGGCCATACTCGGAATTTACAAGGCGCTGACCATTCTTTTCGAAGATGAGAGCCAGGCGCTGGTCTGGTTGAAGGGTCCCCATCAGGGAACGCTCTTCGCTGGAGCCTCACCTATGGCCTACATGCTTGAAGGCGGGCACGATGGCCTGATGTCAGTGCGCCGCTACCTCGATGCATGGCGTGGCGGTAACATGGGCGCTGGCGCACCAGAAGGCAGCTTTGAAGCTGTCACCGAAGAAAATCTTGTCTTTGCATGAAAATTTCCGATTACGATGTGGTGCCCGCACCTGCGGGAACCACACGCCTTATACCCTCACAGTTTCCGCCAATCCCCGCCTTTGATACAGTCACTACCCATGATGATCTGGCTGCCGTTATGGATCTGGAAGGTTGGACAAATGACCGTCTTGTTGGGCCTCGGATGTCCCGCCTGCCGCGAACGGAATGGGTTTACGGTAGCCCCAACGCCAGTGTGGTTGTGGCCGCGTTTCTTCATGGATCGCCCGGTGGATTACGGTTTTCAGATCCAAGTCTGGGAGCGTGGTATGGCTCGACCCACCTCACCTCTGCAGTGCTGGAAGTTGCCAACGGACTGCGCAAGGAGATCGCGCTCAGCGCATTGACGCAGAAATCCGAGAGCTACCGGCAATACAAGGCAGACCTTGCAGGCGACTATGTCGACATCTTCGGAGCGCATCCAGAATATCATGATCCAGACGATGCGCACTACCCCGTAGCACAAGCTTTCGGTCAGCGTGTTCGAGCTGAAGGTGCGCGTGCCGGCATCCGGTATGAGAGCGTCCGTCACCCGGGGCATGAGAACTGGGTCTGTTTTCGACCGTCCCTCGTTCGATCAGTGATGCAGGCAGCCCATTTCAAGATCGAAGTGCCCCAAACCGGGCGTGTCGTGGTGCGTCAGCTGCCTTGATTAATAGTAGATCATAGCGCCAAAAGGGGAGCAATCGGGTTCAACCTCGGGGGGCCAAAGCGGCGCTGTCGATCGTAACGGTATACTGAACGGAAGAATGTCATCGTAAGCCCATGCTTGCCACCTTTTGATTAATTTCCCTCAATGTTGGAAATACAGCGAATCTTCGAGATTCATTGGTTTTGTAAATCACTCTCGATAAAGCACAGCGCTTCAGCAAGTTTGTCTAAGGCAACCTTTTTCGGATCTTCAACATGGTCCAGCAGGTGGACGGAAGACAGATAGGCTTCGAGAGATTTTGAGGTTCCATCGTCTTCATTTTTTGCGTTGTGTGCAAGAATTTCGTCGATCACCCGAGCATTAATCCCGAGCGCCTTCATGATGCTGGCGCCTGTTCTCCGCAAGTCATGACGATGCCAGTCATTTGTTCCGCTTTCGCGCTGAACAGCTTTTGTAATGCGGTGCCAGTTTCCCATGAAGTTTCCGGCTTCATTTGGAAAAACAAGCTGGTCACCTTGACGTGTTTCGAAGTTTGGAAGGCTTTTCAATAAGGCGATTGCTGCGTCTGATAACGGAAGATACTGCTGACGGGGTGGGCCCGAAATTGTCTTCACATACGGCTTATGCCAAAGGCCAGAGTTTTCGCGAAAATCTTCCCAGCGCATCTTTACCATTTCATCAAGCCGAGCGCAGGTGAATAGTAAAAATCGAAGGGCAGCAGGCCGCAAGTCGTCTTCGACTTTCATTTTCATAGCAAGGTCTTTTGGAGCTGGCCAAATCAGCAATGGCATCACTCGCGCCAGTTCTAGGTGGTCAAGAGCACGATCACGACTACCAACTATGTCATAGTCATCGGACGCGGGATCGTACGTTTGACGCAAGTCTACAACATCTATCTTGAATGGACGTCCCAGGCCGACTTTGTCAAAACGGTTTCTGTGTGCGCACCAGTCAAGTACGGGCATCAGATACGCTCGTGCCCGTGAAACCTGCCCATTCGCCTTCACTTGTCCCGATTTTGGTACGTAGCTGTTCATCGCAGCGGCAATTTGGGTCAGTTCAATCTCTGTTACAAGCATTGACAAAAAGTCAGGGAAGACGGCTCTTATCCGCCGGATTGCTTCGCATTCGGCACCAGTCTCATTCCGACGCCACGTTTTCCGCTTCGACGACATTTGTTTCTCATACTCCTCAAGAACCTCCATCAGAGTAGGAATTCCTTTCGAGAGATCTGCTTCGGCCGCTGCCACTGCTTTCCTGGCGGCAGCGGTGATGTCCCCTCCATCTCTTACGGCGGTGCGAAGCACTGAAGCTCTCCGTCGGGCTTCTGCGAGCTTCATGTCCGGATACTGTCCGATGACGGCTCTCTGTGTGCCGCCGTCCGGAGATCTCATACGAAAGGCAAAAGTAATCGTGCCGGATGGCAGAGCGCGGGCTGAGAGACCAGTCTCTTTTCTATCCGAAAATTCAGTTCTCTTCTCTACGCGGAGTGTGCGTAAATATGCGTCGGTCAGGTCTTCGGCGGCCATTTCATTACTCCAGTTTGTTGTTGAAGCATATTTGGCACGCCCTTACTCGTGACGCAATGGTGACACAGATCGCTCGCGCTACCTTGGTGCCAGAAACGCTATAATGAGGACTTCTAGGTAATAAATTATACAATAAAAACAAGAATATATAAGAAAATTTATTGCTTCAGAGTGCTTATGAGTAACCACTATGATGTAAGATGAAATGCTGTGATTGAGGATTGAGAATCCTCGTGTCGGTGGTTCGATTCCGCCCCTGGGCACCATTTTTACTACATAGTTTCAAATGGATACAGTCAGTCTATTGCGTTGGTTGCATATGCGCAGAGAGCGACATTTGCAAAGTTTGGCCGTTGCGCCAGAGCGGACATTGGGCAAAGATGCAGCTAATGGCGGTTGTGAGCCCTTAGTTACTGCGCGAGCCAAACGTAGGTAACGTATGCGATCAGCACAACCAACCCGATGCCCCTCCCGATTATTGGACGGGTCAAAAGCAGCGCAGTCAGTGCCAGCGAGGCCGCAATCATGATTGGCAGATCGAAGGTCAGGAACCGATCGGCGACAGGAACCGGTTTGATCAGTGCCGTCACGCCCAGAATACCCAGCACGTTGAAGATGTTGGACCCGACGATATTGCCGATCGCGATTTCTGACTGACGCCGGAAGGCTGCGATGATGGACGTGGCAAGTTCTGGCAAGGATGTGCCCACCGCCACAATTGTCAGCCCGATGAACGCCTCGGAGATGCCAAAGCCCCGGGCGATGGACACGGATCCATCAACCAGAAAACGTGCGCCGAACATTAAGACGACAAAACCACCCAAAACCCAGAGCGCGGAAATAAGCATCGAGGACGGCACCGACGTATCAGCATCGTCATCGACGGCGTCACCGGGTTGCAGGTAGACCCATATCAGGTAGCCCACCAGACCAAGCACCAGCACGGCACCCGGAAACCGGCCGATTTCGCCCATCGCAAAGATCGGCACTAGGGCAATCGCCGCCGCGAGCATGACAGCTGTATCCCGCCGCAGTGTCCCGCCAGAGACACGGATCGGCCAGACGAGACTGGTCAGGCCAACGATTAGCAGGATGTTGGCGATGTTCGATCCCACGATGTTGCCCACCGCGATGTCAGGCACACCGCCCAACGCGGCCTGGACCGAG